>CP006977.1:1374613-1718266 GCA_000508305.1 Sulfolobus acidocaldarius SUSAZ
GATAAGTTCCATATCTGGTTTTGCTGTAATGCTTATGTTACCTGAATACGTCTCGTAGGTATCTGAAAACTCTAATAAATAAGCGGTTTCATTGTAAGTGATCCTCGTTGCGCCATTGGTTTGGTTACTTAAAGTTGTGTTATATAGGGCGGAGGTTGCTATTAGAGATGTATAAGTTGCGTTGGTGAGTAAACCGGTGTAGTTAGTGTTTATGTAAATACTTCCATATCTTTGATAGATTATATTTAATGTTGTGTTATTAGTTGAAGGTGTTGCGTTTACACTCAGGGCTATTAAACCTGCCAATGAAAAAAACAATAGGGTTAGATATATTATGGCATTTTTCATGAGGTGCTCGTAAGGGCTCTACATGAAAATTACTTTTAAGCTTTTTCGGTATAGTAAGTCCTTATATATTTAAAGTCATTTAATTCTATGTAAAAGACCGTATTTAAAGATCGAAACATCACCATTTATTCTAAAAGCCTTTTCAAGATAAATGAAATATTTTCATACACCTGACCTCCTCCCCACCCTAAAGGGCGAGGCTTTCGTCATTTTGTAAAAATTTATAATGATCAAATTCACGAGTATGATAGAATTTAAGTCATTATATGAAATAGATTTAAATTAGTTTTGAGAAAATGTTCATTACCGAACGAGAATGGAGAAAAAGTGGATTGCTTTAACAAACACTAGTATAGGAATTTTCCTAGCCTTTGCTAACTATAATATGATAATATTAGCTCTACCAACCATATTCTCGTCCTTGAACTTCAATCCAACATCACCGGGTGCATTGGATTACCTCCTTTGGGTGATATTGGGTTACATGATTGTTACTTCATCATTGGTAGTAACCATGGGTAGGATCTCAGATATGAAGGGTAGAGCAAGACTATACATGATAGGATTTCTAATATTCTCCATCTCCTCAGGTCTCTTGGCAAGTGTTGTAAGTCCCGGCGAGGAGGGCATAATGGAGATCATTTTGTTGAGAATTATTCAGGGAATAGGTGGTGGTTTCCTCATGGTAAACAGTGCTGCAGTATTAACTGATTATTTTCCAAAAAGTGAACTAGGAAAAGCTCTAGGATTAAATCAGGTCTCAGGATTAGTTGGTAATGTAGTGGGTTTAATACTGGGAGGAATTCTAGCCACAGTAAACTGGCGTTACATTTTCATCTTCGATCTAGTAGTTGGTGTAGCTGGTACATTATGGAGTTATAGGTCACTGAAGGATGTACAGAAGCCCATCTCACAATCTTTAGATATTATAGGTACTACGTTATTTGGAGTTGGTATAACTGTTCTCTTAGTCTCGGTTACTTATGGTATAACGCCTTATGGCAATCAGGAATTAGGTTGGGGAAATCCTTTTGTAATTGCAGGAGTAATTTCATCGCTTGTTCTGATAGGAATCTTCCTGTTTATCGAGAGTAAAATTAAGAATCCAATGTTTGATTTATCCCTATTTAAAATAAGGGACTTTTCAATAGGTAATTTTACTAATTTTGTGGTATCTTTAACTAGACAAGGTATACTGTTAGTGCTTCTGGTCCTATTACAAGGCATTTGGCTTCCTCTACACGGTATAGCATATGCCGATACTCCGTTTTGGGCAGGGATATATCTTATTCCAAACGTACTAGGTTTCGCAGTGTTTGGTCCAATAAGTGGAATACTATCGGACAAATATGGTTCTAAACTTTTCACCAGTCTAGGTCTATTTCTTAGTGCTATAGGTTTCTTCTTGTTGTCAGAATTACCATATAATTTTAACCCATTGGAATTCTTTGCAGTAACCTTTATTATGGGTGCAGGTATGGGTCTGTTCTCTTCACCTAACATGGCGGATATTATGGCTTCAGCACCTGTGGAAAAGAGAGGTATAGCTTCTGGTATGAGAGCTTCATTGCAGAATACAGGATCTGCATTAAGTGTGGGTGTATACTTCAGTGTGATTATTACAGGAATGGCAGGAAGTTTAGATAACTCTTTGTCATCTGCTCTTCTTGCCCATGGTATTAATCTGAGTATCAACATACCAGCATCTGTTGCAATATTCTCTGCCCTACTGGGTTACGACCCATTGGCTTCGGTAGCCTCAAACCTATCTCCTTCACTAGCTCATGTAATAGATAGTCCCCAATTCTTTGTCTCTGCAATAGCTCCTTCCTTCATGTCAGCTTTTAGGTTAATGCTATATATTTCTACTGCATTACTAATACTGTCAGGAATATTATCACTTATCAGAAAGGGTGTAAGAGTTGGAACAGTGGGAAGTAATATTAAGAGGACACAAGAAACTGAGGAAGTTACTTCAGAATGAAGCAGAGAAGCTCGGTTTAACTTACACTGACGTTCAAGTATTGCATTCTCTAAGCACTGGTGAGAAGAATGTTTCCACACTAGCTAAACTAGTGGATGTGAATAAGTCTACTATGGTAGAGGTCTTAGACAAATTAGAGAAGATGGGCTACATAAAAAAGAGTAAGAATGAAGAAGATAAGAGAGTGGTTATAATTAAAGTTACAGAGGAGGGGCTGAACATCCTGACTCAGGTGAGGACAAGGTATAAGGATATCATTTTAACATTGCTCAATAAGGTAGAAAATAAGGATTGTGTATTGGCATTCTTTAATGCTATAATTGATGAAGCAGAAAAACAAAGCTTGTCTACTCTTGCTTAACTAAATCCTGAATTTTATGGTAAATTTCTTCAAGTGAACTTACAGTTATACCTTCGATCTTTTAGTCCACATTTTTTATCTCGCATACTATAATTGGAGTTTATTTACTTAAGTTATAAGCAGATTTTAGTATAGTTAATATGGTTTTGCTTATAGTATCCTGCACCCAACTCAAAAGTAAATTTTTAAATCATTTGGACTAAATATAATATAGAGAGTGGAATGACCAAAGTTGAGGTGATCGAAATTGAGATCAGTGAGTTATGCCGTCATAAGCTGGACTCTCTGGAGTCTAGCGTTGTACCTCACACTTCCGTATCTTTCTCCCGCTATCGAACACTCAATTAATAATACGCTTTTTGTGGGTCCACTTTACATAATCTCTTCGGGTATTGGTAGTCTAAGTTTATTGGCTCTTGAACGTCACGTGAAATTGCTATCAACTTTAGGGTTAACACTTTCAGGATTAGGACTATTAATGATAGGGGTAGACGCTAATCAACTCCTGACTGTAATTGGCTTTATCTTTTATAACCTATACTGGCTTTCAGTTCCAATTTTCTACCATTTGCTATCTGAAGAGGAGGGCTCTCTCGCTAAAGTGTGGTCTTTATCCATGGTTCCTGCAATAATAATGCCA
Source organism: Sulfolobus acidocaldarius SUSAZ (assembly GCA_000508305.1). NCBI lineage: Archaea > Thermoproteati > Thermoproteota > Thermoprotei > Sulfolobales > Sulfolobaceae > Sulfolobus > Sulfolobus acidocaldarius. The sequence continues at coordinate 1,377,947 of CP006977.1, forward strand.
ATAATTGCTGGTATACTGATAAGATGGGGCGAAATCGTTATATTTGTACTAGGCGGTTTGCTTCAACTAAGTTCCTCAGTGATCTTAATCTTTGCTAGTCCTCGAATACATGAAGACTACACGGTCGATTATGACGTAGGTATCCCTAAAAATGTGATCTTCGTAGTCCTTCCGCTCTCTATAGTACTACCATTCCTTTACTTGGATGTGAGACAGTCGTTGATATGGTTAATTTACTCCTCAGGGCAAATCCTGGGTATTTTAATTTCGTGGTTCCTGTGGAAGTCTAAAAATGCCATAATGTTATCTTTGATAATATTTTCAGGGATAATACTCTCGTTACTTTCACCTATAGGTATGTTGTTCTACGGATCCTCAGAAGCCTTAGTTGCATTAGGAATAGAGAAGTCAAGACCAAGTCTAATGAAGCAAGCGATAAAAGTTGCTTTCACTGAAGCCATGGTTTGGACTTTTGGATTTACAATAGGTTCATTATTATACTACATATCAAGTTTCTTACCATTTGTATACTCCTCTCTGGTCTCGTTGATACTAGCAATCATAATTGGCTTATTCAGTGGATTGACCTTTGACGATAAGATCAGCTACAATGTGTTAAAGAATGTAGCTCACCTTGAAATTAGAAGATATCTTACACTACTTGAGGGAATATTTCCATACTTCAAAATATCGTAGTTTTTACAATCCTGGACTTCCGCATAAGGTAAAAAGTCTTTTTTCTCTTTCCAATTAATCTTATAATTTATGCTTCCTCATCAACATATAAAGCAACTACTTGATAAGGTCTTACGAAATTATTCTATTGATAACATTAGGGAAAATGGTTATGATCTTAGAATATGTGGTGATAAATATTATGAAGTTTTAGGAGACGCAGAGCTTCCCAGTAAGAAAAGTAGTTTGAAAGAATATAGATTTGATGAGTTTGCAGAATTGAAACCACTTAAAACTTATTTATTTGAGTCTTGCGAAGAGTTCGAGATGCCATGTGACCTAGCTGTTCTAATAACATTAAAGAGTACTATGGCTAGAAACGGGTTCTTAGCACCTCCTACTGTTATTGATGCCGGATATAAGGGGAAAATAGCAGTGGCGTTGACTCCAGTTTACAGTACAAAACTAAAAAAGGGAATGTCAACCCATCATCTCATCTTTCTCAGATTAGACGAACCATCCTCAAAAACCTATTCAGGAAAATACCAGGGTGGTGTAATACTATAAGAAAATATTGGTACGTTAACGTTAAGCTACTTTTACGGTAAGCTTCACTTTATACTTTCGTCCAGGCTTGGTTATTTCATATTCAACTCTTATGTTATTGCAGTTGTAGACGTTCTTTATCATATCATATCCTAGGCTTGTGTTGTCTTTGGTGCAATATTCTCTATTTATCCCTATGTTCAAGAGAAATCTATCCACCTTTTCTTCTACTTCATTTAATGAGGATGCGTAAAACTCAGTATTTATTGTATTTCCAGATACAGTAGTAGTCGTCATATTGTTTGTAAAAAACATGAGGGACAATACGGATATCGCTACACCAGCTATGGTAAATATAATAATGAGTAAAGTGAAGATGTTCCCAAAGAGTGATATACGTAGAAAATAAACAAGTGAGAGATACAATAGCGATGATATAACATCACAAATTGCTAAGGATATTAGCCCTCTCTTAAACTCCCTTTCCAGCATGGCAGTGACGAAACCCAGAATAAAAGGTCCTAATAATGGTATCCACCACACTGCAACAGCTAAGGGTAATTCATACTTTAACTTCATATGGATTCTTAGTAGTAACTCCCACTTTTTTAAATGTGGGTATAAATTTTTCTTGGTAAGTTCTATTAATGTAACGTAGTTAAAGAATTACTTATAAATGGAGAAAACTAAAATTAACAAGGCGATAATTAATGATGAAAATATTTAATCAGAAGGGAAAACTGTATGAAGGTCCTATATGGGCATATAACTCATTGTACTTTGTTGACATACCCAAGGGGGAATTACACACTCTGAAAGATGACGGTTCACACAGGGTCGTAAAATTTCCAACATACGTTAGTTCCTTACAACCTAATGGGAGAGGTGGTATAATTGTTACTGCAGGAAAGGGCTTCTACTTGGTACAGGATAAGGATCAAATATCGTTATTATACGAGGTTAAAGACTGGGATTCTAGGAACAGGTTTAACGATGGAAAATGTGATCAGATGGGAAGGTATTGGATAGGGACAATGAATTTGGAGGAGAAGTATCCTACAGGTGGTCTATTTGTACTTGACTTCAACATGAAGTTTAGGAGAGTTTTAACAGATGTTACCATATCAAACGGATTAGCATGGAGCCTAGATAATAGGTACCTATATTATATCGACTCTCCGACTAGAAAAATATTCAGGTTTAAATTTGACTTGGAGAAAGGAGAGATCTCGCAGAGGGAAGTCCTTATAGATCTTAGGGAGTACGAAGGAGTTCCAGACGGTATGACTATTGATAGTGAGGGAAACCTGTGGGTTGCCTTATATGGTGGAGGAGCCGTTTTGAGAGTTGATACGGAGAAGAGAAAGGTAATCCAACAGCTGAAATTACCTGCTCCAAGGGTTACTTCAGTTACATTTGGCGGGAATAATTTGAAAACCCTGTTCATAACAACTGCTAATGACCATCCTGATGGGGGATTTGTCTATTCTGAAGAGGTTGATGTAAGGGGAGTAGAGACTTATTATTGTGGGTTCTAAGAGTACCTAAAGACTCTAGGTATTTTCACTTGGATTTCTGTTAATATAACTTTGTGGAGAGATGATGGTATCTAACCGTGTTTTAAAGAGATTATAGACTAGACTTATCATCTAAATGGTTCTTATAAACTTAGAGATATACCTCAACCTTTCAGATAGTGCAGGATGGGTAGAGAAAATGAAACCTTTTTTCTCATCCCTCAATATTGTCTCCTTAGCTAACGCTAAGTCTAATTCAGAGTAGTCCTTGATTATTTCATGGGGTAGAAATCTACTCAGATAACCTATCTTCACTAGTGCATTAGCTAGGTTTAATGGTATCCAGTTAGTTGTCCTACATGCCTTAATGTCAGCGTTCTTTTCCAATAACCTGTGTATAGGGAATAGTAAAATTACACCTATTATTAGTTCAGAAAGTCCTAGTAGCGGGTTGTAGTTTGCTATGTAAATGTAGAATGTGTTAACAATTAAAACATATATTAGCTGTATCTCAATGTCTCTGTTTTTGATGTGATGTAACTCATGAAGTAAAACAGAGATTAACTCCCTTTCATTAAGCGATTCTATTAAGCCTCTTGTGACTATGACGTTATAAGAGGTAAGGTTACCTAAAACGAAAGCATTAGGCTTGTTAGAGTTGACCTCTTGTATTTTTACGTTTTTCATTTGTGCTAATGCTAAAGCGTATTCAAATTCTCTCAATATATCTGCATTTTCCACTCTTTTTGACTTTATTATCCTGAGTAGTATTTCAGGAGAGATCAAATACCATAGGAAGAGAATTAATACAACTCCTATAATCTCTATGTAGAAAAGTGGAGGAACTAGAAAATAAATAGTCAAGATGAGTGCAAAGAGAATTATTATTGTTGCTAGATGATATCTCCACCATAGGTGCATTGTAATGTTTTACCACTCATAAACTTATAAGAGTTAATAAAAGAAAGTATGTATAATCTAGTTCGCAAGGAGTTACTTGAAACCAGCTAGGGAAATAAGTACACCAACCTTATTTTGCTCCTTGATAAAAGGTTTTGTCGTATATTCGTATAAGCCTCATACTACCTCTATGATTTAACTTAACTGTTCTATAGAAATCATAAATTAACTTAGTTAGGACATGAAGTATTTATGTCCAACTATTCATAACTTTTCAGCAGAGAAATATTTAAAGAAAATATTTATGTCTATGTTTATAAGAACAATATTAATCTTTTAAAAATACACAATCTGAAAAAGTTCATTAGTTTAAGTTTTTAGTAAAAACTGTGAATTTCGGTGTAAAAATAATTTTGCATAATGTTTATTAATATTCTCTGCATTATCCACTAGAATTGAGGGATCTCGACATTAGAGAGGTATCAGTAATGATGAATGTGAAGAGAGTAGACCTAACTAAGGTTAGTGGTGAAGTTAGGTTCTTGATTATGAAAACTTTGTTGACAGCAAAACCCATAATTATATTCAGGACCCATGAGAGAGGAAAAAAAATTATAATAGAACTTTGTGAAATTTTAGACTACCCTTACAGAGAGGAGTTAGAAGATGAAAAGGGGATATCTTTAATAGAGATTAGGAGGGAGAAAGAGATCACTGACGCTATAACTGGTACAGTTAACGAGATAGTAAATTTTAATCCCTCGGGAATAGCTAACAGACTAACTAATCCTTCTACACTACTCTCTTTCATACCGGAAATTCAAGGTATAGAGGACGTAAATCCTAGTTATTACTTCTTTACCGTGAACTGGCCTAATAAAATAAGAGTTCCCCTTGTTTTACATAAGATTAAGAGCTATGGACCTAAGTATATTATTAGATATTTAGGGTTCACCAGGTCGTTTACACAAACATTTCTGCTAAAAATAGACTTCATAGTATCTAGAAACTTAAATGGAAGTAAAATAGAGATGATCGAGAGTTACAAAGGTTCCTTCAAATTTTTGGCTGATAATAAAATAAAGGAACACTTATCCCTATTCAAGGAGAAAATTAAATTCATTTTGTTTTAGCTTTTTATTTGTGCGAACTCCTATCTAACTAGAATTGACACTGGCAAAGGTTTTCTCCCAAAAATTAAATGAACTTGGCATAGACACTATCTACATTGGTCATGAGAAACCATCATTACAGTCATTGGCTATAAAGATGATCCTTAAGAATTATGGGCTTGTTGAGGAAAATAGGGAAGGTAAGTTAATAGCTCAGGACTATGGTATTAAGTTGATAAGTCAAAAAGGAGAAGAGGTTTCACGGTATACCTTTCGTAAGGGTGGTAAGAAAATAGATCTCCATTTACCTGAGTATCCGAAGATGGTAGTTGATTTGGGCTTGTTTGATTTTTTGGATGAGGAGGAAAGGGAGAAGACTTTATTTCAAGTAAGTTTGTGTTTGAGCGTAATGAGGAGATTCCTATGGGACGGTAATTTAACTATAGTGGGAAAAACTGATTATGTGTTAGGTAGAGCTAAGATTGTCTCAAATTTGAGTTTAAGTAATGGAGATAAACCAATTGTACTTGATCCTTATGGTGATATTGTAGCTACTGACCAGTTGCTGAGGGATCATAACGTCTTCATAATAGGCGGTATTGTGGATAAGGGTAGAAGGTTGGACAGGGCTACGGAGAGGTTAGCTATGCAGAGGGGTTATGACTTTCCGAGGGTAAAGATTCAACTGAAAGGTAGTATAATAGGAGTCCCTGATGAGATAAACAAGATACTTGAAATAGTATTGAGAGTAAAGGAATTAGGTCAAAGTTTAGAAGAGGCTATAATTTCTCTTCAATCCAAGTCAGATAAAATATCAAGGCTATTGCATGACATTAAACAATATGGAATAGAGGTTTTTGAGGAAGAGGTAAGATGGTTAAATGCTGATATTAGGGTTATTGAAATAGTTAGAAGTAGACTAGGTAGGAAATGAAAAGAACCTTTAGATAGGCATCATGAGCACTTTTTAAAATAATTTTGGTTTATGTTGTTTTTTATTAAATTATGAGTTAATAAGAAATACTCCTAAAGGCTAATGAAGTAGGAAATATCTTTAAAAATTAGCAAAACTTATATATCGTCCAATGTATACACTAATTACATAAGTATCTTCATGAGATTGAAAGGTGTCCCATTTATGCTGAATGTGAAAGAGGTTGATCTGACAAAAGTTGAAGGTGATAAGAGATTTGCTATACTTTCAGCTTTTTTGACCGTGAGACCTATTATTCAGCTTAAAGCTGATGATGACGATAGTATTGTTAGGATATTTGAGTTGTGTCAGCTATTAAGCTATCCTTTTAAAGAGAGTGTAGGTGAGGACGGTGTGACCACTTTTGAGATTAGAAGAAAGAAAGATTTACCTAAAGACTTGCCCAGTTCCATGGCAGATGTTAATGTGCCTTTCAAACCTGAGAAGATTGCCTCTAAACTGGGAACTCCAACTATTCTGACCAGTTTTATACCTGAGTTAGTAAGTGTTAGAAGAGTAGCACCAAAATCATATATGTTTAAGATAAAGACTTATGGAGAAATTCCATTCGTTGTTTATAAGGTAAAGACTCCAACTCCACGTTATATTATACGCTACTTTGGTTATGACACTAAGTTGTTTGGTCAGTTCATGTTAAGAATTGAGTTCATCATTACTAAGGCTAAAGGTGGAAGTAGGGTTATAATGACCGAGACCTATAAGAGAGCGTTTGGAGCTGAGGGAGCAATAAGGAAACATTTATCACTATTTAGAGATAAAATGAGCTCCGTTCTTTTCTGAGAGATTTCTACGGATATTCTATTCCGTGATCATTACTAAAACTGAAAATTTGCTTTCGAAAGATATTTATTAATTTTCATATAACCAAATCACTTTGATAAATTTTTGAAAAAAGCCTTTATAGACTTTATTAACACTTTTAATTTATGCAAAAACCTGAAGAAGCGTATTCCATAAGAGTAATACCAGATGTAAAGATAGTAAGTAAAGGTATTCTACACACGGAAAATAAAATAGAGGGGGATGAATATAGGAGCTACATTTTCTTAAACCTAGAAAGGATAACCAATAGAGGATATGAGGCATCACCCTCCATTAGGGAAAACATATTATACTACGTTAATACTAAGAGGAACTCTCTAATCATGCAGAGGGAGTTTGGTCAACCTGAGGAACTCTTTAGATTAGGTAAGGTTTCCAAGTACACTTTCCATGAGAAGGGAATTCTAGTTATAGGTGAAGACAAAGCAGACAAAAAATCACCGTTTGTAGCATCAAAGCTCAAGTACAGATTTGATAGTAGGGGTCTGCTAAGAAGTAGACTCTCACTGTATCTGTTCTCTCATAACGAATTAAGAAAAGTAGTGTCAGGTGATTTTGACGTAACTGATGTCGCTACAAACGGAAAGAGGGTCGTTATCTCAGCAACTAAAGAGGGAGACGATTACGGTCTAGGAGACCTATATGAGGTAGATATTGAAACTGGTGAGCTAAAAAGGATCACGAAAAGTGAGGGGACTGTAGTTACAATTGCCATGAACGAGAAGGGCGATGTTGCATATCTTGGTCATAGAGAGGGTAAGACACCATGGTCCACCTCAAAAGTCATTCTACCTGAGCTTGGAATTACATATGAATGTGGTAAAACTTGTGGTAATCACGTGTTGTCTGATCTATTTGATGGCGTAAAGGATAGACTAGTTTTCGAAAAGGATGTTATTATATCTCCAGGTCAGGAGGGCGGGGAGGCTCACCTCTATCTGTTATCTGATGGTAAGAGTCAGAGGATGACAGATGGTAAAATAGTAGTGAGGTCCTTTGACTATAAGGAAGGCAAACTAGTCTACACTTACTCTACACCCGAGAAACCGGTTGTGTTATACTATGAGGGGCAAATTTATGACCCTAACCCTGATGTCAAGGGATTTTCTCCCCAGAGAGTTGAAGTAAATGGGATTGAGGGATGGGCAATAATCACTGGAGAAAATAATCCCACAATCCTGTTCGTCCATGGTGGTCCTCATACAGCCTATGGATATGCATATTTCATAGAGTTTCAGTACTTTGCTAGGAATGGGTATAATGTAATTTACTCTAATCCTAGGGGAAGTCAAGGTTATGGAGAGGAATTTGCAAAAGCCTGTGTAGGCGACTGGGGTGGGAAAGACATGAACGATTTACTACTTTTTGTTGAGGAAGTTAAAAGGAAGTATACTCTCAAGGGCAAGATAGGGGTCACCGGAGGGTCTTATGGAGGTTTTATGACAAATTGGCTTGTAACACAAACCAACGTCTTCTCAGCTGCAATTAGTGAAAGAGGAATATCAAACCTAATAAGTATGAGTGGTACTAGTGACATAGGTTTTTGGTTCAATGCTATTGAATCTGGTGTGACTGACCCATGGACTGAGGAATCCCAAATGAAGTTAATGAGAATGTCACCGATATTTTACGTGAAGAATGTTAAGACCCCAACAATGCTAATACATGGTGAAGAAGATTACAGATGCCCTATAGAGCAATCTGAGCAATTCTTTGTTGCGCTTAAGATGAATGATGTTGATACAATACTAGTGAGGTACCAACAGGACAGCCATGAACACGCTAGGAGAGGAAAGCCTAAAAACATGAGGGATAGGTTAACAAGAAAGCTGGAATGGTTCGATAAATATCTGAAGACATAATTTTTATATTTTGCACTTATCTCAGCAAGTAATTGTGGGTAGTATTTTCAAATGAAACCACTAAACAGTACAATAGTGCTAGTTTAGCCCTCTCACTTAATAATCAAGTAGCGTCAGTGTTAGGATCTGGGTTAATCTCGATAACAAATACTCAAGTTTTAAACGTAACCAAGTTAACGGGAAATATAGAGAACGGAATATTTTCCCTGTCAGGAAATATAAAGAATACACAGACTGATTTCACTTTTTTCGGTGGGTATACGAACGGTACATTACTGACTTCCTCTCCGCCCTAAAGGGCGAGGCTTTCATTCTTTTGTAAAGTAGGATTATAGATTACACCTTTGAAGGTTATTATTTCAGGAGTTATCTCTGCTAAATAGACAATATTAATACCCGTGACCATTCACAGAAATTAGATAGATGTTATAGCAGTTATGAATTTGTATGGGAGGGGTTATCTAGGCCTCTCGCCTTCTTCCTATATGAGGGATGTAAGCCCAAATCGATAGGGGGAACCCTCACGATTTATGGCAGGGAGGAAGTTAGCCTAGCATATATCAAGACATGGATCTGAAAGTTGCAATACCGTAGACTTTAACAAATTTCCTAGTGAATAATCTATCGTCGTCAAATGCTAATGACGAGGGACTATCAACTCTGACTTTATCTTCAACTTACAGAGTATTAAATACAGAGACTTATACAAACATGGGATTCATATCATCAGGTCAGTTCATATTACCTTCTAGTCAGCCACTGGTCTCTTTTTCAGATTAATTTTTAAACAAACAAACTATTTTTCTTTTTCCCTTCTCTTCTCCATTCCTATTAATTCTCTCCTTGTTTTTCCTGTTAACGTTTAGCTACTAGGTACTGTCGTATAAGTATATACTATTCTAAACCAATAGTTGTTTACTTTGTATATAATCCATACTACCAAATCTTGGTTACTATTTACTCCATTATATTTTATCGTAAAAGGAGAATTGAAGGAGACCGTGTAGACCTGTAAGTTAGAAGGGGAGTAAATTACTGACCCTCCTACGTCATATATACTCCCTGATATAGTGGTGGTCTTGGCTAGTTGATTGTTTGTCAAGTAAACTTGATAATTTAGTGAAGATGTAGACGGTGTAACTACTCCTACACTGGGCTGTAGTGATGCAGGTATTGTAAACGCTACTACCTCAATACTACCGTTAACACTGGGGTTATAAACTTCTGCCACTACACTTCCTACAGTGTTATTAACAAGGAGAGGTCCTACAGATAGGGAAGTGGAACCAGCAATTTGGTTAGCTTGTTGCTGAGATATGGAAAATACCTCTTTTGGTAAGAAGTAAGCGAATGAGAATGCTAGAAGAGCAATCCCAATTCCTACTACAGCTATAATTAATATTAATTGAGGAACTACTGACTCCATTGTTTAACAACTATAATCGACAATATATAAGTTTTTCAGAAGAATCGAAAGATATAAAACTGTCTTATACAATTTTAGAATGTGCCTACTGTAGTAGCTACATTTATACTTGTCATAGCTGTATTCTTGATATCTATCATAGTCTTCTTCTATTACGCAGGATATTTGGGTTTACTTTCTCCATCAATCATTAACCAGGAGTATCTTATAGGTCTATCTAAATCTATACAGATAAGTGTCTCTAATGTTGCATTCAAAGGAGTTTCACCAAATCTGATTAGCTTTAACGTTAGTTATTTAATCACAGTTAGCTCTCCTGCAAAAGTCCTCACAGTCATCCCCTTTGTGACTGTGAATTCGCCTAGCATATTTTACTCTCAACCCTCAACAAATCAGAATGTAATAATTACAAAAGCCAACTCAACTGCTTACATTCCGCTTAAAAATTTCAGAATAAATGGACCAGTATATATACCTCAACAGAATATGCTTTTAGGAAATTTGGTCAATATTTATGCGTATAACATGTCTTCCAACTCCTCTTATGTAATTTATGCGAATGTGAAGCCTGGTCAAATAATAGTTCTTTGGTTCCTGTTATATTATAGTGGGAAGTGGTATAGACTAGGTTATGGTTATTTGGACCCTAATCCTTCATTAGCTGTAAATACCATTTCAGGAACAGGTAAATATAATGTAACTTCACAATCAGCTCCTCAGCCTTTAATAAGCGTAAATAACCAGGGGTTTCAATTTGGCATGTGGTTTTCTCCCATAATAAACTCATCGATTCCAGTCCCACTACTTAATATATCATTTAACTCTGTGAGTCATGGTGGTTCCAACTATACGTTAACATTTTATGTGAAGAATAGTAATTTGTATTTATCAGGAACTCAAATTCCAAATACCTTAATTGCACAGCTTAATGTTAGGCAATACTATTTCCTCAATTTTAGTTTTGGTTCTTTCCTTAATCTGGTTAATAATGTTAATGTAAATTTATACAATTCGACAACCCAAATAAATAAAACATTAATTTCCCTTAATATAGGTTCACATAACGGTTACAACTTTAGCGTAACTTTTGGATCTACTAAGTACTCAGAGTTTGCTATCTTTCAAGCATTTTTTGTTACTGTCCAAGACAAAACAGGTCTACCGGCGTTCTACAATGTCTCTAATCAGGTTCTAAATAATGGTTATCTATACAATAATACTAATAATTTGTTCAATATAATTAATAATAATAATAATCTTTACGCTGTGGGCTATTGGTATTTTGTATACCCCTCTTTCCCAATTCCTAAACAAATTTCAGGTTTATTGTGGTATTATTGGAAGTCTAACAATCTGTATAACTTAACTATACCTGAGACCTCACCTAATACTTATGTTGCGGTATGATTGAAATACCTCTTAAATCTATCAACAATATTTTTAAGAGTCTTCGCTCTTCCCCTATAATCTGAGTTTTGCTTTTAAAAATCTTTAAATAAAGTCAAAGAGTAAAGTCAAAGAGTTGAGTAATACTACCTTCGATAAGATATATTAGATTTTTCACCATAAGTGAGTAAAAAGATACATTTATTAAATAGATGTCTATAATAATGTATAGGAGAATGAAAAGGCAAAAATTACGTATTGGTTTATCAATCCCTATAGGTCTCTTGATATTTCTTGTTATATTAGCACTGGTTCTCGTACCCGCTATAATTATATTTAATTCTTCTTCTTCATATCTTTCCCAATCAAATATAGCTAATTCCGGTCAACAACAATTGAAGGAAAAAGAACAACAACAGATATTTAGAGGAAATCCTAATATCTTTTACAACTCAACAAAAAATCCTCCCCCAACACTGGTTTTCATTTATAACAACATACCTGTTCCCTTCAATATTTCAACAGTGTATTACTTTAATGGAACCATGTGGTTGCCTGTCACAAAGAATATAGTAGTGGGGTACAACGTGACATTGCCATTGCCCAATTACGTCTTTAACAAACCTCTTTTAATAGTAAGTGCATTATCTAATTTCTATTTCTTATACCCTAATACTTCTGTCACGGCAATTATGGTATCAGGACCTGTTGGTAAAATACCGGTTTACATTACTGCATTTGCCATAAATGGGTCAAGGTATTTACCATTAAACGTTAACATGAGACTTGGGCAGGAAAATAACTTTTCCTCTCCTAAGATATTCTACCTAACACCAGGTACATATCAGTTAACAGACAATAATATTAAAGTATTTTTACAGCAATATGGTCTCACAGCACAATTTATGAACTGGTCTTATGTGGGTAATGGTCAGTTAACAAGTGCTACATCCCCATCAACTACATTCACCGTAACTGGTCCACTCGTAATAACTGCTGTATATAAGACATTTACACAGACCTATAAAGTGCTCATAATGCCAAACAACATACCACTTGGGACAAGTTTGACATATAACATTAAAGGAAATTGTAACGGTAATGGTAAAGGAGGCTGTATAAGCACTACAGTCACTTTGACTTCTCTAAACACTACTATTCCAGTTTTTGTAGACAACAGATTATATCAGGTCGGACAAAACGGCATAACATTAAGTTTATCTTATGGTTACCATATTATTCAGTTCCCCTCAAGTTACAATATAACCTTCAATTACACTGGTGGATATTTCACAAAACCAGTATTGGGTGGTCAAATTACTACGTACACATTTACTAATCTACTATCTAGCTCTAGCAATATATCAGTACTTGGTAACACTGAGATATTTCTAAATGGTAGCGGTACAGTCAAGGGCGTGTTTAGTAATACCTCCACATATTACTTAGTTACAGTTTATAACAATTTTGCATTTCCTAATAACGTTTATTATTATACTAATAATACACCCGTTTTAGGTAATATAGCAGCACAACTACTTGGCGTAACAGTGTCTACCACAGGTCAAAATATCGTATTGGGTCCAACTCAGAACTATGTGCCTGAGAAAATTTATTTTAAGGCGAACACTAATCTTAATATATATATTGACTACTTAAATACTATCAATGGTACATTTACTATATTTAGTAATTATGGAAAAGGAAGTTACATAGGGCTATTATCATATCCAAACGGTGTTCAGGTCTACAATGTTTTTAGTTATTCAGGAGGACGACCTCAAACCTATAATCCTCAGGCAAATAATGGAAATTATGGGACAATTCAAGTCATTTCTCCACTTATAATAATTAACAATCAGGTGTGGGAATACGGTGGTGTGGAAAATGGCTAAAGCCATATCTGCTCCCATTACTTTTGCCATAATTTTAGTCATTGGTATATTGCTCCTAATTCCTTTCCTTACTTACGTAACGTACTTATCTCAAAGTAACCAGATTTCTCAAGCTCAATTCAATAATTATGTTTACCTGAAGAACTTGGAACAACAGAGGGCGGTATCAGGCAGACCAGGCGTATACTATAATGGTAGCTCTCTATTTATCTTATATTCCAACGGAACTTTCGTACCCAATTCGAGCATAATAGTTGTAGGAATTCTCTACCTTAACAATTTGGGTGTTTGGCAGAACATAACAAGCCTGAAGTATCCTATAATTCTCAATAAGACTGCTTCAATTAATCTACCATCAAATGTGGCTGGCAAACCTATAATACTGGTGACTTCACTGGGTAATATATTCTTTTTACAACCTGGGTCAAGTATTGGTCCCTACTCCAACTCCATTAGTAAAGGGGGAGTAACTATAATATCCCAGATTTACACTTCATCTCAAATATATTCAACCTCAATTAATATTACAAGTAACATAAATGGAAAATTTAGCAATTACACTACTCCAATAACTTTTTCCAACCAGACAGGAACATTTCAAGTAAGGGCACCAAAGTATATCTACTATATTAACAGTAAGACGGGTAGAGTAATTACGGGAGTATTTAGTAATTGGCAAATCCTAGGTTCGGGAACAGTAAATAGTACAACAACTCAGGGGATTACAGTTACATTACAAGGGAAGCCTGCTATTTTAATAGCTAACTATTCCCAACTTATTCAGAACGTATCTCTTTCCATTACGACTAATGCCAAATTTAGTGTAGTGGTTAATATAAATGGTGTGAGCTATACGGTAAATAATGGTGTATTATTAGTTACTGTACCAGCAGGATATGTCAACTTTACAGTTTATACACTCCAGGGAAACGATACTAGTTTAAAGTCGAGCGGAATTATTAAACATTACAAGTTTAACACAATTAATTACAACGGAAATAGTTATGTAACTAACTCTCAGCTGCTATTCCTTCCACCTAATTCTAATTTATTGCCTTATGTACAAATAAACTATATCAACGATTATAACTATTATCAAGTGACTTTTAATAGCTATTACGACTCCCCACCTCCTGGTGGAGTAGATGTCTATTTAAATGGCACTGAATATAACTATGGAGAAACTTATTGGATAATAGGGGGTAACTATAGTTTTGGTCCCACTGGGATATTTACGGGTTATCAAACATACCAAGCAAAAGAAGTGACTATTGCTGAAAATAACGTGATAGTCAAATACTATTATTTTCCTGACATACCAAGTTATATACTTATTAATCAACCAATGACAATAACAGTCTATTACGACTATGTAATAAATTGGGTGCCGATATGAGGGCGATCTCAGACTACATAGGGTTTGTAATAGCTCTAGTTATACTTGTGGTATTGTTAATACCATTATTTCTTGTCCTTACAAACTATTCTTCACCGTCAACTCAACAGATCAACTACTATCCTATAATAAGTAATCAGGTTAATGGTGGTAGTGTACCCATTTATTATAACGCAACTCCTAATGGTCCTACCATAATAGTGTTTAAACAAAGCGGAAATTACACGCTATTTGGTGTCTATTATCTAAATGGTGGTAAAATTTACAATATAACTCAAGAAGTGAATGTGATTATAATAAGTTCAAGCGGTAAAGTGACCAATACTGGTAAGACTCTTCCAGTGGCTCTAGTATATAACTTTACCATTCCGAAACAGTACTGGAACTATACTTTAATTTTACAGCTTCAGGCGTATCAGACAACTGTGTACGCGACGTTATATCCTAACACCACAGCATTAGTCTAGAATGGCTACCACATTACCATAAGTGTCCGTTGATTAAATAAGTAATTGTAGGGACAGAAGAAAAAGAAGAGAAGGAGAGAAAAAATTCTCTTTCTTTAAATATACCTTTTCTGAACTCACTCTTTGAGTTCTATTAGGTATGTCCCTAGGCTTATACCCCAAACCAACTCAGGGTATACTATTAGCCTCTCTAAACCGCCATTACCTAGAGGTCCATACATTTTTCCCATATACAGGAACAGTGAAATCAGTGTTATTACTCCTAATACAGTCCAAAAGTAATTTCTTCTAATTGACGTAAATATTGCAGCTAGACCGCCGAAAAAGAAAGCTAATAGTGCGCCAATAAGGTGTGGGAGTCCGGTGGTCTCGGGAAAGAGACCGACTATTAGGGCTCCTATCCCGTTCAAGAGGACTAGGTATGACGCGTAGGAGAACACTTTCCTCATTAAGATCGACGCCACAATTACTAATACTCCAAGAAGGGCTACCGATACGTTAAATATTATGGCAGTACTCCCAACACCTAGATCACTTATGTAGTTGTTTTTCACTGAGTACCCAGGGTATAAGGCTTCCGCTACTATCATCAGGATTAAAAACTGGGCTGTTCCGATTAAGGCTAAGTATCCTGCAACTTTACTTTCTTTCATATACTATTTTCTTTTGTTAGCTTATATAACTGAAAAGCGGAGTGTTGTTGGTATAATCATGATGGATTATTGGAAAAGTATTAATTAGTATATAAACACAGGAAAATAATGTGAATTGGAAAAAGAGGGCAAGTATAATATCAGTGCTTCTCCTTGTAAGCTTCTTAGCTTATGCCTTAGCTAAGAGTACGAGTTATCCTGTCTTAATCCTCTCTACAATCTCGGCTTTATCCTTCTGGTTCGCAATACTACTGTTAATCCCTGAGCGGTTTTATGACTCCACATTCT
This sequence comes from Sulfolobus acidocaldarius SUSAZ, assembly GCA_000508305.1. Classification (NCBI taxonomy): domain Archaea; kingdom Thermoproteati; phylum Thermoproteota; class Thermoprotei; order Sulfolobales; family Sulfolobaceae; genus Sulfolobus; species Sulfolobus acidocaldarius. Next base: position 1,393,886 of record CP006977.1, read on the forward strand.
CTAGTGTAAAAAAGGGAAAGGCATACTGGATTACTTTCTCCTCTTATTTGATATTTCACTCCATCCTCTACGGGACTTTCCTCACAGTACTCCTAGGTTATATTGGCTTTTATCCCTATTTCAGCTGGGGTGTGGGATTTGCTGTTCCTCCTTCACCTATATATTTTATTTACTGGGTAGCCTCGAGTCCGGCTTTTTGGATGTTTATAGGTCCCTATGAGAGTGATATTCTCCCATTCACTATGGTAATTGGTCTCATACTCGGTCTGCTCCTCAGTGCAAATGTTCAAAGCATAGTGGAATTGACTAAAAATGTGAGCGTGTCGAGGAGTAGAATCTCCTCCTCTATTGTTGCCATACCCACACTTGGTATGATATCAGGTACAGCATGTTGCATTTCTCTACCGACAGTCATCCTCTTGTATGTCTCGCTCTCAATAGGTGCAGTTACCTCAGTCCTACCTGTGCTCTCATCTCCAGTTTACTTTAATTTTGTGTATTTTGGTCTACCTATTTTTTCCAGTGTAATTCTGTATTATAACCTTGTGGAACTAAGGAGGATAAACAGAAAGGTATGTGAATTGAAGTGAAACTCAAGTTGTATGATGGAAGGGATATCTGTAAAGATATGGGGAAAAAGTAGTTGTATCGAGGACAGACTCAATCACAGGGGAGATAAGAAAGTTAAAAACAGTTTCAGTCATTGGTTTCCTATGAATATCCTTCCGTCCCTCTCCTCATTAAATAATGACTTTACTGCTTCTACACCGTCTTTCAGATCGAATATCTTCCAAGTCTTGACCTTACAGTCCTTACACAAATCCAGTAATTCCACAAAGTCTTTTCTGTTACCTCTGTTAACTCCCAAAATGCTTATGTGCTTTGAATAGAGCTGAGACAGGTTTACTTTTACCTCAGCTCCCAGGAGTGTCCCAAAGGTCACTAATTTCCCCCTTATCCCCACAACTGAGAAACTCTTCTCCCAGAATTTTTCTCCCAGTGAGTTAACCACCACATCACCCATTTTTCCGTTTGTGACCTCCTTTACTTTCTCCTCGACTTCATTATAGTCTACTACTAGGTCAGCCCCAAAGTCCCCGAGCCATTTCTTCCTACTAACTGCAACCACTTTGGCTCCAAATTTCTTAGCTAACTGTACTATAAACATTCCTGTATTTCCAGAGGCACCAAAAACAATTACCGTTTCACCTGGTCTCAGGTTAGCTTCCTTCAGAGAGTGGTATGCAGTAAGCCCTGCTACTGTTAGGCTAGCACCAAGTTCCCATGAATAACTCTCCGGAAGTTTGAACACATACTTCTCATCTAGTGATATGTATTCAGCAAATCCTCCATTAGCGTCTACTCCCACTCTTCCTCCACTTCTACATACAGTCTCATAGCCTGACATACACATATCACAGGTACCGTCGAATATCCTTCCATATATCGTGACCCTGTCCCCAGGTTTTACACTTCTGACATGTTCTCCGACTTTAACCACTTCTCCTGCAAATTCTACTCCAGGTATATGGGGTATTGGATTTACCTTTAATGCCTCTATTGTGTAGTAATCTACCGGATTAACCCCTGCCAACTTAACTTTTATTAGGACGTCATGTTGCCCTACTGAGGGATCTTTGTAGTCAACATACTTTAGGTTATTTAAACCGTTCTTATCAAAGGCCAGAGCCTTCAAATTTGTTCTCCTCTAAACTATTAGTTTTCAAAGTGTTTAAGAATTACTCTCATTGCGTTTTTCCATAATACTTCCTCGCTATGTCCATCTAGCATTTCAGACAATTCTTTCAATTTTAGGACGTTCTCAAATCCCTCAGGGACTTTTTGAATTCCCAGGAAGTCTGTCCCTATGGCTACGTATTCCCATCCAAAAGACTCACCAATGTACCTTATGTTTTCCACTAGACCACTAATTGTCGGTTCCTTAAGTGTCTCAACTATTGCTGTGACTCCTATAACTCCATTGGTCTTCACTATAGCCTCTATTTCCTCGTCGTCTAAGTTTCTTTTATGTTCCTTTAGCTTTCTAGCATTGCCGTGTGACACAATTATTGGTCTTTTACTTATTGAGGCTACGTCTAGTAGGGTCCTTTTACCGGCATGGGCTAAGTCAATTATTATTCCAAGTGAGTTAGCTATCTTAACTAATTCTTCTCCCTCATCAGTTAACCCATAGTCTTTGTTAGACATGCATGCTGAGGCAAACTTGTTATCATAATTCCATGTCAACCCTAGGTTATATACGTGCATTTCCTTAAGTAGGTAAATATCCTCGTAGTCCCTAAGTACGTCAGCTCCCTCTAAGGATAAAAGTACCTTTATTCCTGGCTTCTCTAAGTCCTCCTTTCTTCTCACAAGTGTGATGTAACCTCTCCTGTCGAGATAGTAGTAGAATTTGACTTGGTCAAGAAATAGGGAAAAGGAGAACGATGTTCCCCTGGTGGGTCTACCGTAGAGGTTACTCAGTTTGTAGCTCTTATCGTTGAGGGTGTCAATATGGGGGAATATTGAGCCAAAAATTAAACTGTCGAAATTACGTAGCATCTTTATACTTGATTGCTTTTGTTCCTCTTCAATTACATCTCTTCCCATTTGGTTTGAATATGCAAGGTCTTGGTGTAGATCTACTATCTTCATATTTATATGAACTCTGAAAGGAATATATTTTTTCAGCCAAGTTTATGGAGTAAAATGTTTATAAGTTTTAATTAATTAATTTATCATATGGACGAATTCAACAAAAAAGAAATTAATAATGAGCTTAGGGTCATGAAATTTCAGGTATTTGATGTGGAGTGTGGTAATTGTGTGTATAAAATTAAGAGAGCCTTGGCTACCCTACCTAATGTCGTGGATATAAATATTACTCCAGATTTTGACAATTCCAAGGCTGTTGTTATTTTAAGGTATAAAGGTAACCTTGACAAAAGAGAAATAGAGGAAATTCTGAAGGAAATTTCAGAGGAGTCGCCATATCATGAGTATAAGGCAGTGTGGGAGAGTTAGCCTGAGGGACATAGTCCAGTAGAAGTATTTACAAAGGATGTTAGAAGTTCAGCGAGAGTGTTTTCATCAAACTTCATTTTACTTTTTATGCCCTTCTAACGAAATAGAGATTTGTATATTACCCATAACTTAGTGAAAGATACGTACTTATGCTATTCAGTCGGCTTGTCATGGGTAAAGCCGATCCATAAGTTTTCTTTTGTGACTAAAAATGTCTAAGCATTTCACGTTGGTTTTCTATTTTTAATATCAATATAGATTAGTGTAATCACTCGATGATCAGTTAGACTATACTCCGTTAGTTGAAAGTAGATTTAAAATTCTTCCTGAGTAAGATATTTTGAAAATGTTATTATTCTGGATCGAATTCATAGGTACTTTTATTGGTCTCTTTATCTCAGCAGAGCTGATCGCTAAAGTTGCTGATGAATTAGAGGAAGTATTGGGTCAAGGGATTACGGGTGGTATACTTTTAGGGTTTATAACCGCACTTCCTGAAACAATATTTGTTATAATAGCCTCTCTTGGGGGTAGTCTTGACGTAGCCTTTGGTTCAGCCATAGGGGGCAATATATTGTTGTTCACTGTGGGAGCAGGTCTGGTGGGAATTGTTTATTTTTGGAAGTGGAAAAACAACTTGGTAATGGACCAGGAGTACCAGGTGGAAAATAAATTTTTGATAATTAGTACGATAGCTCTAGTTTTAATCACTCTTTATTCTAAGCTAAACGTGATATCTGGGGTCTGTCTCATTCTGATCTATGTTTACTACGTAATATATAGGCTGAGGAAATTCAAGAGGGATAAACTAGTTGCAAAAAAGGAGGTTGACTACGTTAAAATCTCAATTTTCATGGTTGTTGGGGCTATATTACTCATCATACTATCGCATTATTTCGTGGAACAGTTAGACCAGATTTCCCTCAGTTTTGGAATTCCCGCTGTCTGGATATCTCTAGTTTTGTCACCTATAGCAGGTGAATTGGAGGAGAAGATCTCTGCATTTAGGCTTATAACACTCTCAAAGAAAGGTGGTTCCTTGTCCCTTTTGAGCTTCGTGGGTAGTAAGATAGAAAATAACACGGTTCTTTTAGGTATCATAGGATTATTTGGAGACTACGGTTTACGCCCAGTCATTCCAGAGATGGTATCATTAATTCTAGTTAATGTTTCTGTCTTGCGTGTGCTCTTTGATAGGAAATTAACTGTTTTGGAGTCATCATTACTAATAATTGCATATGTTGTTATAATTATTGCACTTTATTACATATGACAGAAAAATATTCTAAATAGTAGGATTCTCCTTAGTCTGGTTAAAGGTAATATGATATCTCTTACCTAAAACATTATATATAAAAGTATATAAGATATGGAAAGTAATAGTGTATTAAAAATGAGTATAATTGGCGCGCCAAGATCTTCCAGAAAGGTTCTTACACTCACTGTGAAGGGTCTCCCTCCTGATGTTTTGACTAAGGTTGTAGTAAACGGATTACCATACTACCTTTCAAATGAGACTGTCACCTTTATAGAACCTATAATTTGGAAAGCCTCAAAGGTCATAAAGAAGAACAAGGTTTATGAACCTATCCAAAGCGAGGGTAGTGCTTCCCCTCCTGATAATGCCGAAATAGTTTATAGGGAGACTAGCACTATACCTGAGTACTGGTTAGAGAAGAAAATTGGTGGGAAATATAAAGTAAGCAAGATTTTGGGTAGTGGTGGGGCAGGCTATGTTTTGCTAGCTGAAGATAAGCAGGCTAATAAGTATGCAGTAAAGATTTACAGGCTCGAGAGCGAAAACCACGGCGAGACTGCTCTATTTAGAGATTCGATGATAGAGCTAGCAAACAATATAAACAAGATATCTAAGTTAGATCACCCCAAACTTATAAAATTCTATGATGTGAATGTGAATCTAGAAGTTATCAAGAGTTATTTTAAAGGTATAACTTATTTGTATCTTAAGGATCCCCCCTATGTTGCAATGGAGTATATGGGTAATGGAACTGTTAAGGACTTACTTTTGAGGGATGAATACTTCTACTCAGTCAGGTGGAAGAAACTTGTGTATAGAATAATATTCCAGGTTGCGAGGGGACTATTATACCTCCATTCTGAGGGTTATGTCCATTTGGACGTAAAACCCTCAAATATATTCATTGAGTCTGTAAAGGGTGACGATATAAGAGTTAAACTTGGAGATTTAGATTCCATGAAAAGGGTTGGTCAATCAATACTTGAAATTACACCAGAGTATGCGCCACCTGAGCAATTGCAGGCTCACTACACTAAGGAGGGTGCTAGACCCACAATGGACATATTCTCTCTGGGAATAACATTTTATGAGTTACTAACAAGGAAGAAAAGGCAACCTAATTATCTTGTATCTGCTCTGGAAGCTCTATCTAAGGGTAATCATGACGAGGCTAAGAAATTAATTAATGACGATATAATTTACCTTTCAACTTGGAATATTGATTCGATTGATGATGATAAAATTAAGGACTTGATCCAAAGAATGGTAAGCCCAGATCCTAAGTCTAGACCAACTGCCAAGGAAGTAGTATATGAACTTGATGACTTATTACAAAGAGCAGAGAAGAAATGAGGACATGAGTTTACCGTGTCTATTAAAAAGGAAAATTCGGGCTTGATTTAACTCTACCTAAGCTTTAAATTAAAAGAGAATTTCATGTTAATCTAGGTTAGAAATGGTGTCTTAAGTTAGCACAAAAAGTTCGATTTTACTGTAGAATATATTTTGGGCTGATTCAGTCTTATTTCATTTGATATTGCTTTATTCCTCCGAAGAGTATTGAATAATACGTAGAATATAAGCCTCGAGATAAGAGTGTTTGACCTAATTGATGCAAAAACTTAAAGTGATTAGATGACATACATTATCACATATGAGTAGTGAGGAGGACATTATTAAGAAGATAATGGAGAGCCCAAAGCTTTTAGATATTCTAGCAGGCAAAATTTTTGAGAAGATAAAGGACGACGTCATTATCAAGAGAATTGAGGAACTTGAAAAAGTAACTAAGGAACTTGTAGAGAGTATAAAGGACCTTAAGAAAGTATCGCAGAATAACACGGATCAGATTACCTTAATCTGGGAGAGTCAGGAAAGGATATGGAAAGAGTTGGGGGAGATTAAGGAGGATAATAAGAGGATTTGGGAGAGTATTGAGAAGATCAACTTGAATATTCAGCGTCTTCAGGAGGATAATAAGAGGATTTGGGAGAGTATTGAGAAGATCAACTTGAATATTCAGCGTCTTCAGGAGGATAATAAGAGGATTTGGGAGAGTATTGAGAAGATCAACTTGAATATTCAGCGTCTTCAGGAGGATAATAAGAGGATTTGGGAGAGTATTGAGAAGATCAACTTGAATATTCAAGGATTACAAGAGGAAAACAGAAAGACATGGAAAGAAATTCAAAAATTAAACGTTGCCTTCTCCTCATATACTTCTAGAGGAGGTCATTATATAGAGAAAACAATAATGGAGTTGTACAAGGAAGCTCTAGAGCTACATGGGATAGATCCTTCAAAGGTTAAACACGGATATATTGAGGATAAGCTTGGAGTTGTATCTAGAGGCAGGAAATACGAGGTTGACTTCTATGAAACAAATGATCACATATACCTCTTCGAGATCAAGAATTTAGCTGATGAAGGAGCCATAGAACAACTTGAGACCAGGGAGAAAATATTTGTGTCACTGTATAACAAGCCTGTAAAGAAATTTTTAGTAGCTAACTCTATAGAGAAGGAGATAAAGGAGCAGGCTGAAAATCTAGGTATTATTGTAATTGCTGGGATAGTTATAGAATGAAATTTTTAATGGAGAGAATATCGCTAATCCTCTACAGGTTTAAATCAGTCTCATAATGCCCTTCATTTCGGCTTATTTAAAGACACTCCATCAGTAATTCAAGGCTCTTAAGTTGCTGGTCAGACAGTCATGTAATTTATTTCACACATAATATATAAAAATTAAGGAAAAATCTTTCCACCATTTCTCACGTCTTCTCTTTGTACACCTTCCTTATGAAGGATTTACTAAGGACCACACTGAGTAGGGAGAATACACCCACTAATCCTAGGATAATCACGTAAATGTCAGAAGCTACAAGACCTATCGTATAAACAAGGGCAAATACACTACTTCCTAAAATTCCCCCTATAGCCTTTCCTGTATATAATACTCCACTATTGACTGTCGAAAACTTAGTCCCAAAAATTTCCCCCGATATATTGAAGTAGAGCGTTATTATTGACCCACCGGCAAAACCAACAAGTATTGTTGATAAAGCTAATTGGTTAAATAGGAGCATAAATGCGCCAAAGGTCAATACGACATTCAGTAGTAACGCTGTTTTGACCAGACCTATCCTATCTCCAAGATATCCAAAGATAGGTCTCAATCCTCCACTTAGTAATGGTAATATGGACACCAGTGTAATTAACTCCTGTTTAGGTAGACCTCGTCCCAGAACTGATAATTGGGAAGAGAGTACACTAAGTACCGCAGTTGCGCCAATGAAGGAGATGTAAATTAACCAAAACCTCAAGTCCATTATTGTCTCCCTAGGTGGTTGTCCCTTTAGAGTCTTTGGATACTCTGAAATCCACAATAGTATAGGTAAAAGGACAATCTCCACTAGTCCGATAGTTAAGGTAACAGTTTTGTAATTACCAACTAAAGATATGAAGGGATTCGCCACAGCTGACCCTAGTCCAAATCCCATGGAAACTATACCTGTAGCAAATGCCATTTTGTCCATGAACCATTTCATTGCTAGGTTTGCAGCTATACCGTAGAGTATACCTTCTCCTATACTCCCTAATGTCCAAAATACGTAAAACATATATATGTTGGGTGAAAAATAAGTTCCCAAAAACCCTAGAGCTGATAAAATTGCCGAGACCACTCCTATCTTTCGTGGTCCTTGTTTATCTGCAAAGTGACCTCCCAAAGGTTGGAACATTGAAGAGAAGAAGGAGAAAAGAGTAAAACCTAAAGATAATTGAATGATACTTTGAGTTAGTCCTTTCTCTAGTAGAGGTTCTAGTGCATTCCATGAGTACTGGTATAGGGAGTTAAAACTCATTACGATAAAGCCAATTATCACGAACTTATTCCTATTCATAAAAACAGGTTAAATGATAAAATCTAAAAAGCTTTTTTCATCAGCAGTGAACTCAGGAACGAGAACAGAAATCCTATGACTACTGTTCCGCCAAACCAGGCTAAAGAGATTGGGTCACCAACTAGGGCAAAGTAAGTGGATTGGGATACGTAAGTTGTAGGTTCTAGATAAGCTAAGTATCTAAATGGAAGCGGTATTTGTGTCAAAGGGAAATAAACTGGTGCAAAGAAAGATAGGATAAACCCTATAATTGATGACCACTGATTTACTGCATGTAGGTTCCTTATTGCAGTCCCTATTAGTAACCCTACCATAGACGCCATATATATTGATCCTATTATAGATAAGACGAAGAAGAGTGCTGAACTTATTTTCACGCCCAATAGAAAATATCCTAGGACTAGAAAGACAGGTATCAACATTAGAGTTTGAATACCATTAGATATGGTTATACTTATAGCGTAAAGTTGTATGGGTATACCACTGGCAATCATTAATGAAAACCTTCCACTGCTCCTCTCTAGGGCTAGATTCTGTGCAACAGATATGATGCTGTTAATGGATATGAAGAATGTTATTGATCCAGATATCAAGTATGTGGATAAAGTCCTCTGTATAATTGTACCAAAGGAGAATATGAATCCCAATGGAAATAGAATAGAGAAGAAAATAAATACAGGTAAGTAAGCCTTAATCATTTTAAATTGCATAAACAAGAGGTTAATGAACTCCCTGAACACTTTTGATCACCTCTAAGTATACGTCCTCTAAACTTGGTGCCTTCACTTCAAATTTTCCATTTAGTTGTTGAATTATTCTCTTCACTTCATCCTCTCCCTTAACCCTGTATACATTACCTGTGGAGTAATCGATGACATCATACCAATTTGCGAATTTGTCCTTAACCTCGCTTGGTGTACCTTCTACTAGTATTCTTCTATAAATGAAATAAATTCTATTAGCTAGTCTCTCTGCCTCTTCCAGGTAATGTGTAGTCAGCAATATACTCTTTCCCTCTTTCCTAAGCTTAAGCAATATATCCCAAACTTCCCTCCTGGCTTGAGGGTCCAAACCAGTCGTGGGCTCATCTAATATTATCAATTTTGGGTCATTAACAAGAGCCATGGAGATTAATAATCTCCTCTTTAACCCACCAGACAAATCTCTCCCTAGTGTTTTACCTTTATCAGACAATTCCAATTGTTCTAATAGTTCCTTAGTCCTCTCCTTTGCCCTTTCCCTATCTACTCCTTTAATTCTAGCCATATAATAGATGTTATCCCAAACAGTGAGGTCACCATAAGGTTCACATTCTTGGGGAACCACTCCCATATGTTTCTTTATTCCTCTGTCTGTAGGCTTGGATCCTAAAACTCTAATTTCCCCCTTATTCGGGTTCAGCTCCCCATAAAGTTGCTTCACCAGTGTTGTTTTCCCAGCACCATTAGGACCTAGTAAAGCAACTATCTCTCCCTCTTCGATGTTCATGGAAATGTTCTCGTTAGCCACAAATTTTCCGTATAACTTCCATACGTTATTAACTTCTACTAACACAAATGTATCTGTATTCATGACTAATTAAATCTTAGCTAGTTTCTTTTACCCAAAACGACCTAGGCATGTTTTTGAAGTCCTCACAAGGGGCTCATTTTGGAGAAAAAAGTGAGAAGACATAACTTGAAGAAGGGCATGAGAGTCTCCTTCATCTTCTTAAGTGCCTTAATATTGTAAGTGGACTGCCTTTATCTTAGTATAGAAGTCTAAGGCTTCCTCACCTAACTCTTTATATACATCATTACCCGAACCTTTAAAACCTCCATAGGGCACCCATTGGTCTAACTCAACTGTAGGTCTATTGACCTTTACAACTCCCGCCTCTACACCCTCACTGAACTTCATAGCCTCATTTAAGCTGTTGGTCACTATCTCTGCTGTAAGACCGTAATCCGTTGAATTGACTATCTCTATTGCCTCGTCCAAGCTTTCATAAGTCATTATCGTCAAGATTGGACCGAAAATCTCTTCTTTAGCAATTCTCATGTCTTTGGTCACATTATCAAATATGGTAGGCTTTACGAAATAACCATAATCGTAGTTCTCCCCCTTAATAGGTTCACCACCGTAAACTAGTTTAGCCCCTTCATCCTTTCCTATTTCCACATAACCTAGCACTTTTTCGTACTGGTCTCTACTGGATAAAGGACCCATGTGAACAGGTTGTTTTAACGCATTACCTACAACTAAGGACTTAAAGGACTCAGTCATTGCATTTACAGCCTTGTCATGCAACTCTTTTGGAACCAAGAACCTGGATGTGGCTAAACAAACTTGACCAGTATTTACCATGACTGACCACGTAACGTGTTCAATAGCTAAGTTGAAATCGCCATTTTTGGTGAGAACTGTAGCATTTTTCCCTCCTAGCTCTAACTGTAATCTGGTGAATCTATTTCCTATTTTACTATTTACTTCTTTCCCAACTTCAAGTGAACCCGTAAAAGAGAGAGCCTTTATCTCCTTGTTTGTCACTATCTCGTCTCCAACTTCTCTTCCTGACCCAGTAACTAAGTTCACTACACCCTCAGGTAGACCAGCTTCATATAGTGCATTAACAAGCTCGAATGCAACTGTAGGAGTGTTGGATGCAGGTTTAAATATAACTGTATTCCCTGTAGCCAAAGCAGGAGCTATCTTCCAACCAGGGATTAGGAATGGGAAATTCCATGGCGTTATGATCCCTACAACCCCAATTGGCTCCCTTATGGTTAGGTGCATACTATTCTTCATACTGGATTGTAAAGTTTTGCCATGGCTGTTTAGCGTTAACCCACCATAATATCTAAGCAAGGATGTGACTCTTTCCACTTCATATGCACTTTCTCCAAGAGTTTTTCCCTCTTCCATAGTTAAGGTCTTTGCAATCTCCTGCATTCTAGATTCCAATATATCTGCAGTTTTGAAGAGGATCTTAGCCCTCTCATATGCTGTATATTCCCTCCACTTCTCGTAGGACTCTTTTGCTATTTTTATTGCGTCTGCAACATCTTTTCTGAGGAGACGGGGAAACTTTGACACAATTTCTCTATAATCTGCTGGATTTCTTACTTCATACCACTCCCTGTCCACTGGTTTAACTAATTTACCTATATACACTCCTTTTTCCAATATCTCACCTCAAAATATTTTCACTTAGATATATTTTTGTTTATACATATATATTTAAACATTATTTTAATTATCTAAACCTGTCTAGATAATGAGAGTAGTTACGTGACTTCTGATTAAGATGGAACCTACAAACTTCTCTCTTTAGTTTTATTTTCCTAGTTGGCTTACAATGTTATACGTTAGTTGTCTCATGACTAAACTATATTAGTAGTATTATCTAAAAGAGTAGAAACCCAACTGTTCCAACTGAAAAGAGATGATATGAAATGTTTACACATTTGATAAAGTGTTTGGGAACGAAGACACGTATAAAAAAATAATAACTTCTTTATATTAGATTCACTAAAATACTCTATAGCCCTGTAGCCAGTAACGCGAAATATATTACAAATAGTATTGTAATTATTATGCTTCCTAACTTTAGGTCTCTAAATTTACCTGCGGCTAGCTTCAAAACAACATAACTTATGAAGCCTAATCCTATACCTGCTGTTATACTGTAAGTGAATGGGATTGAGATCATTGTAACAAATGCCGGTATAGTATCTGTCATATCATTATTTGTAACCAGCTTACCAGCCAACGATAGGAAGAGTAAGCCAACTAGCACAAGAACTCCACCGGTGGCAAAACCTGGGACTACTGAAAACAGTGGTGCTAATGGAATTGATGCGAAGAAGAGAAGCGAAATCACAAGTGCAGTTAATCCGCTCTTTCCCCCTTGCTCTATTCCTGTAGCACTTTCTACATAAATTACAGTTGTTGAAGTCCCAAAGAATGGAGCCAGTATGGAGGCAAGTGCATCAGAGATTAACGTCCTATTAATGTTCTTTATCTTCCCTTTTTCGTCTATAAGACCAGCCTTTGTTGCTAAACCTGAAATGGTTCCAACTCCGTCAAAAAAGTCCACAAGGAAGAGGGAAAACGCTATTGGGAAGCCCAGTCCAAACAGCACAAAGTATAGGTAGAATGAAGTACTTAGGTTTGGAACAATAGATGTGGCAAAGTCAGGAACTGTAAGGATAGCTGGGGGAAGGCTAACATATCCCATTACCCCTCCTACTACAGTTGTGGCAATTATTGCGATTATAAATCCACCAATTACTCTTGCTATAAGTAATGCAGCTGCAATGAAGAAGCTTATCAATCCTAGGTAGAAAGCTCCCTGAGATAAGAGAGCGGTATTTAGCTGAATGGGTGTTCCCTGTCCAGGTTCTACTATACCAATATCCGCAAGTCCAATCAGTGAAATGAATAACCCGATACCAATACCAATACCAATCCTCAATGTCTCAGGGACAGAGTTTATTATGAACTCTCTTATCCCTCCGACAGAGAATATCAAAAAGAGTATACCATTAAAAAATACTGAAATAAGGGAGAGGTACACCGCAAAGACTGCAGCTGATTCTCCCTGCATGTAGTGTGAGGTTATTAGTACATTTGTAAATGAAGGTATAACAGTGTAAGCTATAAACGCATTTTCACCCATCCCTGGAGCTAGTCCAAAGGGCATTTTTCCAAACAATGCCATAATTAATGTCGCTACAGCTGCTGCAGTGGCAGTTGCTACAGTGAAACCAATCCTTATAACATTGTCCAGAGATTGGTACTCTGCTGGTATAGGAGCAGTGGGAGAGAGTCCTAGTGATGTCCTTAGAGCTAGTTCAAATCCACCTGTCAGTATGGACGGATTTACAAACAATATATATGCCATTGCTAGAAATGTCGTAATTCCCGCAATTGTTTCTGTTTTAAGATTCGTGTTTCTTGCTTTCAATTCAAAGAAGCCTGTAACACTCATAAGCTAGTTTAAAAGAGCTTAAATTAAAAGTTTTTCTATCTTCATGTAAATAGTACAGGAGAGCTTATTACGATTTTTTTACTTGCTTATGTAAATACATGCTATGTTTCAGAACGTTAATTGGAAGACGCGAAGTAAGGAATTTATATGTATTACTAGATTACATTTTGTACTCGAATCGGTAAGGAGAAATTTAACACGAATTTGTTCTTAGGCTGTTTTAATATACCTATAGAGTAAGGAGAGAGACAAGAGTAAAAGTCGTTTATTTACTTTGGTCTTTACAAAAGGATGAAAGCCTCGCCCTTTAGGGCGGGGAGGAGGTCAGTTGTTAAAAATCTAGTTAATTAGTCTTATAGCCCTAAATATACCAAACCTTTTAGCTAATTCAGCCATATCTCCTCTGACGAATCTTCCCATAAAATCTCCAAATGACTCACTTCCAATTTTCACAATAACTGCTAACTGTTTGTACCGGAATTTATCCTCATTACCGATGGCATTTAGCATGGCTCTCTCTCCTGCTTGGACAGCAACTTGAGCTGACATAGGTATAAAACTTTTTGTGGTTGCACAATCACCAGCCCCATAGACATCCTCAAAGTCCTCAGACCTCAGATATTCATTAACTAGCATTCTGCTGTTAATGTTCGTAAGCCTCAGTCTGCTTATTATTTCAGGTCCCTTAAATCCAACACCTGATATTACTAAATCTACTTTTAAATTACCATTAGTAGTGACTAATGTACCATTGTCAATTCCCTCAACCTTCGTTTTCAGATATAAATTAACCCCCATTTCTTCTAACCTTCTTTTCGCGTACTCAGAGGAGTCCTTACTCATGAATCCTAATAACTTATCCCTTTCCTCCACTAGGTAAACTTCCTTTCCTAGCTCTCTAGCATGACCTGCAAGTTCAACCGAAAGAGCACCTCCTCCAAGTACCGCAACTTTTCTCTCCTTTCTTAACTTTTCTCTTATTCTTAACGCATCCTCTATGTTTTCTAACTTCTCTGAACCGGGTATGAGCCTTTGTGAATAGCCCAAAGTTATGATCAGCTTATCATATAGTATGGTCCCTTCAGTAGTAATCACTTTTTTCTCCTTAAAGTCAACACTCTTGACCGTAGCCCTTAACACTTTTCTGTAGGGTAACTTAGCTATTTCAGGGTTTCCAGTCCTCACTACATCAACTAATCTGTGGGTTAATACAAAGTAGTTCTTTTCGTCAATTAAAATTGCGTCTCTGTAAGTCTTCAACGCAGAAAGACCAGCAAAACCTCCCCCTAGAATGACAACTCTCATAATATTCAATCTATCCTTGAGGGATTTAAAATCCTTCTACATAACATGTTTAAACTCAGCGTTTGTTAAAAAGTATAAGTATAAAGAAGGGAACACTCTAATAGCTTGTCAAAGATAATATATAGAATAACAGGGAATGGAGGAAAATTTTTAAAAGAACAAGAAGATAAACTCTAAGTTTTTAGTCTTTGAATTAATTAATTTAAATATTTAATCATGGATTCTTCCATTGTATAAAATATATTAATTTTAGGATACAACCTTTTTCACATAGGATCTTTAACACGAAACGAGAATTTCGAATTGGATAAGATTAAAATATTTACAAACTCAACAAACTCTTTAGTAATGAAAGCCATCATACTTCACGGCGGTCAGGGGACTAGACTAAGACCTTTAACTCATACGGGACCAAAGCAACTCATCAAAATCGCCGGAAAACCCATATCCTTATGGGGCGTTTTATCACTGAGGGATATAGGCATAAGCGATTTTGGTATTATACTTGGGAATAACCACCCAGAAAAGGTGATCGAGTATTATGGTGATGGATCAAAGTTCGGCATAAAGGTTACGTATATATATCAGGGAGAGGCAAGAGGATTAGCTGATGCTATTTACAAGGTAAAAGACTTTGTAAAAGACGATAATTTCATAGTATATTTAGGCGATAACGTTGTTCTTGAGGGGTTAGACAAACTCGTTAGTTTCAACAGTTCAGCATCAATACTCCTTGCAAGGGTAGATAATCCGAACCGTTTTGGTGTAGCTGTTATAAACAACGACAATAAGGTCGTGAGACTAGTTGAAAAACCTAAGGAGAGGATATCTGATTTAGCTCTTGTAGGCGTTTATGCGTTTACCCCTGAAATTTTTCACGCAATTGAAAAGATAAAGCCGAGTTGGAGGGGTGAACTTGAGATAACTGATGCAATTCAGGAACTTATTAATGAAGGTAAAGAGGTATCCTATTCACTGATCAAGGGGTGGTGGAAGGATACTGGAACACCTGATGATCTGTTGGAGGCAAATATGATCTTACTTGACAGATACCTGGAAACTGTAGTGAAAGGTAAAGTCGACGACTCAAGAGTGGAGGGGAGAGTAATAATAGACGAGGGGAGTGTAGTTGAGAAGTCTGTTATAAGAGGACCAGTGTATATAGGGAAGAACTGTAAAATAAGTGGTTCTCATATACTGCCTTTTACATCTATTGGCGATAATGTAGTGATCGAGAACTCAGAAGTGTCAAACTCATTAATAATGGACGATGTCCAAATTAAGGGACTATCTATAACTCAATCATTAATTGGGAGTGGAGCAAGAGTCCTAAAGAAGGAGAATCTACCTACTGGCAGGATATTCATTATAGGTGAGAATTCTTTAGTGGAGGTATAGGTGAGCTGAAATGATCATGGTTACTGGTGGGGCTGGTTTTATTGGTTCCTCTTTTTCACGTGAAGTGAAAAAACCTGTGATCTTTGATCTATTAACCTATGCTGGGAGGTTGGAGAATCTAATAGGTGTAGACCATATATTTGTCAAAGGAGATATACGAAATTATAGTCAGTTAGAAGATATTGTAAAGAAATATGACATAAAAATTATTGTAAATTTTTCAGCAGAGACTCATGTTGATAGGTCAATAAATAACGCCCATATATTTTTAGACACTAATGTTTCCGGAGTAGTGAACTTGTTAGAAATATGCAGAAGGTATGATACCCGCCTAGTTCAAATCTCCACCGACGAAGTTTACGGAGAACAGGAGAATGCTACAGAGGATTTTCCGCTGAGACCCTCCTCCCCTTATTCTGCATCTAAAGCTTCTGCCGATATGTTCATTTTAGCTTATGTTCGTACTTATGGAGTTGACGCAATAATTATTAGACCATCAAACAATTACGGACCTAGACAACACATTGAGAAGCTAATTCCCAAAACCATTGTGAGGACACTGTTGGGACTTGAAATACCAATTTACGGTAAAGGTGATCAGGAAAGGGACTGGATATACGTTGAAGACACTGCAAAGGTAATCGCTCAATTAGTTGAAACAGGAAAGAAAGGTGAAATATACAATGTACCAGGGGGTCAAAGGATAACTAACATAAAACTTGTTGAAATGATAGGTGAATTAATGGGAAAGAAATTGAAGATAAAATTTGTTAAGGATAGACCTGGTCACGACAAAAAGTACTCAATGATTTCAACAAAATTGAGTTACAAAGTTACTCCTTTGAAGGAGGGACTGAGCAAGACAATTAAATGGTATTTGGAAAACGAGTGGTGGTGGAGACCACTTTTAAATGACGAATACTTTTTGAGGGAAGCACAATGGTAACATTAATAATCGGTGGATCTGGACAACTTGGTCAGGAACTTGGAAAGTTAATAAAGGACAGTATTCTCACCTTTAGCTCAAGACCAATTAAAGGTGGTATCTACTTAGATACACGGAACTACATAAGGGTACAAGACTTGATCATGAAGACTAAGCCTGAAGTTATCATAAACACGTCTGCAATTACAGATGTGGACAAATGTGAAGTGGATAGAATTAATGCGTATAGTGTAAATTCGTTAGCTGTAAAGCATATGGTAAGGGCGGCTTCAATAACCAAGTCATACTTCATTCAAATATCGACAGACTATGTATTTGACGGAAGTAGGGGGAATTATAATGAAGATGATTTACCAAACCCTTTAAATTATTATGGGCTCACCAAGTTACTCGGAGAGACGTATTCTTCATCCTATGACTACTCACTTGTAATAAGAACTTCAGGGATCTATGGAAGTAGCAAGGAGAATTTTCCTCTTTACGTTTTGAAGTCACTGATGAAGGGGAGTAAAGTGAGGGCAGTCAGGGACATGTATTATTCTCCCATTAACGTTAAACAATTAGCTGAGGCTATAGTACAACTGCTGCCTTTAAGGAAAACAGGTATTTTGAATATTGCTGGAGAGAGAGTATCAAGATATGACTTAGCCTTAAGAATTGCTAAAATGTCGTCATTAAACGAAAACTTAATAGAAGCTGTTAATTATGAGGACATGTCGTGGGAGGCTAGGAGACCTAAGGACTCTTCCTTGGACTCGTCAACTGTTAAGAAATATGTGAGTGTCAATTTATCCTTAGAGGAGGGGTTAAGGAGGTTGATAAGTGATGTTCAGGGTGAATAAGAAGGATATTCCTGATGTTCTTGTTATAGAGACTGATAAATATGAGGACGAAAGGGGATTTTTGATGGAGCTCTTCAAGAGGTCTAACCTCATTTTCATCGATAATATAGTCCAAGTTAACTACTCCTATTCCAGGAAAGGGGTAATAAGGGGGTTACATTACCAACTAAAGCCCAAAGAACAGGGTAAACTAGTTACAGTGATCGATGGTAAGATATACGATGTGGCTGTGGACATTAGAAGAGGATCGCCGTGGTATGGAAAGTTTGTTACTGAGATCTTGGTTCCAGGGAAGATGTTGTGGATACCGCCAGGTTTTGCTCATGGTTTTCAGGCTCTGGAGAACTCCCATGTTGTCTACTTCATTTCTGGAAACGATTTTTCTCCTCCTAGTGAGGCAGGGATAAGATATGACGACCCAGATATAGGAGTGAACTGGCCAATACAGAACCCTGTCGTGTCACAAAAGGACTTAAGGTGGCCCAGTCTCAAAGAGTGTAAAAACAACTTTGAATATGTAGCTCATGACAGGAGGTAATACGTGAAGAGTATGTGATTTTCTCTACTTACTCTCACATGTTACGGCTAAGGTCTAAAAGACCGTGTTCTGTTATAGCGCTCTAAAAACGTCATATATGTTGTTCAAGATAAATATGATTGACAAGAAAAATTTTTAAAAGTAAATATTTCTTATACTACATATGTCCTATAAAAAAGCTTTAACTAGAATTCAAGCCATACTAATAGTAGTAATAATAGTTATTGCAGTTGTAGGAGTCGCAGTGTACTTTCTAAGCCAGAAACCTTCTTCATCTCCTGCCTCCAGTTCATCTACTTCCTCTTCTTCAAATTCAGCGTCATCTACCAGCCAAAGTGGGAATTTAGTTATATATGGCGCAGGAGCTTACGCAGCAATACTCAACTACCTAGCGAGTCAGTTTCAAAATCAGACAGGGATACAGACTCACGTTAATCCAGGTGGGTCATTTGCTTTGGCAAGTCAAATTTCACAGGGTTCACCTGTAGACGTCTTTGTGCCAGTTGCGTTTATACAGGCTATTCCACTTGAGGGATCTCAGAACCCAGGTTGGACAATTGCTTTCCTATCTGACCAGATGACTATAGTCTACTCAAATTACACTGAAAGTACTCCTTACTGGAACCAGTTATATTCCAACTACACCATGGCTATGAAAACCAATCAAACCCAGTACTGGTATAATTTCTTCTATCTACTTTCCACTAAGTTCAGTTTGGGAATAGCTAATCCAAATACTGATCCTGAGGGGCTATACGCCTACTTAATTTTAAACATGGCTGGTTACCTTTACGCCAACCACAACACTAGTTACTTCACTGATCTAGTGAAAGCTAATCCAAACGTGAAAAGTGCCACAACAACTGCTGCTTTCGTATCTCCACTGAAAGCAGGAGAGCTGGACTTCACGTTCTCCTATGTATCTTATGCTGTTTCTCAGAAGCTGGACTATCTAAAACTACCTCCTTGGTTGAGTTTCGGTTATTATCCCAATGAGACCCAGTGGTATAGTCAATTTTCCTATAACATTACAGTATCAGGAAAAACCCTCACTATTCACGGAAATCCTGTGTATTTGTACATTACTGTACCACTCACCTCAACCAATCCCAATGCAGCATATCAGTTCATCGAGTTTATTCTGTCCCACCACAGCGAATTGTCGCAGTTTGGTGTGACCCCAGTGTACCCAGCAGTGCTATTTTACAACAACTTAAACTCATTACCTCAACCTATAAGCCAATTATTGCAAAATGGAGAGTTAAAGTATGGCGGAACTATTCCAAGTATTTAATTTTTTACACAACTAGGAAAGCCTCGCCCTTTTAAGGCGGGGAAGAGGTCAGTTACTTAGCAAGAGGTCTTATTTCTCTTTCAATATTAAACTAAATTTTTGTAAGGAGATTATACATTTCTGTTCAACTATAAGCCTAGTCCACACAACAACTCATTCTCTTTACATCTCTCTCAAAAGCAATGGCAGCGATCTTTAGACTCTCTGACATTGTAGGGAACACATGGATAGTGTCTATTATATCGTATATAGTGGCCTTAAACTTAATCGCAAGAGCTGCTTCATTAATTATCTCAGCCGAGTTCTTACCAAATATTTCCACACCTAGAATTCTCATGTCTTCCCTGTTAACTACCATCTTGATTAAGCCAAGACTCTCCCTTAATATCCTTGCTTTGGGAACACTGTCCATGCTGACTACCCTGTAATCCACAGCATATCCTAAGGACTCAGCCTCAACTTGAGTTAAACCAACTCTAGATACATTAGGATCAATGAAGACCACCTGGGGAACACTTAGTTTATCAATTTTTTTATGGGAGTTCAGTATCGCGTTATCTACAGCTATAAAACCTTCCTTCCCGGCAACGGATTCTAACATTTGCTCCCCTATAACATCACCAGCAGCAAAGATGTTTGGATTCGTAGTTCTCAGTTCATCATCAACCTTAACCCCACCCTTCTCGTTCAGACTAACTCCTGCGACATCAAGATTTAAATCTACGTTGGGTCTCCTTCCAGTTGCAACAAGTATCTCGTCAACCTCTACTTCACCCATGTCTGTTATAACGACCTTCTGGTCATTCTTTGTCTCCACTTCTTCCACTCTAACCTGAGTAAAAACAGGTATCTCCTCTACATTCTCCAAGTAATTCTTGACTGACAGGGAGATCTCCGGTTCCCAATTGGGTAAAATTCTATTACTCCTCTGGAGTATGACAGTGTCTACACCTAATCTCTTATACATTTGTGAGAATTCAAGTGCCAATGCCCTTCCTCCTATTATTGCTAAGGAGGAAATCTTTCTTGTAGGAGATAGGGCTTCAACGTTAGTCCAATAACCTGCTTCATTTAAGCCTTTTATATCAGGAATAGACGGCGATGAACCAGTTGCTATGAGGAATTTTTTTGCCTCTATAATTTCCCCATTAACTTTAATGGCATTAGGCGAGATAAAGTGAGCCTTGCCTTTGATCACTTTTGCATCGTAACTGTTCAACACGTCCTCATATTTCTCTTTTCTTAGAGTCGAGACTATTTCTGATTTGTCTTCAAATGACTTCTCAAAGTTTGGCGTAATCTTTCTATTTAAGGCTATTGAGGCGTATTTATAAGTTTCACCAATACTTAACAATCTCTTTGAAGGTACGCAGCCAACATTTACACAAGTACCGCCAATTTCCCCGTAGCCTATTAATACCGGCTTTATTCCCAGTTCGTTTGCCCTTATTAGTGCTGAGAAGCCTGCAGCACCATAACCTATTATTGCAAGGTCATGCACTTTTCTCACCTGTCCTCCTTACAGTTTTCCCGCGATTAAACATAAAAAAACTAAATTAGAAAGTTAAAAGTTAAATTTTCTTTGAAATTCATTTGCACAATCTTCACAGCAGAAATAATGCTCTTTTCCTTTAATCATCTTAGTGTAAATATGTTCCTCAGTTAATTCCATGCCACAGTTTTCACACTTTAACTCATTTTTATTCATTCTCATTTTAACCATTTCACATCAAATATACTATATTCTCTTACACATATAAATATTTATTCATATGAACACTTGTTCATAAAAAGACTAATTAACAGGGCTTTTGATCTAATATTATGGAACCAATTTTAAGCGAATTAGAGTCATTTTTCTCGGCATTGTCAGACAAGACTAGGCTAAGCATTGTGTTGTTTCTTCTAGAGAAAGGAGAGGTAACTGTTGATGAGATAAGCAGAACTTTGAACAAGTCTCAATCCCTTATATCGCATCATCTGGCTTGCCTGAGGAATTGTGGTATAGTTAAGGTAAGAAAGGAAGGAAAGTTTTCTTATTATTCTTTGGCTGACGAGGACATTAAGAACTTAGTTAGAAACGCCATTGAACACGTTAGAAAATATAGTAAGTCAATATTGGCATGTGAGGTTGTTGGTAATAGTAAACCAGATACTCTTAGCGACAGAAAGATCGTTTTGGAAACCGATGAAATTGAAACTGGTACTCCAGGTAATTCATAAGAAGTCTTCTAGGTATTTATCTTGCCAATTTTCCATGTCTTCTTCATCTCTTCTTTGTAAGCGTTTAATAGGTCGTCAATGGTAATTATTCCTAAGAATACATTTATTAACTTAAGGAACCCACCTGTTTTTCAGCCTGCTCAATATTTCCCAAGCCTCTTCAAGAGATGAGTTAAGTGTCACATATGGTGTCCCTTTGACTACGTATTTAGTGATAGAGTCAGAGGGTTTTCTTCCCTCAATATCCTTCATGTATGCTATACCTATGAACTTAGAATTATCGTCAACTACAGGTAAACTCAAAAGGTCTCTATCTCGCATCATTTTAAGAGCCTCCTCTACGCTAGTATATATCTTTACTTTCACATCTTCAACATGACAAGAGCTTACTTTGATGAGGGTGAGAAGAGGAGTTTCATATTCTTGTAAGTATGCTAGGGAGTCTCTCCTTGTTGGTACTTGTGCTTGATAAATTGTGTAATTACCTGAGATCAGATAGGATATTGCAACTGCTATCATAGCTCCAGACAATAACTGTAAACTTCCTGTCATTTCTGTAACCATTATTATTACTGATAAGGGTGCTTTTCCTGCAGCTGAGAAGAGGCTCATCATTCCTATGATCACAAATGGAGATATATTAGGGACAATTGTTGGAAATAAAAGATGGAATACTAAACCCACATCAGCTCCCATAAATGCGCCTATGAATAGACCGGGCGCGAAAACTCCTCCGCTAGCTCCTGAACCGATTGAGAAGGGGTTGCCAATATTTTTAGAAACGGAATCAATGCTAAAATAATGAAAAATGGAAGTATGAGGGATAGAAACTAGAAAATTTTTCATATTCTACTAAATTTATCCAACCATATCTCACTCCCATAACCTCAGGCACAAGTAGTGCAATAGCCCCTGAGACTAGCCCACCTATCAGTGGTTTGACATGATTTTTAATTTTTATCATTTTAAAGAATGAATTTACACCGTAAAAAGTTTTTACGTAGAGTATTGCAAGTAACCCAGAGACTACTCCAAAAATGGCGTATATCGGTAATCTTAAAGGATTGAAAGAACCGGTGTAGTAGCCAAATACTGGTTCAAAACCGAAGATCGAACCGAAAATTGTGTACCCTATTGCTGAGGCAATCAATGTGGGGTAAATTACCCCAGGCTCTATATTCCTCTCATAGAATATTTCCGCAGCTGAAATTGCCCCACCAATAGGTGTCTTGAAAATCGTTCCAATACCAGCACCTATTCCTACTGCTACAGCTTTCCTTCTATCTTCGGGCGATAATTTCAACAAGTCTGCTACAATCGTTCCAACTCCTGCAGAGAACTGTGCGGTAGGTCCTTCTCTTCCTGCACTTCCACTAGACCCTATGGTTATGGCTGAGGCAATAATCTTTACCGGTACAACTATTCACTTAATTTTACCTTGATAATAATGATACGCTTTTATAGCAGCATCAGTCCCGTGACCTTCAGCCTCAGGAGCAAAAGTATAGACAATTAAACCAGACAATAATCCGCCTAAAGCAACTGAAAAGGGAATAAGATAGTATCTTCCGGTCATAAATACAAAGTTTAATGAACCGCCTTCGCCTAATGGCTTAGGAAGGGAAATTGATACTAAGGAATATAAGAATAAGCTCTCAAATACATGAAGTAGTAGATAAAATATAGTTGCTGCTGAACCTGCTATTATGCCCAATATTACTCCAAGGATGAACCACTTCTCAGAGTAAGGCAAAGAAGATAACTTCATAGGATTAATAGATTTATACAATTATTTCAAACTTAAATTAGTACCTATATAACTTAATCCATCAATTTTAAGCATATATTCAGCTAGTGTTAAGAAAAAAATTCCGTGAAAAAATCTAGTCTTTCGCCTCAAGAATATTACTATATCTTGTCCTCTCTTTATTGTTCTATACATAAATGTTCTCTTTTTCACACAAACTTCACACTTATCGTCTTCTTGCCCTCTACCCTGACTCTATCTCCTTTCCCTATAGTATGAGGCCCAATGAACACACCTAAGGACACATAGCCCTCCATATCTTGTCTAACAACACTTGAAGGATTGTAGGCAGGACCTCCCTCTCCTACCAGCTTATCATTTATAAAGAGCTTAAAGTTTCCGAAAGGTGGTTCTATTTGTTCACCCACGAAGAGCCTTCCTGCGAAGGCATCATCAGCAATTATGTATTGCTCAGGGAGATTCCACGTGTTAAACCTAGTTGCAGGTATCTCAAGTCCCAAGTAAGTCTTTTCCACCTTACCTTTCCTCACGACTGCTATAATTTCTACCTCCAGCTTATGGGTCTTAAACCATAGCTCTATCTCCTCATCAAATGTTATCATAGGTTTTGTTATCACTCCTAAAGCCTTTCCTTGAAGTGCTATTTTATATCCCGCTAAGCCCTCATGATCAACTAACATTTTTGAAAAGTCCCTGTAAACTTGATAGCCTTCTTCCTTCTCTAGTGGGAAAGGTTCTATTTCCTTCCTTTTCTTATACGCATCGAAAAGTAATTCTGCTTTGTTCATATATTCTATTACCACAAACGGTTAACAAAAACTTTTGTATTTACATTTAAAAGGAACCATATTAGGTACCACTGCACCAATGTATGCAAAGACAGTTTCAGTGATCTACTTTACAATTTTCTGGGACTTCTCCTATAACAAGATATACTTTAGTTACAAAAGAATGAAAGCCTCGCCCTTTAGGGCAGGGAGGAAGTCAGATGGAAGATGATGAGATGTATCTTTATTTTTTGTGTATATAATTTATACTCATGTTAGCTAGAGTACAGGACGAGGAAGAAAAGCTGATTCTCTCTGCAGTTAATGAACTTATGAAGAAATATGACGAAAGGTATTGGTTGGACAAGGACTTGAGGAGGGAGTTTCCATTAGATTTCCTTCAGGAGTTCAGTGAATTAGGCTTAGGATCAGTCCTAATTCCTAAAGAATATGGAGGAGCAGGAAAAGGTCTAAGATTAGCCTGCGAAATACTTTATCACATTAATGTTAATGGAGGAAACTCATATTTCATTCATGGGCATTATTATAATACCACTCTTATAGTTAGACATTCTGGTAAGTTAATAAGGGAAAAATACTTTGAGGACATCGTTAAGGGTGCAAAAGTTCTATCATTGGCACTAACAGAGCCTGATGTGGGTTCGGACAGTACGAGAATAAAAACCCTTGCCAAGAGGAAGGATGACAGGACATATGTGATAAGTGGTCATAAGATATTCATTTCAAGGTTAAAGTATAGTGATTTCATGATTGTTGTTGCTAGGACAGTACCATATGAAATGGTAGATAGAAAAACCGATGGGATAACTCTCTTTCTTGTGGATCTCAGGGAAAGCAGTAACAATATTGATATGAAGGAAATTAAGACTATGTCAAATACATCAGCTTTTGAAGTATTTTTCAATAACCTTGAGGTTCCTGCGGAAAACGTTATAGGAGAAGTAAATCGTGGTTTCTATTATCTCCTTGATTTACTTAATGCCGAGAGGTTTATGATAGCTTCGGAAATGATAGGTAATGCCGAGTGGTTCATAAATAAGGCAGTTGAATACGCGAGAAACAGAGTCGTATTTGGAAAACCAATTGGAAGTTATCAGGGTGTGCAGTTTCCCATAGCCAAGGTCTATGCAGAGTTAGAGGCAGTAAAGTCATACTTCAATGATGGAATTGAGCACTTTGATAAGGATAAAGACTCCAAATTGATTGGTAATTATGCTAACATTTCTAAGTACTTGGCTACTGAGATAGCTTGGGAGGCAGGTAACATTGCCATGGATACCTACGGAGGGTATGGATATGCTGTTGATACTGGAATAGAGAGGAAATTGAGGGAAACAAGGCTTTACAAGGTAGCGCCGGTTTCTCAGAATTTAGTCCTATCATATATTGCAAATCATATATTGAATCTTCCTAAATCATATTGATTTATAAAGAGAGTAATGGGTAAGCTAGAACGAAATGAAGAACTAATTGGAAAAAGTAAAAAATAAGTATGTATGTATATATTTTTCTTTTTCCTCTTCCTTATTTTTGGCTTGGAGAACAGTTAGATCAGTATAACACTGAAGTTATTTGTCAATATGACAAGGTCCTCAATGCCCTTATATGCTGTAGGCACTCCGTTGTTCAAGGTTGTGTGGACATTGTATGCAGCCTCAGCTGTGTTGGAGCCGAAAGTGTATAGTGAAGGAATAGGAGTTATCTTACCATTACTGATGTAGTACAGCCCTAATGTACAATTTAATGAATTAAATGATGTTGGTGCACCGTTTCCTCCACCACCCCAAACTAGTTCAGCATCGTAATATAGACCGTCTGGAGTGTAAGTGTTTCCGTTTATCATGAGTGATGCAGAGATAATGTTCGCCTGCTTTATTGTTATCTTATCGTAGTAGTTTACGGTGGCATATTTAGTATGTCCTATTTGTGTAATCTCATAACCTATCCAAATATAGACTGCGTTACTGGTGTAGCTCATGTTTATTATGTAAATGTATGAGAGTGGGAAGGAATAAGTGTAAGAGGGTCCCACATCATAATAGAAGGTTTGTCCACCACCTGCGGATGCAACTTGCCCATTACCTGTTATTGCACTTGAACTTAAAGTTGATAAACTTCCTGTCAAATTCCACACATTGTCAATAAACGTTAAGGAATTCTTATTTGTCTGAAACTGTCCGACATCCTGTAGCCAGTAGGCATATACTCCATTGCTAGTGTTTACAGAGAGTACGATATTGAACTGTAGAGTTGCACTGTAGGGATTTACTCCATACCTCAATGCTTTCTTATAGTACGCTAATAATGATGTTATATTCGCATATCCTAACATTTCATTTGTGGTTATTACATAGGGCGTTACCTTACCTGAGTAGTTGTATAGTCCAAATGACGCAATACCTGCAGGAGCCGGAGGGGATGTGTAGTAGAGATAGGGATTTACATAGAGACTTGAGCCTATAGTGGCTCCTGTCGTGTTACGGTGAGGGAAAAAATAGATATTTTGTGGAATATATGGTATTATTAAGGCACTTAACAAAATTATTAAATAAATGGATTTAAAATTCATCACTTTTTAAATAATTTTCATGTATATAAGCTTTCCTTTAAAAATAAAGGAATAAATTGCTTGGTACTGAACAATCTTAATGTGGACAGAGTATAAAGTGTTCACTTAATCGCAGGTCTTGTCACAGCACCCATGGAAGATTGAGCTACTAACGACGCATATTTAGCCAGTAAGCCAGACTTATACCTGGATTCTGGAGGAGACCAGTTGTTGAGCCTTCTTTTAATCTCAGCTTCAGATAGCTTTAGATCAAGTCTCTCGTTTTCGACATCTATTACTATAACATCACCATCTTCAACAATGGCTATTGGTCCTCCTACTATAGCCTCAGGAGCCACATGACCCACCATAGGTCCTCTGGTTGCCCCTGAAAATCTACCATCTGTAACCATGGCAACATTACTTAATCCAGCACCGACTATTGCAGCAGTAACTCTTAACATTTCAGGCATACCAGGTCCTCCCTTTGGTCCTTCATATCTTATGACAACGACCTCTCCGTCTTTTACTTCATTACTCTGAATACCCTTAAAGGCTTGTTCCTCTGAGTTGTAAACCTTAGCTTTGCCCTCAAACCTTGTAACATTAGTTGCTGCGACTTTTATAACTGCACCTTCAGGTGCTAGACTTCCCTTGAGTATAACTATCCCACCCCTTGGTTTTATGGGATTTTTGACATCTTTTACGATATGATTGTGAGGAATATTAGGAATTCTGTACTCTTGTAGATTTTGTTTCATTGTTTTGCCGGTAACAGTCAACACGTCTCCATTGAGCAATCCTGCATCTAATAATTTCTTCATTACAAGGGGCACACCACCCACTTCATCTAAATCTGCCATGACATAATCTCCACCAGGTTTCAAACTACCTATATACGGTGTCCTCTTTGAGATCCTATTGAAATCATCTAATGTTAGCTTCACTCCAGCCTCATAAGCTATTGCAAGCAAGTGAAGGACTGCATTTGTCGACCCGCCCATTGCCATTAGAACCGCTATTGCGTTTTCAAATGCCTCAAAAGTTAATATGTCCCTTGATTTAACTCCGTTCTCAAGTAATTTACTCACTGCCTTTCCAGTCTCTCTGACATACATTACTCTTCTGGAAGAAGTGGCTGTGGGAGAAGCACTGCCTGGTAAAGCCATACCTAATGCTTCAGACATAGAGCCCATTGTGTTTGCTGTGAACATACCTGAGCATGTACCTACAGTTGGATGGGCTCTCTTCTCTATTTCATACAATTCATGTTCATCTATTTTCCCTGCAATAAATGCACCTATAGTTTCATGGACATCCTCTATGGTCAATCTCTTACCGAGGTAAAAGCCAGGCTCAGCTGATCCGCCATAAATGTAAATTGAGGGGACATTCAATCTAGCCATAGCCATTAGGATTCCTGGAGTTGTCTTATCACAACCTCCAATACCGATTAATGCATCGAAGGCGTGTGCGTTAAATTGAGCCTCTACCATGTCAGCTATTAGATCCCTGCTGACCAAGCTGTATCTCATTCCCTCAGTTCCCATACCTATATTGTCGTTAACTACTATTGTTGGAAAGGCTAATGGTGTTAGTCCTCCTTCTTTTGCCCCTTCCTTAGCTACATGTGCTAAAGACAATGTGTGAAAGTTACATGGACCAGCTTCACTCCAGGCTGTGGCTACTGCAACAAGTGGTTTGTTTATTTCACCATCTGTGAGACCTACTGATCTCAAAAAAGCCCTATGTGGTGCATTATATATACCGTGGTATCTTAAAGGACTATTTAATTTACTTTCTGGCATAAACTATTGTTAAATTGCAGGAATATAAGCAGACATGTTTATATGTTAAGTGAGCGAAGGGAGGAGTAGTTTAAACATTATAAATTATGGGAGGGTAGTTTGCCTTCATAGGTTTAATGAAGTGACACGTGACTTAAAACATAAGTCAAGTTTAATTAGAGGAAGACTTAAAATTGGATTGTGGATTCCAGAGTAATAATAAAGATCTTAGAGGACAGAGAGAGGTATAGGAAGAGTAAAATGAATGAGACTGATCTAAAAAGATTGGCTGAACTAGCTAAAGAAAATATGGAATTGATGAAGAGACTGGAATGTTGGAAAGTAGTCGGTGATGTTATATATTACAGGAGTGGTTGCTTGGGGAACTTCTTTCAAGAGTAAATGAACTAAGGAGAAATGAAACCGATAGATTTCTAAAATTTTTAGCAATATTAAATACTCTGATTGAACAGAAGGAGTTAGGAAGAATAATTATTGTAGGTGGTTTTGAGTCTGAAATATATCCAGGAAGGAGTTGTAGAACGGGAGACGTACATATATTGGTAGAAGGAAGAGCAGAAAGTATTGTTAGAGACCTTTTACATTTCATCTCCGACCTCGGCTTGAGAATATATCTCCCTAAAATTAGGGAGATATCGGAGAAAGGTATAGACGTTGTGGGTAATACTTACGATAGGAAGAAAACTCCTATGAAAATTTTTGTGGACACTTATCATGTATATATTCTTCCACCTGAAGAAGTCATTCTCACGTATTTAGAAGCGTGGAAATACCGGTTCAAGTACAGAGGACAGAAATAAGGCTGTACTTGTTTATTGTTCTCAGAGGTCTATTCTGGATGAAGGTTATTTGAGCAGTGAAGCAAAAAACAGAAGAGTGGAAGATTATTTGGATAAAGTGAGAGATTTTTGTTAGTCATTAGTTATACGTGATGTTGAATCAAAAAGGAAATTTAACGTAAAAACTAAAATTAAGTAACTAATTTTTAAGGTGCGTAAGACGGAGGGAACTGTTGATAATATGACGCCATTTCAGGTGCAAACATAGCCAATATTGCTAATGCCACTCCCATAACAGCTATTGCTCCCAGAATTACTGCTAGATCTACTTTCCAATCACTGGATTTCACTTTAGACTCCTGTCCACCAACAGCCTTTATTATCCTACCAATCATTTTACCTCACTCAAGTATATACTTTGTCTCCTAATATTTAAATTTTTGTATTTAGACTTATACTTCTATTCTAATATTTAAGTAAAATTACATAGATATAAGTAATGCTTGAAAATTTATGAAAATCAGAATTGGTCTTCTCTCAAAGAATCACTAGTCTAGTGGATAAGTTTTGTACATCGTCTACTGACTGTAAGTATTGCTTTCAATTACAAAATAACGAAAGCCTCGCCATTTAGGGCGGGGATATATATTTAGAAGAACGAAAAACTAGTCATTTATGGTGTAGTAAAAGTTTTTAAAACTACTTATGCATTCATGCTCTTATGAGTAGTCCGGTTAAGGGGAGTAACTCTAAGCGCCCTCATGAGGGAATCGAGATCCAATCAACAGTCACGTTTAGGATCTCCCCCTCAGCCGGACTGCTCTCCCTAGTTTCGCGATACGGCAAAGCACTCGATTTCGTAATGGATTGGTTAAAGAAGAATAAGCCGGCGAAGAATATTATAAAGCAAGTACATCACGCCGTTTATCAACAGTTAAGAGAGAAGTTTAATTTACCCTCCAAAGTTGCTCAAGATTGTTATAGGAACGCTGTCACAATCTATAATGGTTGGAGGAAAAACCCTGTCAGGGGAAAGTTTCCAAAAATCAAACGCTTCTCAGTGTGGCTAACGCCCAAACTATCGTATAGACTTGACCTAGACAACATGAAAGTTAACATAACTTCTGTTGATGATCTTCAGATCATTGGTTATCCTAGAAACTACACACTGTATAAGGATTGGGAAATCAGGGAGGCTAGACTTTTGATTAGGGACGACAAGGTATTCCTTAAAGTCACTTTTAGGAAGGTAACTCAATCACCCGTAGCGTCTGGTGGTGTTGCTGTTGACGTTAACATGGAGAATCTAACGGTAGGTAATGATAAAGGACATGTTATTATATCAACACGTCTTGATGATGCTAAACACTTCAAGTCGTTGGCTGAAGGACTTCAGAAAAAGTATGGTAATAAGGTAAACACAGTCAAGAGGATACATAATAGATATGTCACTTTTTATAGAAGAGCTACTCGGATACTAGAGGATTTTGCTAAGAAAACAGGAAAATGGGTAGTTGATATAGCTAAAATGTATAATGCGTCAGCAATCTTTATTGAGGATTTAAACAACATGATCAAGAACGTTGATAAGTTAGCTAAACCGTTTCGTGATAAATTGTATTTAATGCAGTATCGTCGTGTTCAATACTGGATTGAATGGGAAGCGATAAAGCATGGCCTTAAAGTAGTTAAAGTTCCTGCGTTTTACACTTCTTGTCGTTGTCCGAAATGTAAAGGTGAAATGAAGGAATATGCGTATAGGCAATTTAGGTGTGTTTTATGTGGTTATGAGGATGATCGTGATGTTATTGCTGTAATGAATCTTTATGGGATTCTCTGAGCCTCTCGACTGCTGGGCAAGTGCGGGTCTCGACAGAGTCCTAATGCCCGGAACCCTCGCCCTTTAGGGCGGGGAGGAAGTCAGGAATTCTGCCGTTGGAAATTTTTGAATGAAAGAATTCCACCAAAGTTCTAATTGTGTTATTTGGCGTCTCAATTCCGGTGGCAGTTGTGGTTTAGTTGGTTCTATTCCACTCATAGTCATATTTGGATATTTATATTCTTAACTAGGGGGGATTATTACCCCCAACCAGGGGGTACCCCCGCCCTTTTGCCGTAATTTTTAAAAGTTTAACTAGCATTTGTCTAGGATCGAATGTTGAAATCGCATATTCTTTGACTTCCCTTTGCATTTCCGTATACTCTTTCGTATTGCGTAAAGATAATGCGTATTTCATTTGTTCAATGGTATCATCAACGTTAGGTTTACATATGTCCATATATAAACCGTCAACAATTTTTGTTTCTACCTTTTCATAACCGATTGGTATACCGCGAACCCATTCTGCAAACGCATGTGCATTTAAGTAAACGGGAATAGTACCGACTGCCATTGCTTCAACCGGTGGTAATCCAAAGCCTTCGCTACCTGATAAAAGAATTACAAAATAACGAAAGCCTCGCCCTTTAGGGCGGGGAGGAGGTCAGAACTGCAGAGCATATTGTTGGAAAACATTTAACCCTAAATAAGGCAATAAGTTCCATAGGTTAATTTTTAAATCCATTAATATTAATAATACTTTATGACTGAAAGTAAGGAAATATTTTTTGAATCGTATGATGGAGCAAAACTAAGAACGTTTTTAGCAAGACCAGAAAGCCCAAAACTGGCTGTAATTCTAATCCATGAGATATGGGGATTAAATGAGAATATAAAGGATATAGCAGTGAGACTAGCAAATGAGGGCTACCTAGCCTTTGCACCGCAGTTATACACTAGACAAGAGGATATCCTCTCCCCGTCAAACATAGAAAAGGTAATGTCAAAAGTTTGGAGTATTCCCCCTGAAAAAAGGTCAGACCCCAACGTCTACCAACAAGTTCTGTCATCCCTTGACGACAAGGGCAAAAAAGTAGTTGAAACTCTAGTTTTAAACAGGTCAAAGTTTGAGGAACAAATGATAAAGGACCTAGTAAAGACTTATGACTATCTCCACTCCCAAGGATTTAACAAGATAGTGAGTATGGGCTTTTGCATGGGCGGTGGACTAGCATTTCAGTTAGCAACTGAAGTTCCCTTAGACGGAGCAATAGTATTTTACGGTAGAAATCCGCAACCCTTGGAAGCTATTCAGAAACTGAAGGGAGCTGTTTTAGGACTTTATGCAGGAGAAGATCCACCGATAGATGCTGGGCTACCTGACTTGATCTCTGCAATGATTAAGTACAAGAAAGATTTAGAACTCAAGATATACCCTGGAGCATACCATGCGTTCTTTAACGACAGAGGTAGGGTGTATAATAAGGAAGCCTCAGAGGACGCATGGGAGAGGGTCAAAAACTTCCTTAGAAGGGTATCAAAATGAGTGAAAAACAGAATAAGGTAGACCCATGTTTTCTAGCATGGGTTTACTTATTGGAGAAGTTAGATAAGGAGGAAGACACTGTCAAGCACAAGGACGCTAAGGCTAGTTCCACATAAAGTATGATAGGAGGATCAGTTATATTCTTTTTTCAATATCTCCATCATTTTCCGTCCGTTCTCCAACATCCAAAGGTCGTTGTTGAAAAAGACGTAAATCTTTTTGGGATTTAAAGCTAAAACATCTTTTGTTATATCTCTTAACTCTTCATCAGTATAATCATACCGGTACCAATTATCTGTTCCATGCATTCTTAAATACACAATACCCTGAGGGGACATCTTAATGTATCTACCTATAGGGGAGTCTATTGACACAACTACACAGTTTAGGTTCAAATCTCTTTTGTACCACTCAGGGTCCCTAAACTCTACAGCCATTTTCTCTCCCACTATTTCCTCAAACTTCTTTATTCTCTCAAGATTTTCAGGGTTATATTTGAAACTTTGTGGTAATTGAAAGAGATAAAAGTCCACATTTAACCCTGAAAATATTTCCTCAAATTTTTTCCACAATTCCAAGTCTTTCATACGGTTCACATGAGTGATCATCCTATTCACCTTTACACTCCACCTCAGGTTATACTTTTTCCATGAGTTCACTAGTTTAAGGCTAGGAAATCTGTAAAAGCTCATATTCAACTCGACTGCATTAAAACCCGTATTTCTGAAGTACCAGTCCAAGTTTCCTCCCTCATTCCAGCTATAGCTCCATCCTGAAGTACCAATGTAAATATCCATATGAATTAATTACGCAATTCAAAATAATAATAAAATCTTTACACAGTATTATTTGAATGAGAGGGCAACCGGAACTGTCTTAGACGTCATAAGTCATATTCCATATCCCACTTTGCTTAGGGGGAGATAAGTTTTATAAAATACGTGTAAGTTTTCTAAGCCTATGAACATTGGATACTTTGATGGGTTATGTGAACCGAAAAATCCTGGAGGAATTGCCACATATGGCTTTGTGATTATTCTGGAAGACGGAAATACGGTCAAAGGATATGGTTTAGCCTCCAAGCCATTCTCCAAGGATTCCACAAACAATGTAGCTGAATATACTGGAATAATTTGCCTGATGCGTAAAATGATTGAACTGAAGTTGAGTAACCCAAAAATAAGGGGAGATTCTCAATTAGTAATAAGACAATTGAGGGGAGAGTATAAGGTGAAATCGTTAAGAATAAAGCCTCTTTATGAGAAGGCTTTGGAACTGGTAAGACAACTTAACGCTGAGTTGGAGTGGGTTCCAAGAGAACAGAATGAGGAGGCTGATCAGTTGAGTAGAGTAGCTTATGATCTCGTGAGACAGGGTAAACTAACCCAGATCGGTTGTATGCATTAGACACCATCTTGTAGTATCTTATGAGTCCTTTGAATTCACTCGGTGTAAAGTCAGCTTTAAATCCGTAACTGACGCTCTATTATTTAATGACTTTTATACATTACGGAGGAAAATTCTATAGATTGGTACACCCTAGACCTACTGTTATTATAGGATCTCTATGTGAAGACGGAAGAGTAAATCTTATGCCAGCTAGTTGGAATATGCCCGTAAGTGAAGAGCCAGAAACAATAGGTGTATCAGTATACAAGGAGACCTTCACATACAGGTGTTTAAAGTTTCATGCTTACGCTACCATAAATGTTCCTGGACCAGAACTACTAGATCTCACTTACTCTCTAGGTTCGGTGAGTGGAAAGGATGTAGATAAGGTGAAGAAGTTTAATGTGGAGCTAGTGGAGAGCGAGAAGATAAATGTTCCTGGGATGGCTAAGGCTATAGCAATATATGAGACAAGGATATATAATCAGATAGACGTCGGTGAATGCACTCTATTCGTATTCGAGGTGTTAAAAAGTAAAGTTAGGGACGGAATTACTAACCAATCTGGACTCGATTTACGTAAGACTAACCTATTACTTCACGGCTCAGGTAAAATATTCCACTATGTGGATAAATCTATGTTATCTGCCAGGGAATTGGACTAACCTCCCTGGTGGTGTTTTAACTAGTTGGATTTCCCTTCTACTTAAACCAGGGCTGACTTAAAGTAATATTTGTAGATATTTGACTTGAGTATTGTAATAATCGGTTAATAATTTGATTTTAATTAATTCAAAAATAATTTTTATATTAGAACAATAGCTTATAAGATAGTAAGGAGAATATTATAATAAGTTGGACGTATGGCTTATACCTATATTACAAGTTCTGGTTTGGATAGTTTCAATTGGTTTAACTTCCACACTGTTAGCAAAGGCTACCATGGAAATTGAGAAGAAATTAGATAGTGGATTGACCGGTGGGCTAATACTTGGGCTAATAAACAGTCTGCCTGAAACAATCATAATAACGGAAGCTGTCCTGTCAGGTGCAAATGAAGTAGCTGTAGGTTCCATAACGGGAAGCCTCTTATTCATATTTACATTTGGTATAGGGTTGATCTCGGTCGTCTACTACTTTAGATACAAGTCTAAAACTATTCAAATAGACGGGGATATCTCCAGTGAGTATACATCATTACTTATAGCATTGGTAACGTTTACCCTAGTTCTTTTGGTATTCAGAAGTGTGAATTATTATGCATCAATCCTGCTTCTAATACCTTATGTATATTACGTTTATAGGAGGTATAGGGGGAGAAGAGTAGATGTGAGACGTGAGTTTAACGTAAGAAAGACAATTCTCCTCTTAAGTATAGGGGCTGTGATGCTTTTTTTGATATCAAACTTCTTTGTGAGTTCATTAGTTTCTCTGTCTACAGTTTTTAATATACCCACTGTTGTTCTGGCGTCAGTTTTGGTTCCTATTGCCTCAGAACTTGGAGACGGATTTTTAGCATTAAGTCTATTGTATAACTCAGCTTCGAATGTCGATACTGTAATCACTAACTTTATGGGAGGAAAACTGGAGAACTTAACATTACTGTTGAGTATTCCTGGGTTCTACACTACAGTTAACCTGGTCTCAAACCACCTGGACGTCATACTAATCCCCCTTTCGGTTTTATCATTACTCATGATTATTAGGGACAAGAATATCAAGATAAGTGAAGGTTTAGCTCTAATAACAATATATCCAATATTGATCCTGTTTTTACTGTTGAGGTAAGAGAGGAATCTAAGGCGTGAAAAAGCGTCTGATCTAGTGGTGCCTATGGAATTACCATATGTTAGTGTTACGCTTCAAAAAATAGTTTTGATATTCTCTTTATGCAGTCCAGTTACAAAATGACGAAAGCCTCGACCTTTAGGGCTGGGAGGAGGTCAGATGAAGTTCAAAGATAATAAGTAAAGTGGAGGGTTTAGTGAAAAAGTTTAAAGGAG
Source organism: Sulfolobus acidocaldarius SUSAZ (assembly GCA_000508305.1). NCBI lineage: Archaea > Thermoproteati > Thermoproteota > Thermoprotei > Sulfolobales > Sulfolobaceae > Sulfolobus > Sulfolobus acidocaldarius. The sequence continues at coordinate 1,430,039 of CP006977.1, forward strand.
TTCCTTAGCCTTATATATTTTATGAAGTTTATTGTAAAACCAAGGAATAGATATATAGAAGTTATAGCCCAAGGAAAAGAGGGTGTGGCAATTTTCCCTACTTATGTGCCCGGTTCATATGTTATAAGGGAGCTGGAAAGAAACGTGGTTGAAATTGAAGGTTTTAGGATAACTAAGAACAGGTTTTACGTAAAGGAAAATTTTAAGTACCTAGTGTATGCATCAAGCAGGGATCAGAGAGAGGCGATATCCACAAATGATTATCTCTTCATAAATCCGCCAGCGGTCTTTCCATTCCAGAACATTTACGAAAAATACTGTGTGAAGATTGAAACTAACTGGAAAGTTGCAACGACTCTCCAGGAAGAAAACGGGTATTATTGTGCGGACAACTACCATGAGTTTGCCGATTCACCAATTGAGGCATCGCCAGAACTCAAGGTTCTTCAGGTAGATGAAGGACATTATGTTTCCACTATAGACGATGTTGATTTAACCATGTTGGGCAGAATAGTCAGTGAAGCTGATAAGGTGATTGAACCTAAGGATAAGTATATTTTCCACTTTAGGAGGAGTGATAGAAATTTTGGTGGTATTGAACACAAGAAGTCCACAGGAATAGTGGTACCGTGGGACAAGAAGGACCTTTCAATTCTTTTCGCCCATGAGTATTTCCATAGGCTCAACGTCAAGAAATTGGTCCCTAAAGACCTAAACCACAATTACGAAAAGGAAGTTTACACAGATTTGTTATGGTTTGCGGAGGGATTTACAGACTATATGGCACACCTCATATGTCTCAGGGCTGGTCTAAACACTCCTGAGGAGATATTCAGGAGAGTACTACAATCTCTGCATAATCTCACATTTCCGGGTGCAAAAAGGGTGAGTTTATCTGAAGCGTCCAAAACAGCCTGGATAAAGTATTATAAACAGGATGAGAATTTCTTGAATGCATCTATTTCGTATTATGACGGTGGACTGGCTCTAGGATTCTACGTCGACCTACGTTTGGCTGAAAGGGGAAATAGAATAGATGAGCTATTTAAGACGTTGCCTGAAAGATATACATTTAGAGATGTGGAAAAAACACTGGAGGGACTAGGGTTCCATGAGCTGGAATTGGCAAATAAACCAGCTTACCACATACTAGAGGCTATAGGAAGAGTGATAGACCTGCAATTTGTTGATAAGGGTAAAAAGTACTACGGTCTCCTTTTAGATAATCAGAGAGTAAAGTTTGTTGAGGAGAATTCACCTGCAGATTTAGCGGGTCTTATGCCTGAGGATCAAATTGTCGGCGTAGACGGTATATACAAGCCCTTAGAAGTTAAGGATTACGTAAAACTACACGTAATAAGGGAAGGAAGATTAAAGCAAATTGAACTTATAGCTGGTGAAAATCCGGGTCATTCATTAAGGGGTAAAATTGAGGAAGAATATGCCCGCAAAATCTTCTCCAGGGACATGGTAGAGGCTGTATACAATTCAGTAATTATTTGAAAGAATATTAGCTTAAGACGTAGTGGGTAGGTCTTATGCTTTTATTTAGACCTTTATAAACTCAGATTTTTTATTTTAACTATTATATTTTAAACTGTACTATTTTAATAAGAGAGTCAAAATATAAGTGAATATAACTTGATTATTAAAAATAATTCTTATAAATAATTAAGGCTAAAGCCCAATTATGACTAATAAAAACGTTTTAGACGAATATCTCGCAAGAATTGACAGATTACCTACATGGGGACTATCTTATGTAATACTGTATGCCATAGGTTTCAGCTACTTTATAACCCTTTATGACGCTGTAGGCAACATAGGTGCAGCCTTACCATATATACCATTTCTCAACGCTTCGACAGCTTCATTAATTGCTTCAATAGGATTATTTGGATATATCCCAGGATCCTTGGGTCTAGGTTATTTAGCTGATAGAATTGGTAGGAAACCTGTACTTATATTAACGGTTACCCTTACTGCTATAGGAAGCTTAGGAATGGCTCTCTCTGTAAACTTCCCTATGCTAGCGATCTTCAGATTTATTGAAGGAGCTGGTATTGGTGGTGATTTAAACTTAGCAATGGTTTACGTAACAGAGTTTGCCCCGAGCGCTAAAAGAGGTAAATATGCCAATTACATTTATCTGTCAGGTTGGATTGCAGTAGGTGTAGGAGCCACTGCAGCATCAGTGTTAGTGACCTCATTGCCTGGAATAGGTTGGAGATTAGCTTTTGGTATAGCTGCTGTGATGGCGTTTGCTGCATTGGTACTTAGAGTAACAGCACCAGAAACTGTTAGATTCCTTGTGAAAAAAGGTAAGATAGATGAGGCTGAAAAACTGGTCAGGAGTATGGAAGAGACAGCTATAGCTAGAGCCAAAGTTAGTTCTCTACCTGAACCAAAGATAATTCAATATACTACGCCAACTAAAACATGGTCAGTTTTAGGTAATAGAACATTTCTCAAGAGGCTAGTTGGTCTAGTGATTTTCTGGTTCTTTATCTACTTTGTCCAATACACTTTTTCAACTTTGTGGGACTACTATGGATTGGCGTTAGGCATAACGGGATCCACATTTAACCAATATGTACTTTACACTGGGTTCGCTGCCTTGGGAGATACAGCTATGGCATTCCTCCTATTAGCCTTTATAGAGAAGACAGACAGGAGACTATTAACTCAAATTGGGTCTTTTGGTTGGCTGATAGGTACCATAGTTGCCGCTTATTTCGTTACACGTTTCGACCTGTTGGGAATGGCATTAACACTAGGATTCATACTGAATGCAATAGGAGGAGGGATGTCATATCTAGCCGGTTATCTAATGTCCAGTGAGTCATTCCCTACATCAGCTAGGTCGACAGGGTTTGCTATTTCTGATGGGTTGGGTCATATAGGTGGTGCAATAGGTCCATTACTTCTGTTCCCACTAGTTGCATCATTTGGTCCTATCACTGCTTGGGGGTTGGAGGCATTCCCTGTTATAATAGCTGCAGCTATACTCTGGTTTACTATACCTAAGACTGTAGGTGTAAGATTGGAGGAAGTTAACGAGAATCTCATATCTCCACCACAAATGGCAAAGAGTAAAAGCACGGAAAGTAAGGAGGGAGGGGCTTCCTGATCCCTGAATAATGTTTTTTGAAAAAAGATTTTCCTTTTTTTGTCTTCTTTCTTTTTATCCTTCAATAAAAAATCAAGATCAATATGATTTAAGACATAAAAGTTAGAGGAGTAGAATATCGAATCCTCATTTCTATATATAGAAACACCAATTCAATTGACCCACTCCCCGCCCTAAAGGGTTCCTTTAGAGCGGTTCACAGGTTTATGATTTACCGCCTTCACCCTCATCGTCTCATAACTAGTGAGTATCACCCACCCCACTCCACACATCCAGCGGTAAACCAAAGGCTAGGTCTTCAGCCACTTTACCCCTATCCCTCTGGTTAAACCCTCATTCCACCCTCCTTGAGACTCAGGAATATTGTTTTTCAGCATGAGGACACTTAATTGAACTAATATACCCATTTCCATGGGTTTCCTCACGCATCATTTTAACCAAATTTAACATCTTAACGATACTATAAAAACCTCACCCCGCCTTAAAAGGCGAGGTTTGTCGATTCTTTGTCAGAAAGTCTTTTTCTTGAATCGAGACAACACCGTCATGGACTAACTCTTTTATTTTAGCCTCTGGTATTCCTAAAATTTTCAGAATCTCAAGAGTATTTTCTCCCCTAACTGGTCCCCTCTCGTACTTAAATTCTCTCTTAACCTCTTCTAATCTTCTTACAGGATATATAGGCACGTCATGCTTCTCAGCTATCTCCATAAGCTCCCCTGTAGTATAACTCTTCACTATCTCAGATACATCTTTAATTGCATCAGGATCAAACTGTCTGTTTATTAACTCTTCCCTTCCTACTGCATGTAAGAAGTTAACCCAGAATTTAGGTTCTAACGCACCTAGTGATATCTTCCCATCCTTAGACTCATACAAGTTATAACAGGGATAATCACCATTAAGTACACTTTTACCCTCAGTCAGAATGTTCATCACATTAAATAGTTTAGATGCTCTAGCCATTGATACGTCTACGAATCCGCCCTCATTTCTCCACATCTTATTGAGTATTCCTATGACAGCTAATAATGAACTACCTATATCAGCTACCTGGACTGGAAGTACTTTATCAATTCCAGCGTAAGCGTTACAATTAATATCATGGTTTGGCAATAACGGACCTTCATATCCATAGCCTGTTATTGAGCAGTATATTAATTTCTCATTTAACACTCTAAGTGTATCATAATCTATCTTTAACCTCTTGACCACATCAGACCTGAAACTCTCTATCAGTACCCTGCTCTTTCTAACTAGCTCGTAAAAGATCTCTCTCCCTCTGTCATCTTTCAAGTTTATGGATATACTTTTCTTTCCGTAGTTTAAGTAGTTGAAGACTTCAGGACTAGTCTCCCTCATGTAATCCCCTCTCTCTGTGTCCTCTACTTTTATGACATTGAATCCTAAGTCGGCCAGTAGCCTAGTGGCAACTCCACCCGGTAATAACCTAGTTAAATCAAGTACAGTTACGTTCCATGGTAGTTGTTCCATAGATATACTATTTAAATTATTAATTATAAAAATAATGTACATGCACTCATCAAATATCATGTGTTAGATCACATATGTTAACTTCACCAGAAAACAGATCATACTAGGGAGGTTTGGTCTGTGTACTCAAGGAAAAAAGAGATCAATATGTATCTTTATGAAACCTAATAAGGGATCTAGTTGCTTGCTTATTATGTCCTTACTCCTGCCTGCTCAAATAGCACCTTAAGAACAGTCTTTCCTATTTTATCCCCGGAGAACTTAGCCTCAAAATTATTTATCTCGACCCAACTCTTCAGGTCTTGATAACCTAACTTACTCAACGCACTATTAATTTTGTCTAAGTAATCGTATACACTCACCATCTCTTCCTCAAGGAAAGTCGCAACCCATAAATTCAACACTCTTTCCAACTCTACTAACGGTTCCTTACTGTCGTCAACCCTTATATCAACATATTTTCCAACATCCGATGGTTCAAACTCGGTATTACTCTTAGTTGGTTTTCTTACAATTATAATTGCTGCACTTTGCTTTCCTCTCCTGTCTCCTCCTTTGCTCTCTGCCATCTTCAATGCATTCAGTATTTTTTCATATATCCTTCCTCTGCCCTCTGCCTCTTTAGCCATAACCTCTAGCACTTCCTCTCCCGCTAATATATTTCCTTGTACTGTGAAGTTATTACCTATTATATGACCTGCATATGGGTAACATTCTCTTCCAGTAAACGCATACGCATTCCCTTTACTGTCAACTACACCTAATTGTCTTTTTTCTCTAAGCTGGTCTGCAGAAGTTAAACTATTCACCGTACTCCTTGCGTCATAACCCTTCTCCAGGAGTTCCAATCCTTTTCTACCATACTCTAGATTAGCTAGGGCTTGAGTTGCTATTGCCCCAACCTCTGGTTTCAACCAAGGCACAAAAGCGCCCACTGCTAAGAACTTGCTGGCAACACCTATCCCCCATGCTTTCTCGTTTGGGTCGTAAATTACTATTGAGTAAGTCATACGTGTAATATATACTACTGAAGGTATTTTATAATTATATAATTCTCTTGCTGAGAACTATAATTTTAAATTCGCTTAGGACGTAAGGATGATAATGGTTGCAATTGTCGATGGTTCAATTACGAAATTCGGAAAAAGGAAGGAAAGTTTACTTCAACTGATATCTGAAGTCGGAATACCTATGGTAAAGAAATACGAGATCGACTTTGTCATAGTCTCAAACACTTACTCAGGAGAACTTAATTCAATATCAGGTCTGAATAATTTAGCTACAACATATTTAGGCATAGACAAGATACCCTCAATAAGAGTGGACAACACAAGTGGGAGTGGGGGCTCAGCCTTACTGGTAGCTAAGTCATTATTGGACTCGAAAATGGCTAACACTGTCTTAGTTATAGGGGTAGAAAAGATGTCAGAGAAGAACACAAAGCAGGTTACTTCTGTAATCGCATCCCTCCTTCCAAGAGAGGAAAGAATGGCTGGGCTAACATTACCTTCCTTAGCTGGTTTGTTATCAAAGGAGTATATGAAGAGATATGATGCACCAAGAGATGCATTTGCTAGGGTGGCAGTTAAAAATCATCACAACGGTTCGTTAAATCCCTACGCCCATGTCCAAAAGGAGGTTAGCTTGGAGGAAGTGCTCAAATCTCCAGTCATTGCTGATCCCTTGACTCTCTATGAATTTACCCCTATAAGTGATGGTGCATGTGCTCTATTAATGGTGAGGAGTGAAGACTCTTACAGCTTCACCAAAAAGCCTGTATTCATAAAGGGTGTAGGGACTGCATCAGATACATCTAGTATATCTGAGAGGGAAAACATCCTGTCCCTGAACTCAGTGAGGAATGCAGGAGTGATTGCCAAGAAAACGGCAAAGGTAGAGAAAGTGGACTTTGCAGAACTTCATGATATGTCCACGGTCTTAGAAATAGTCCAGGCTGAGGAGCTAGGTCTGTTAAAGAAGGGAGAGGGTTGGAAAGCGTATTTCGATACTGTCACTGAAATAAACGGTGAAATGCCAATAAACACAAGTGGTGGGCTAAATTCCAAAGGACATCCTATAGGAGCTAGTGGGGTAGCCCAAGCTTATGAGGCATTTCTTCAGCTGAGAAGGGAAGCAGGTCAAAGACAAGTTAAGGATGCAAGAACTGGACTTTCACTAAGTATGGCTGGGTTTGGTAATTCAGCTACAGTCCTAATCTACGGTGAAGAACCATGATATATACCTGTAAGAGATGCGGTTATTCATTTTCAGTAGAGAGAGCAAGATGCCCTAAGTGTGGCAACTCTGATTTTTCATCTGTTGAAAAGAGAGAGGGTAGGATAGTACAGTATTGGAAGTTAACCGCTACACCTGAGGGGTTCGAGGACACTTACTACCTGTGCCTTGTAGACTTAGGAGGAGCAAAGATTTTCTGCAGGAGTGCCATAGAACCTAAAGAGAGTGTAATCCTAGACGAAAAGGGTACATGTAGACAAGTCTAGGACTGCTATTACACAATTGTTATTTTTATATAGATGTCTCCGTAGTAGCTTGCTCTAGGTAAGATTATAGTTAGAATAAGAGAAAGGAAACCGTTAGGTTTTATTGTCAAGTTCTCTCCTACAGGTGGAGAGTAAGTGTAATTAAAAATATTTGGCTGAACGGTAATGTTCATCAGCTTAATGGTCTCGTTATAGTTTAGGTTGTGAACTGTAACATTCAGTATTATTTTATTACCACTGAACCCCATGAGGTTTGAGGAAACATTTGTGAAATAAACAATTAAACTGTTGTTCGAAGAAATGTGAACTACACTTATCCATGTGAAATAGGTTAGGTTAGTCCCTCTCAGGGAGATGTTAAGGAGAATTTTGTTACTCTCTTTATAGTAAATATTGTAGAGAGAAATATTGGAAGGAGTGAGGAATGAGACTATACCATTCACACTAGTCTCGTTTTTTAGTGTTGTGGCCTGAAACGGGTTAGGATCTCCAAATACCGGTTCACCTGGATTGCCTTCATAAACGCCTACGTTGGTGGCTAAGTAGAAGTCCTGTGGGACTATATTTACACTCCCACTACCATTGTAAGAAACTGTAATGTTTACTTCAACGAACATTTTGTCAGGTGCATTTGAAGCCTTTTCAATGGCTTGATTTATGATTACATTGTTTACCTTTCCAGATAAGTTTCCACCACTCTGAATAGTCGAGCTATGGGAAGATGTACGGTTCATAAACAACAGTAGGGACAACGCTATTATCACTACTGTTATGACAACGAGAGTGAAAATAGCTGACCGTCTTCTCATTTAAGTAAGATTATGAGAAACACGTCGTATAAAAATTTTTGAGATAGAAGGGTGACACTTTAACTCTTTATAATCTATTTTGGCATTTCTATTTTTCCATGGACTCGAGAATAGGCTATAGTAGCTAGAGCTGATATTATACATATTATCGTGTAAGTAAATGCATAGTATAACCACAACTGAGATACAGGAAGTTTAGTGTAAAGTAAAATTATCGGTGGGACGAAAGTAGATACTATACCACTGAGTAATCCTCCTATCTGATAAGCTAAACCAGTCCCAGTATACCTATATTTTGTAGGGAAGCTTTCAGCGAACCAAGACGCTAATCCTCCAAAGGGATAAAACACTGCTCCATAAAATATCGCTGAAGACAGGATAACAAAGTATGCCTCTTTGAGTGATATCATGTAGAAGTACAAGTAGACCAATACTGAACACAGTACAGCAACGACCACATTTAACCTAGTCATTCTGATGCTTTTGGTCATTACACCAAGTACTATTGATGCGAGACCACCCACTACGTAACCTATACCTATTACTAGGTTCATAAAAGACTGCGAGCTCAAACCGAGTATAGTATTAACACCTATAGCTGAGGCAAATTGTATAGAATATGGAGTGGCAATTAGAACAGTTGTCACTGTCATATACCACCACGCTATTGCTAGAAGAATAATACTAACCCAATATTTTTTCAAGGTTTCTAGGGCGGGGGACTTGGATAACTCTCCTTTAACTTTTAATTCTAGGAACAACGGACTTTCAGAGGTGTAATAGCGCATTAAAGCCCCTAACACGACTATGATAGCCCCCACTATGAATAATAACCTCCATCCCCATGAGAGGAAAGAAGCTCTATCTAGTAATGCTGAAACTATCGCAAATCCAAATGTTGATGCAGATATACCGAAGAGCACTGCACCTTGGAGAAAAGACGTCCAGTACGTAGGACTAATATTTGCTTTTTTAGCAAACTCAACAATCCACGATACTGCCCCTCCCCATTCCCCACCAAAGCCTATCCCCTGAATAATTCTGAGTATTATTATCATGAAAGCTGATAATACACCAATTTGTGCGTAAGTTGGTAGGACACCTAGTCCAAATGTTCCTATGAACATAAGTAAAAGGGTAATGATCAGTGTAGACTTTCTACCTAACTTATCTCCTATTTGCCCAAATATGAGACCGCCTAGTGGTCTTACTATGAATGCTATTCCCACTGTGGATAGAGATAATGCTAGTCCTATAGTTGGGTTCTTGGTTGCAGGACTGAAGTACAGTGAAGGCCAAACTATTCCAGCAGCTGTTGCACTCAAGAGAAGATCATAGTACTCTAAAAATGTGCCTATTGATGCAGCTAGAGTAACTTTCCTTAACTCACTTTTACTTATACTCATTACTATACATTTTCAATTTGTTAATTAAAAATTTGACGAACATAAGTTCGGAGACTCCTACTCAGGCTAGCTCCTTATTATTTTCTTTTCTCCATGTCTTCCAGTATTTTCTTACCGACAATCATTGCAGATATTGTAACCATGGGCACACCTATACCAGGTTGTGTATACTGCCCAACATGATAGACATTTATCCATCTTCTATTTCTCATGGGAGGTCTAAATGGACCGGTTTGGTCTAATGTATGTGAAATCCCAAAGGCTGTTCCCCTATACGCATTGTAATCCACTAGGAAATCAAAAGGAGTGTATACTCTCATGAACTTCACGTCAAATTTACTACCTGTTTTCTCTTTGAAATCGTTTATAGTCTTCTTCACATAAGCCTCGGGGTTTATTCCAAATAGTCCAGCTGAAATGGGTATAAGGAACACTAAACTGTCCCCCTTAATCCTCTTATCTGTTGCCCTGGTGTAACTGACGTAATATGATATGTTGTTTAAGTCTGGCTCAGCTACCCTCATAATTGAGTTAAAGTGATACCTCCAGTCACCATTAATTATTATTACATGGTGAGGCGATTTCACCTCTCCTTCAACACCTGCATAAACTAATATTGCTGATGGTGCCAACTTCCTCCTCATCCAATAAACTTCATCATTACTTGACAGTAACTTATCTGCGTAATGGTAATCCATGTTAAATACGAAGTAATCACCATCCACAGCCCTTCCCTTATTCTCAACATGCTTTAACACTCCATTTGATCCTTGAACCCTATCCACTTCAAAATCAAACTTGAACTCCACTCCTGCTCTTTTACAGGCTTCAAACAACTTTAGAACTAATCCCTTGAAGCCTTCTTCAGGATAAAACACGCCTTTTCCGTATATGGCGTAATTGACCATGGCGTATATTGCAGGTGTGTTAAAAGGAGATCCCCCTAAGAATACTGCCGAGAATCCTAATGCTTTTTGAAGGAACTCGTCATTAGGGAAATACCTTCTGTTAAAGTGATCAAGGGTGTTGAATATGGGAAACCTATTCATGTTGTTTATTATTGTAGAGTCAAGCATGTCTGAGATCTTTAGTTCTTTGTAGAGAAATTTTTCCATTGCTAAATTGTACATGAATTCAGTATCTGCTATGTAACTAGCTAACCTCTCATCATATTTATAAAATGACTCTGATTTCCTATCCCTCTCTGATATCAAAGAGAACAGAGGACTTACCTCCCTAATCGTGGGCGGCTCTTCACCAACTTCTCTGTAGAACTTTTCAAAAACTTCAGGCATAAGATACCATGATGGTCCCATATCGAACTCGTAGTCCCCTTCACTAAACCACCTAGCTCTTCCTCCAGGTAGTGAATTCTTTTCTAGGACTATAACATTGATACCTTTTTTAGCTAGATATAAAGCAGTTGACAATCCTCCTATTCCCGCACCAACTATAACTGCTTTTATACTTGATCCACTCCTTCAGGTATTTCGTCTAATCCTCTTATTACTAACAAGAACCCCCAGTTACCTTTACCTTTGTTATGGTGAACGTCATGGACCATAACTAACTTCCTAAAATATGTGTGTTTCATTGCCCAAGATCTAAGGTGTAGGTGTCTGTCGTGTATGATCATATCGTGTACTAAAAAGTATGATATTCCATACCAGGTCATTCCTATGCCTAAGCCTAGGGAAATGGGGTTGAGGTTAAATATGCCATTGAATATAAGATAAGCAGCTACTGTAGCAAACAGTGCCCCAAATAAGTCATTTCGTTCAAAGGTGCCGTGTTGATCCCTGTGGTGGTCCTTATGAATGAACCACATAAACCCGTGCATTACATATTTATGTACAAATCTCGCTATGAATTCCATAGAAAAGAACATAACTATCGCCGTGGGAAGAATTATGAATAAATCATTCATAGTCTGATGATCTTGCTGTCTAGTTATAAAACCATGTAAGCAAAATTAGTATATCTCCAAATAAATCCTAATAAGGAATAATATAACATATTTTTATTTAAATACCTGAGTAAGCCATACTGTGGTCAACCTAACACTGATATTCAAAAGAGCGAGCGTCACATATTACAATAGCTCAGTGTTCTTTCCCCCTCAGGTTAAGAGGGATGTCACTAAGCTTTACGCTTTTGTGAGAGTTTTTGATGACCTAGTGGATTCAATTCCTCAAAAGGCTAAAGAGTTTTATGAGCTGAGAAGTAAGTACTACGAACAGCTAGACGGTAAGGAATCAAACGACCTTGTATTGAAGAACTTTGTTGAACTGATGAGAAGAAAGAACTTTGAAAAGGAATGGGTTAATGCCTTCCTTGACGCCATGGAGAGCGATTTGAAGAAGAGTGTCTACCACACTATTGATGAGCTACTTGAGTACATATATGGTTCAGCAGAAGTAGTCGGTTTGATGATGGCTAAGATATTGGACTTACCTGAAGAGTCCTACTACTACGCTAGAATGTTAGGCAGGGCAATGCAGTTTATAAATTTCATTAGAGATGTTGAAGAGGATATGTCATTAGGTAGACAATACTTACCGTTCCAGGAGATGATGGAGTTTAAGACGTCCTTGCTTGATAGTTCTCCAAGATTTAATGAGTTCATAAGGTTCCAAATAAGCAGATATTTTGAGTACCAGAAGACAGCTGAGAAAGGGTACAGTTACATACCATTCAGGTACCTCATTGCCATAAAGACTGCTGCAGACATGTACAAGTGGACAGCAAAGAAGATATGGAATAATCCGCAGATAATCAAGCAGAGGAAGATAAAGCCAAAGAAGAGAAGAGTAATTGCCCAGGGTATATACAACGCTTTAGGGGTGTATTTCTTACGCAACTTCCTATCTTTCTGAAGGGATATGCTTATGTGGAGATAGACTTAATGATGTTCATTCCCACTCTTATACTTTCACTGATTTTGAAGGGAAGAAATTACCTAGCCTTACTAAGTTCTGTAGCAATTGTAAGCCCTCTGTTCTTGTATTGGGACTTCTTTGCTACAGCTTTTGGTTCATGGTCATTCAACAGGACTTGGGTTTTGGGGGTTTATGTAATTAATCTACCCATAGAGGAGGTAATGTTCTTCATCGTAACACCTTTTGCCACTCTTCTGATTTACGATATACTTAAGAGGAGTAAGGGTTCCGAAATAAGGTTCATAAACAGACGTCTAGTGTTTATCATCTCCGCATTACTGGTGATTGTCGATTTGGCTCTATTTCTCCACTATTCCTACACGTTCATCGTTATACTCTATTTGTCGATGTCGCTGGTGATATCAGCAATTTTAGATGAAGATATGTTAAGGTCAACAGTATTTTGGAAGTTCATGGGTCTTACATATGTTCCCTTCTTAGTTTTCGATTACTTTTTAACGTCAATTCCTATAGTGCTGTATGGAGTTTCTAACTCAATACTTGGAGTTAGGGTACTTACAATACCGATTGAGGACTTCATATATTCCTTTTCCATGATCATGCTTTATACTCTGTTCTATAGGTTAAGTGATAAAAATTGGATAAAGAGCTAGAATACTATTTTCAAAATAAACCTGAGAGAGTGTACGAAATAGGTGATAGAGAGAGGATACTGAAGTGGATGGTGAGCAGACCTAGGGCTAAAACGGAGATTAAGGTGATTGGAGGTAAAGAGAGTGAGGTGATTGTTGTTATACCAACTGCTAACTTTGAAAGAGTTAGCAGGGAACTACGTAAAATTTACAATAACCTCACTTTGGTTTTTGTACTGAGTTCAGGACCTTATTTTAATTACGCGACAAGTGTAAACCACGGAATTCAGTTTGCGTCAAAGGAGTTTAACCCTAAATGGATTGTGGTATCAAATGATGACGTTCTTGAGGCTGAAAATCCCTCTAAACTTGTTGAGGAGTTAAGCACTACTGATAGGGGTCTGGTATTTGCAAAGCCCTCTAGTTATCACACGTATAAGGTATCAATAATCAAGTTTAATCGATCTTATTTGAAGGTCATGAAGTACATTGGTAAAATCTTCCGTATACCTCCTGCAGAGGTTTATGGTAGCTTAACGCTAAAATATGGAGAGAAGTTAAGGATTAGTAAGCTAACTGTAATAGACTCCATGCTTAAATCCAAGAAATTTGCGGGCGAGGTGGTTAAAGAAGTGATTAATGGTGGGAGCTTTATGATTCTGAACAGGAGAATTGTGAGTGACAAGGTTTTCGACGAGACTTTCATAAATGGTTATGAGGACGTATTCCTTTCAGTGAAATACGAGAAAGACACCGAGATAATTGATTATCAACTTAAGGAGAAGAGGGGTATGAGCTTAGGTTTTGATAAAAATAGGTTTGTAAAACTTTACGTTAATGAGGTATATTTTAATGATTTGATAGAAAAAAGTGAGAAAAAGTGAAAACTTTTATTTTCTCCTTCTAGCCAGCAGGACTACTGCAATTATTATAATTATAGCAACTATTATACCAATTATTATGTACATCGTACTACCTGAGGTTAGTGGAGATGGAGAGTAACCATACACTACGTAATAAGTGTTAGCAGGGTCCACTAAAACTACCACTTTTCCATTATTGACGAAGTAATCATTTGAATTCACTTGTGTTAGTGAGTTCCCGTTCTTAGCAAACACAGTCACTGTCTCATTTTTAAGTAATGACACATTGAATACCACATACCCTGTTGCGTTTATTGAAACTACTTGGCTCTCATAGGACTTTCCGTTTATTGTTACATTCTGGACATTCACTGATTGAGGTACAACCAACCTTACGTAGGCTGATGAACTATTGGGGAATACAAGTACATATTGTCCATTTCCATTAACGTCCAGGTCAACTAACACTCTTCCGTTTTCAACATTCCTTGATACGTCTACATTAGCAGTGCTCATCACACCGTTATTTGTGATGGCTATTATGACAGGGTTTCCACTTACCATAACTTTGGTTACAACTTTTGGACTACCGTACTGTGCCTGTGGGTTAATGATAACTTTCACAGAACCACTTGCACCGTCTATACCACCTGATAATATCCTAAGACTAGAGCTTGCCATAGTTGAAACATATGATGTCGAAACGTAACCTGCCAATGTACCGTTAACACCCAAGAACTCTATTCCAGTAAAGTATCCCTGGGCTTGGAAGCTTATTGAGGGTGTTGAGAATTGCCCTTGAGTTGATGTAATCCACACCATGGCTGGAACATATGAACCCTGGAAGTAAGCTAAGGTTGTGTTATAGTTAGCCTGTCCATTCAATCCGTTATAGTGGAACTCAACCTGTGAGTATCTCTTAGGATGAGAGCTATCAACAGTAGTTGTAAAGGAAAATGAACCTGAAAGGTTTAAGGTGACTTTCTGTAGCTGTAGGGAAACTGTCTGTGAGTAGGAGTTTTGCTGTCTATTTATGTTGAACGTAACGTTAGAGAAGCCTGTTCCATTTAAGAACTCTAATATCAGTTTTGCTGAAGAGTTAAAGTAAGCCAGACCAGTTATGCTAGCAGTTCCATTTGTGAAACCAGCCCACACTAGTTCCTCATCTAGGTTTGGTTCCTCTAATATTACTCTAGCAAGTTGAGGGATCTCTGAGTTCACTGTTATATTGAAGTTGGACACTGATACAGTAATGGTTCCAGAGAAAGTCTGTAAACTTCCAACATTTACGTCATATGTATAACTATCGTAACTAATGGTCTTGGTTGTGGAATTATCTGCAGTCATACTATATGTAACCTTAGAATATGTGTATTTTGTGTTAGCAGATGACGTTCTTAGCATAGATGAGTAATCTTGGTACATTACTTTGAAAGTGTTATTTTGGCTAGTTGATGCACTTAGAAGATGCTGTAATGTCAGTAGAGGCATAGATAGAATGGGTACTAATAAAAATACAGTCATTAATACTCTGAGTATAGATGTGTTATATGGCATAATTAACGCTAAGTGAAAGAAAGTTAAAAAATCATTCGTACTATTCCTTAAATGTAGAAGATAAGACTTAGTTTATAATAAGTTAATAATGTAAGAAACACTAATTTTCATCTTTTTTCATTCTAGTAATAGATATATCTAATACCACACAAAGGTTTACGTTGAAGGAAATCCTTTTAGGTAACTGAAGAGAGAGATGCAGGGTAAAACGAACTTGCTTACAGTAGGGTTATGGACACCAACTTGTTCTCAGTCATTTCCAGCATTGTATCTCTAACACCCTCTCTTCCTATCCCGGTCTTCTTAAACCCACCGAATGGTAATGAATCCCATCTTAGTCTTGTACTATCGTTAATGATTACAGCTCCGAACTTAAGAGCCTTGCTTATTCTTAGAGCCCTGTTTACATCCTTAGTGAACACGGCTGATTGCAATCCATAATCCGTGGAGTTAGCCACTTGAATAGCCTCCTCATCACTTTTCACTGGTATTATAGGCGCAATAGGTCCGAATACCTCTGTTTTAGTAACCAACATGTCTAAGCTGGGCTTTAGAACTGCAGTAAGGGGAAAGAAATGTCCATTATCAGGTCCTTTATTTAGTATCTCAACTTTTCCTCCCTTAGATTTGGCGTCATCTATTACAGAGTTGAGGTTTTGCACACTCTCCCTATTTATTACAGGTCCCACATCAGTGTTCTCGTCCAGTGGGTCACCTACCCTCAATTCCCTAACCTTTTTCTCAAAAGAGAACACAAATCTCTCATATATTTCTTCTCTCACTATTATCCTCTTTCCAGCATTACAATTCTGTCCAGCATATTCATATCTGGATCTTACTGCTATGGAGGATGATCTTTCGATATCTGCGTCCTCTAATACAATTATTGGGTCAGATCCTCCCAACTCCATAATTATTCTCTTACCTAATGAAACAGCCTTTGACGCAATCATTAAACCGGTTTGTGTGGAACCAGTTAATGTAACTAAACTTATTGAAGGGTGAGTGTAGAGCTCATCGCCTATCTCCTTACTATACCCTGTAACTACTCTGATAGCTTTCTCTGTTAAACCTGCTTCAACAAGGATCTTAGCCATCTCCAAAGCAGATAATGGAGTGTTAATACTAGGTTTTACCACCACAGAGTTACCTACAGCTATTGCAGGAGCCACCTTATGGGCAAACGAATTAACGGGAAAGTTAAAGGGTAGTATTGCGCTAACCACTCCTAAAGGTTCCCTTTGGCTCACCACAATTCTATTTTCATTTCCAGCAGGATATTCATATCCGTCTACCCTGTAATTTTTACCCTCTAATACAAAAACTGCCTCCTCCCCTGCCTGTCGGAATAGTCTTGAGGCTCTGGTGACCTCAACTCTGGCATCCTTTATTGGTTTTCCAGCCTCAAGGGCTAGTAAATTAGCTAATCTCTCTTTTTCCCTCTCAATAATATCTGAAGCCCTCTTTAGAATTGCCGTCCTCTTATAAAGGGGAAGTGAAGATATCTCCTCGAAACCCTTATCTGCCTCTTCAATTTGTGCCCTTACATCATCTCTACTCATCCTTTCTACTTTACCTATGACTTTTAAATTGGAGGGAGATACGACCTCTATAGTTTCCGACATACTACAAATTTAATCCTTGATGCTAATAAAGAATTTCATGATAAAATAAAGAGAGTAAAACAAAGAAAATAGGTGATGTTGTCCAAACTAAAATATCTCAAAACGATAGTGTACAGATCAGCCTCTTCCGGTAGACTTAATGAGCCTTTCTGCGTTTTCACTTAATATCTTATTTTTGAGATTAGGATCAAGATTTACTTGTGATAATTCATTGATCCATCTGTCTGGTTTTATTAAGGGGTAATCGGATCCAAAAAGCAACTTATCCCTTAATCTCTTAGCGTTCTTCCACAGGGCATCGGGTACATATCTTGGTGCCCAACCTGATAGATCTAAATACACATTCGGCTTATGCAAAGCTACTGCAATTGCCTCCTCAGTCCAGGGCCAGCCAAAATGGGCTAAAACTATTTTTATATTTGGAAATCTCACCGCAATTTCATCAAAATATATTGGTCTACCGTAATCTAACCTTATATTAGACCTTACACCTGCCCCGATTCCTGAGGTGCCAGTATGAAAAACTATAATTAATCCGTGATTGTTGACTACTTCATATAACTTCATTGCCTTTTCGTCTAGAGGATGGAATCCTTGTAGTTGAGGATGTAGTTTCACTCCTACAGGTTCAAACTTCTTTATTGCCTCCTTCAGTTCTTCAACTGCATTCGCTTTCATGGGATCTACAGATACGAACCTTATAACCCTATCGTCATTGGGAACTGCTTCATTGTGAATTCTTCTCCCCAGAAAGGTAGTGGAGTCTATAGGTAGGACTACGAACCTCTTAATCCCTAGTCCCTCATAATAGTCCAGTATTTCCTTGAACTCCTTAAGCTCTATTTTCGCGTTAAAGTATCTAAATGCAGGTTCAGCATATTCTCCTAAAAATTCTACGAACTCCCTAACTGGTGCGTGGAAATGAAAATCTATCATGAGAAAATAATATCCTTGATTACATTATAATCATTTTGGTAGCTAAAAATCATTAGTTAATATAAAATTTTCCAGTAGTCCTAGGTAATTCACAGGGACAGTGTAGCATCTGCTCAGTTTTTACCAAAGTAGGATGTAGATAATTTGTAGGACAGACATAAAATTAACCACAATAATGTCGTCATATGTCGTCATATTACTTTTATCTACTCTTCCAGTTCCCTTTCTTCTTACTGTAGTACTCCCTGTATAATTTTTCCACTTCTCTCTTATTCACATGTTTTCCATGGGCTCGTAGACCACCGCTGAAACCTTTAGGTATGTGGAGAATTTCATGTATAAGCACCTTTATCTTCTCCTCTTCACTGAGTCTAGAATACCTTTCAGTAATCAGTTCGATCACATATAGGGGTTCAAGCTGAAAAGAAGTCAGTATCACTTTTGGAACACTCCAGATTCTTGCTATGGCTCTAGATCTAGAATTGACAGAGTATACCACTCTTACCCTTTCGGCATTTATGTATTCAAGACCTAGTACTTGTATTATTTCTCTAAGTAATTTTTCCTCTTCTAGCCCCCTGGTGTACTTAATCACAGGGAAAATAATGTAAGTGATCATTTAAATAGATAATACAAAGAATATGTCTCCTATTAGTTAACTTTCTAGATAATGGAAAAGAGTTAGGGACTCATAGTCAATTAAAAGATCATCCAGTGTGCAATCAACAACTCAGGGTAGGAGGGAAAATTCTTACATCCCGTCAACAAGAAAAATAAGAATCACAATTTACTCAATTCTCTTCCAGCCTGAGATACACTGTTCTCTAGGAACTGAGATATGTAATTCTCTAGAAATATTGAGTTATCTATAGTTACTTCTGCTTCCTTTATTTCCCTTATTTCCATCACTTTCCACTTGTGGATTTCTTTGAATTTCACTGCAATTAGGGCTCTCCCTTCCATAGTAAACATGGAGAGAAACTCAAACAATTTTATCACTTGTCTGTCCTTCACTTTCACCCTATGCTCCCAAGTGCTTTTGCATTCTATAGCTAATAGGATATTTCCCTTTGTAGCGAAAATGTCGGGAAGTGGATTAGGAGAGGAATTAGACGTAGGTATTCTAACGGCATTAAAGCCCTCAGATCTTAAAATCGACACCAGTTCCCTTTCAGCACTTTTTCCAACGTCTCTATTCATTTGCACCAAAATTGTCTAATAAGCCTTAAAAAGGAGTGTACCCATGTAAAAGAGACGTAGTTTGCATTTAGGTTGGTTCGTAGATAGATTTATTTGCTTCCTATACGGCAATATCATTTCATGAAAAGAGTAGATGTTTATAATTCATTAATAGGAAGAGGAGGGTATGTTGACGACCTTGAATTTAAGGGTAAATTCGCCTTCTTCCTCAGAAGTCCGTATCCTCATGCTCGAATACTTAAGATAGACCCCACAGATGCGGTGAATAGAGGTGCACTAGTTCTTACAGGCAAAGACATTGTTACAAAACGTGTGGGGTCAGGAGAAAGGGAAGGGGCAGGTCTAAATACTTCTCTCTTAGCGATTAATAAGGCATTATATGTTGGTCAGCCTGTTGCGTTAGTCCTGGCAGATGATCCTTATAGGGCTTCAGACCTAGTAGAGTTAGTTCAAGTAGAGTACGAACCATTACAGGCAATATCAAATATTGATAAGGCTTTAGAGAACAAAGTCATAATATTTGAGGATTTAAAGAGTAACGTAGTCAGGGAACAAACTTTTGAGTTTGGAAAAGTGGAGAATAAAGGCAAGAGCATAGAAATTAACCTTTATTGGTCAAGGAGTTCAGGCAATCCAATAGAGCCTTATGGTGCGCAAGTAATTCCAAAAGACGATAGTTTAATAGTTATTTCCAATCAGCAGGCAGGAAATGTAGTTTCCAACGAGCTTCAAAAAGCTTTGGGCGTTAAAGTAGTTCACAAAAATGCAAGACAGGGAGGAAGTTTTGGCGCAAAGTTCTCATTTGTCAGGTACTTGTCTGTATTGGGATACGCATCTTTGAAATTTAAGGTGCCAATTAAGTGGATTGAAACCAGAAGTGAGCACTTATTAGCATCTAATAGTAGTGGTCCTGAGAGAAAGTTCAAGATCAACGCCTATTACAACTCTGATGGTAGAGTTAATGCTCTCGACATCCATTTGTGGGAAGATGTGGGTGCATCAATAGATTCAGGTCAAGCATTCAAACCTTTAGGTTTCCTTACCGGACCATATAAAATACCTAACATCAGGTACACAGGGACTTTAGTTGCAACAAACAAGAACCCACCAGGTGCTTTCAGGGGAGCAGGCACTCCTCCACATACATGGGCTTTAGAGAGAGTCATGGACGCTATAGCTGACGACTTAGGTATTAGTAGAGCTGAAATAAGGAAAATCAATGCCATTGACACATTCCCCTATGACACAGGTTTTGCATATATAGATTCCGGAAATCCAAAAGGTCTTTTAGAATTAGCTTTGTCCAGGAAGGACATATTTTCAATGAGAGATGAGAGGACTGGAGTTGGGATAGCGCTATCTACAGACCCTAGCACACCATCGGGAAGTGAGAGAGTAAAGATAAAAGTAAAGAACGGCAAAATCGTAATTGGTTTAGGTTTTGGAGCAGAGGGACAAGGGAATGAACATACAGCAGTCTATCTGGCTTCAAAGCTTTTAGGTTTACCAACTGATGACATAACATATGAGGCTCTAGATAACACTGAGTTACCCACGTCTTTTGGACCTGGAGGAAGTAGGATGGCTGCATTCACTTATGGCTCAGTTTCAGGAGCTGTAGAGGAATTAAAGGCTAAAACTAGGAGGAAAGCTGAGGCTATTTTGGGGGATAAGGTATCATATGAGAACGGACACTTTGTTGGTGAAAAAGGGGGAAAGGTCAAAATCACCCAGTTTGAGGGAGAGGAAGTAGAGTTTACCTATACTCTTCAGGGCAAATACAGGTTTAATGCGTATCCTTTTGCCTGTGATTTGGCAGTTGTAAGAATTGAAGACGGTAAGATTAAACCCATAAAGCATGTAGTATACATTGACCCAGGTAATCCAATTGACGAAGATCTAGTCAAAGAACAGGTAATAGGTGGTACAGCTACTGGTATTGCATTGGCTTTATATGAAAGATATCTTTATGACGAAAATGGTAATTTGCTTACTACAAACCTTGCTGATTACGGTATGCCAACTGCAGCGGATTTACCAGATATTGAGGTGAATGTAGTTCCTACTCCATCACAGGTTACTCCATATGGTGTTAAAGGAATAGGAGAGATTCCTGTGGGTGTGGCAACTGCTGCGGTTACCAGTGCAATTGAGGATGTTATAAGGAGAAGAATAATGAAGGTGCCTGTGGACTTAGAGGATTTGTTGTCTTGAAATAGAAACACAACTCTAGCTGGAGAATATATTTTTATAATCTTAACTTTACTATATCAGCAAAGGGTAATCGTATGAAAATATTTTTGGTAAAGATTTTAGGAAGGTGAAGAAACCAATTTATGGCTAATTAATTAAGTTAATACTCTTTAATTTCTCATAATTTCTAGTATAATAAAAATATATAAATGTTAAAGTTACTAACTAGAAATAACTTTATTGAAACAGTAGGTTTATAGTAGACCTTATTATGCAGACTGAAAAAACACGTAGCACTCACCTATTCTTCTACCCTAATTTCAGCTAGCTTCCTTTCCTCTCCTTCCATTAACCATTTTACGGCTAACTGGTAGTCCTCAAACTCCTTCGCCGTAAAATCATAAGCCTCTGCCATCCTCCAAGGGTGTGTTTCAGGAGAGAAGAAGTCGCGTTCGTATCCTGCCCTGGATCTTAAAGCCTCATACCCACTGTTGTTTATAACCAGTATCTTGACTTTCAAATCATATCTTGACGCTGTCCATATTGCCTGAGGCGCATAGTTGAAACTCCCATCACCCATTATAATCAGTGACTTTCCACCAGCAGACGCATAACCGACACCAGCAGGAAGTGCCCATCCTAGTAGACCAGACCTGTTAGAGTAAAATCTTGTCGAAGAGAATAGCTCTCTTATTTCTTCACCTTGTGAAGAGGCTTCACCAAACACAGTGTAACCATCAGTGTAACTCAAGAGTAATTTAAGCATATTACTTATCTTTTCGTTTCTCCTTTTCTGCCTCTGTATAACCCTACTTGGACTACTTCTAGGGGTAATCAGCTCATTAAGTTTGCTCGTAAAGTACTTCAAATTACACACTGTAGTGTTCCACGGTCTTTTCCTAGCTTCGTTTACATCTGATGTGACCTGGATCACGTTCTTCCAGTGAATGTCTTCATCCATATAGAGTACTCTGTGAAGTTCAGCCCCAAGGACTAGGACTAGATCATAATTCCTTATTATCTTGTTTAACTCACTGGCTCTCGTGGGTAGGGTTTCATTTACTCTTATACCTGAAGATCTGGACAAATAAGGTTCAGCATATACTGGGCAGTTCAGTTTATTGGAAAGATGCATAACCTCTTGGGAGGCGTCAAATATTTCAATTTCATATCCTACTACTATAGCAATCTGGTTACTACTCTTGATTTTTTCGACCGTGTCAATTATTACAGACTCGGAGCATATATTCCCTTCTACAACTTTGCCGTAGGTTACGTCCTCATTTGATATATCCTCTATTATGTCATAGGGTAACGAAACTACTACGGGACCATAAGGATAGGTTAAACAAGTCCTTATGGCTCTGTTCATGAACTTGATCGTCTCCTTACTGTTTTTAATCTCCACATATTCCTTTACAGAGGGTAATGAGGAGAAATTGTAGTACAACATAGGCTCCTCTGGAGAACTATATGACGGTTGCTGTCCAGCAATAATGAGTAATGGTGATTTATTACGATAAGCTGAGTAAATATATCCAAAGGCATTTGACAGTCCAGGACCTGCATGAAGGTTTACAACTCCCAGGTTACGTGATTTCAGATAATATCCCTCACTTAAACCCACTGCAACACCGTCGTGAAGAGCTAAATAGTACACCATGTTGTTTGGAAGGTATTTTAAAAAGTGAAGTTCCGTTGTGCCGGGATTACCATAGATTGAGTTAGTGTATTTGCTCAGAAGGTCGTAAATCTGCTGAGCTATAGTAGGCATGAAGAGTTATCTCATTGTGGCTTAATATAAAGTTTTTCTCTTTAATTTCTTTTAAAATTTTAGTCATTTAAGGCTTCTGATAGAATAGTCGAGTTAAACTCTAAAATAATATTTATGTATATATAAATAATAAATCAAATAGTTAAGCTTAATATTTAATTTAATATAAGATAAGTGAAATGGCAGGAAAATTTTACCCGACAGTAGGAGTACTAGCCCTAGTGTTCGTTATACTGTACTCACTGTTGCCAATTTACTCAACTACAAGCCCTACGTTTTTGGGACTGCCGATGTTCTACTGGTACCAAATGATCCTTATGCCAATAGGTGCCATAGTGTTCTTCATTGTAATTTTAGTTATAAAGGACTGAGACTATGGACGGCTTACATGTTTCAATTCTCTCGTTGGCAATATTCATAATTCTTTTTGCCGTATTCGTTTACCTCGGATTCTATGCCAGTAGGTGGAGAAAAGGAGATCTGTCTAAACTCCCTGAATGGGCACTGGCAGGAAGAAAATTAGGTCCATACCTAATGTGGTTCTTACTAACAGCTGATTTATTCACTGCATATACCTTTATCGCAGTTCCATCATTAGTACTGGCAAGCGGTCCTATTGGTTTTTATGCAGCATTCTACTCTGGTGTAACTGCGTTTATAGCATTACTCTTTATGCCAAGATTATGGGCAGTCTCACGAAATAAAGGTTATGTTACAGCTGCGGATTTTGTAAAGGACAGGTTTAATAGTAAGACCCTAGCAGGGTTAGTTGCTGTAACTGGTGTAGTTGCAGAGTTACCTTATATAGCCTTACAAATAGTTGGAATGCAGGCTGCTCTTTCAATATTGCTTTTAGGTCTAGGTGTAAGCAACATATCGTTAGTGAATGACCTTAGTCTGTTAGTATCGTTTATAATTTTAGCTGCGTTCGTATTTACAAGTGGCTTAAGAGGAGCTGCACTTACTGCAGTTTACAAGGACATAATAATATTAGCTACAGTGATTACAGTCGCAATTTACGTTCCTTTAGCATTTGGTGGGTTCTCAGCTGCCTTTAGCAATGCTGCAACTTATAGTAGTCAAGTGAACGCTGCTTTAAATGGGGTTAACAAACCCATATTTTACCAGTATCTACAGAGCACGATGTCAAATAATCTTGCCTATATCTCGTTAGCTATAGGTAGTGCTTTTGCTCTATACCTTTACCCACATGCTGTTAATGGAAGTGTCAGTGCAGACTCTAAAAAGTCGTTAAAGATATCCTTAGCCTTACAACCATTTTACTCTCTAATATTGGCTATTATAGCTCTATTTGGAATCTTGGTTTACGCAAATATCAATGTCTTGAATTTTATCATTCATGCAAAGAGCGGAGCTGTCGCAGTTCCAGCCCTAATTGGTTACACCATGCCAGACTGGTTTGTGGGCGTAGCATTACTAGGAATATTCATTGGTGGGCTTGTTCCTGCTGCAATAATGGCTATAGGTGCAGCCAATCTACTGACCAGAAATATAATAAAGGAGTTAAAGCCTAATATGTCCCCTAACACTGAGTCGTCATTAGCCAAATGGATATCCACTGCGTTTAAGTTCATTGCACTAGCCCTTGTATTTACTGTACCTGCAACTTATGCAATACAATTACAGCTACTGGGCGGTGTGATAATACTTCAAACCCTTCCACCACTATTCCTTGGATTATATACTCACAAGCTTAATAGCCACTCGCTGATTGCGGGATGGGTGGCAGGTATATTTAGTGGAATATATTTAACACTGTTAGCAAATCACTTTGGACCGATAAAGACCACATCCTTTATAACACCTATAGGAGTTATGTATATAGGTGCAATCTCCGTTATAATTAACGTTGCAATAGGACTAATCGGTACGGCTATTGCATATGGAGTGGGCTGGAGACCTAGAACAGGGGTTAAGACAGAGGAGCTAGTGTAAAAGACTTGTTGATTAAAATATAAACATGTTTTTTCTCCCCTTTTTCCTTCTTTAAGGATATTTCAAGCTCTATTTGTTTAAGTTTATTTTGTATCATGATGTTATAACCGAGAACTATATCTTTTACCAAGGACTAAACTAAGGGTAACTATTAGGGCTAAGGTACCCAAAGTCATAATCTGAATTGATAGTATACCTGATGAAGTTACCACACTATAAATGCCATAGGAAAAAGGTAACAGGGAGAGGAGTCCTAAGAATCGATACGAAAGGGATTTATAAAACTTGAATAGAGAGGGAAAAGAGAGGAGGAGACTCAAGTATAATAACATTACTGAGGGGTATATTAAGTATATATAGAAAAATTCATAATCTAAAGTCCCTAGCGTAGAGAGGACAATTGCCGTAACAGAGAGAATATATATTTTGTTCTTCTTCACTCTAAGTTCATGTTTTAAAAGATTATTTAGCATGAGGAATTCAGCTAGGATTAGACCGAAGTTACCTAAGCTTGTACCGTACACGGAGATAGCATTAGGCATCATAAAGGATCCATAAAGTAAAAATATTGACGAAATACCATAGCCTAAAAGAATATAATGGGAAAAACGCTTATCGCCCTTTATAAATGTGGAAAGGGTTATACATACTACAACTAAGGACGATGAGAGTATGTTGAGGAATAAGTAGGATATTGAAGTAGGGAAGACACTAACGTTAAACTTCCACCCCACAGGTAAGACCAATACAATTTGTGTCAACATTATAACCGGAAAAGCGTAGTAAGCATATTCAGTAACCGCTAAAATTGAGGATAGGCTTACTAGGATAAACGTTAAGAGGATAGCGTCTAACCCTGACAGGTTTAAAACATAATACGTAATATACAATGGTGTGTATATGACATAAAGATAATAACTTACTAGCCAACTGCCCAGAAAAACTTTAGACACCAAAGGGCTTAGTCTTTTAGTATAACCATAAAGCCCGGAGTAGTTCCAGTCTACGTTCACTAGTAAATAGGTTATATAGGCGATATCGAAACCTAGAGCTATAGAGAACAAGGAAATAAAAGGAGAAAAGTGTACTGTAGCCAGAATTCCAGGGGCTAATGTGCTCATTATAAGTGAAAATAATAGTATTCTTTTCATTATGAAGATTGAATATATACTGTTTATTATTTTTTATTCCAAATTTTAAATGAATTTTTCGTCCTTTAAATTAGTTTCATTACGTGAATATAATGGTAGCAGTTTATGAAGTAAAGTTCCCTATTTTAGGACATGAGAATTAATTTTGGCAAAAATTTAAAGCTATCTACATAATTATCATCATTTATGAAAACTTCAACCTTAATAGCAATAATAGTGGTAATAATAGTTGTACTTGGCGTTGCAGTATACCTGGCAACAAGAATAGGTGGTACATCAAATGGTACTTCACAATTAAGCTCCTCATCCATATCTTCATCATTGCCCTCAGGAGCTTATGCCTTACCTTATAACCCCAGCAATAAGACAGTCTTTATATATCTAGTTGTCTCATCATCTTCCTCAAATCTGTTCAACTTCAACGGTACTTCTGATGGCTCTCTTAAAATATATGTCCCAGCAGGATGGAACGTAATGGTAATTTTAAAGAACACAGAATCTCTTCCTCATAATGCTAACATTGTGCAAAATAACACGCCAATACCTAATAGCATTAACATATCAAGTGACGGAAAGATAATACTATATGTAGGAGACGGTCCTTCCAACTACTACAATTCTGGTGTTTCAAGCGGTAATGAGGCATCTGGAATGCTGGAGAATATTCCGGCTGGATACTATTGGATAGCATGCGGAATTCAAGGTCATGCAAAAAACGGCATGTGGGTTGACCTAATAGTTTCAAGTACTATTTCCACTCCATATGCTGTAATCACCAATTCTATTACACTACCATCTTCATCAACTACCACGTCCACATCGTCTTCCTCGTCACCCCCAGGTTATATGTGGGGTTAGCCAGGTAGTATCAAGATATTTTTCAATTTATTATTTTTTATTCGTATTTAGTAATAAAAATAGTTTAAATGAGTTCTTGTCTCGTTATCCATTAATATTTTTATCATAAGACTGAAGTCAAAGTCCCCGAAAAAGCACCATTTAAGATGTTAAACGCTATGACTAATCCAATATAAGTTTGTAGGTATGGTACAACAAATAAGTAAGGAAGTAATGAGAAACCTAAATAACCTATTACAGTATATATTCCTAACTTTCTTACCTGTTTTAAGCTCTCTTCGGCAACACTTGTCCTAATAGGACTGACGAAGGCTCCAAATAATCCAAGTAAAATTAGTTGTATGATACCTAGAGCAGGTGAACTGTAAAGTGAAATTATAGGAGAAAATTGTATACCTGTGGGAGGATAAAATGCCTTTATCAGTAACGATATCAGTATCATGAGAATTGTCAAAATAAAAGAATAGCCTATTCCAGCTATTATATTCCATCCTAATAGTCTACTTGTTGCTGGTCTCACTACTTTGACTACCTCCTCCTAAAACTTGTTTTAAGACTGTCTGTAATTGTGGAAGCTGTTGTTGTTGAGGGGTAGTGGAGGGTAAGCTATATGGGAAGTAGCTACCTAATACTAGACTTGAGAGCTGTGGGAAATATGGTACTCCCAGAGCCATATTTACGCTAGATGGATCTCTACTCTCAGCTAAGATCCTAGCTAACCCTAGTCTGACTGCATCATATACTTCTATGCCCAGATCTCTCAATTGCAGAATCCTTCTCAATTCTGGATCTTGTGGGATTAGCTTTGTTATTCTTACTGATATTAAATCAACACCTATTTCAGCTAGAAAAGTCTTTAACCCTGCTGTTACTGCAGTGGAAATGTCTGCGAACCTTTTGAACACGTCCACCAATTTAACGTGGTTTAGTACTTGACTAACTTCCTGGTCAATTACCGGAGAAATGTAATTTGCAAGTTCACCATCTCTAAAATATTGAGAGGAAAACTGTATGTTTGTCACTAGGAGTCCTGGGTTTGACACTCTATAATACACAGCGACCTCATATTCTAAAGGGACTAGGTCATCAGTTTGACTAACACCTGAAACTTTGACCTCATGTCTGGTAAGGGAGACAAAGTAGACAATAGTGTCATAGGGTAATGTATTATATCTAAATTTTGATAAAATGCTCGAAAGAGGGTTTTGTGGAGATTGTATATTATGAGTTCCAGCAGGTAAGACAGCGGCGATTTGCCCCTGTATAAGCACAACGGCTTGCTCTGTTGGTTGAACAATTATTAGTGATTTTGAAGTGATGTTCTCTTTGGGATATCTGAAAACAATCACATCTGGAGACATGAATGAAGTTCCGTTTTCCATTTCGGTCGATATAACTTGACCCCTTATTGATATGGACATAAACTCATCTTAATATTCTCTTTTGTGCGACAATTAAAGTTTTCTATCTATATTCTACAGGAAAGAACAACTTATGTCTTAAAATTATAACTTGACGAATTTGTCCCAATAAAGGGATAATTCCCTCAAGGTTGTCCAATGAGAGGGATAGATTATAAACTTGGTCAGCTATAGATACCATCTGTAAGTCGTTTTTAACTATTTCATCTAGTTGCTCCGTCTGGATCTTATATCGGGCATAAATATCTGCTCCTCCTCCTTGCGAAGACTGGATCATGCCTATTAGCGTCCTAATTTCAGAAATTATGGACTCTATGCGTTTCAAGATAGAGGAAAAGGGGTTAGAAGAGGCGATTTGTGATTCTATGGTTGATAAATTGTTTATTGCATTTTGTAGTTTTGCTATTGTTGACTGCCTTATTAGAAAGTCATCTTGCCTTATCAAATCCTTGATTTTATACCCTCTATATCCTGGAATAAGCAACTGTAATTGTTCTAATGGAGTTAGTTCTTTAGGCACAGTGTAAATTAGAGAGGCTAAATTAATAAAATTTATATGCAGGTTAAGGATATGACAACATTAAGTTCGAAGTCCTCTAGGGTCATAATTCTTCTAACACGTTAATCTCTTCATGAAAGCTTTTACCCTTATTAAAGGCAAAATGATCATGCATTAAAGTGGAATACACAACCCCATATTATCATGCTTCATCCCTCAATTTCCTTTTTTCATCTTCTATTTGCTCTAAAACCATCTTAATCTCAGATTCAATCATATCAAGTATTCTTAATTTCAGTTCTGTAGGAAGATTTTGCATTAACTTTTCTATTGTCTCATCAGAGATTTTTGCTCTGCTACTCCAAAAATAGGTTTTAGCATGTTCACCCACTATCTCTTTGACTCTTACTGGAGGAAGGTACTTTAACACTTCTGAATATATAGCTCTTCTTGTTTCATTACTCAGGATAGGGATATAGCTTTTCATAAGTGAACTTCAGTATTTATAATTATAAAACACTGACCCTTAAACTTACGGGTATTTGAGCTGTTATTTTAGAGTTAGTTAACTTGTGGTACTATTCCAAATCAATTTTCAGCCCAGTAATCTCCTCATAGGAGGGATAACTCCTCATTTCCTTCAGTATTGCATTCATAACATCTTGGGCTTGAACTTTGTCTATGAAGATATTACGCTCTTCATTTAGGTTATGATCCAGCACTATCTTCACATATCTTTTTATCCACTCTATATTTCTCTGTTGAATAGCTGAGTTTCCATATCTTTCAATAAGCAAGTGATCATTGGAATAAGGTTTTGCTTTTTCACCGAACAGAGGGAAAATATATTTATCCTCAATTTTAGCATGCCAGTTCACAACAAATTCATGGGTCTTCTTTATTACGTTGATGGCATTTTTCTCGTCGTCGTTTAATAGGGACAAACCTATGGAGTATCTCACCCTCAAGATGCAATGTTCAAAATAGATGAGGTCAACTGGGTTTTTTATCCACATATATAGAAGTATATCTGAGAGAATATAAATGCCATAGGTTTTAACAAGATTTTGAGATAGCTTCCCATTTACCTCTTAGTCTTTACAACTGCCCAACGTAATTACCCTAAAAGAGTTGGCTATCAATAACGCTACACTAGTCTATTCATATTCTTCTTTAATCTATTATATTTTTCATTTTCTTTATTAAATGATATTTTTGAAAAATATAAATGTAGATATCTGAACATAAATGCATGTAAGTTTATATATCGTATTTTTAAGGAAAATGAACTAAAATAATTTCATGAAGCAATTTCTGATGTATCCTTTAAGTACGCTGATGACATTAGACGTTTTGACCACTGTTATTGGTTTATCTAAAGGGCTGGTAGAGGGTAATCCTCTAATAAGTGGGCTTTACTCAACACTTCCGTTTTCATTATTTGTCGTTATCTTCTTGCTTATTAAAGTAGGAGTATTGGGTGCAGTTTATCTTCTCTATAAATACACTAAAATGGATACGGTTTTATTAGTCGGAACAGGAATTTCATTAATAATACTGGTAAATAACTTGTCCCTCCTCTTGTAAAATTTGAGAATTTTATTCTAAAGAAACGAGTATTTCTAAGCCTATTATGCAGAGACATGGAGAGAGTGTGATTGTACTTTTTTTGTCGTAATCTAAAAATCTCTCAGTTATTTCAGTTCAAGTGATAAGTCAGAAGTTATATGCAGTTTATCTAAGCTAATAACTCCTCACCATATATATGTTAACCCAAAAAGGACTGTAACTTATATACATATCTATCATGTGTTGAAGAAGGAACCGGTTTTTGTGTTAAGTATCTAGAACTAACTTCAGAATACCAAAAACAGCGAAGTGATATAATCTTTATCTCCTCTCACTTGATGCCTTATTTTTTAACATGTTAAGATATATGTATATTATATAAAAACTTTAGATACTTATACTGGTTTTAATGATTAAAGAGAAAAGTTATTAAATGATATTTGCATATATTATGTTGAGTGATAATGAAAAAAGAGAATATCGTTATTCCGGTTCTAATAGTCTTAGCGGTTTTGATAATTGGTACTTCTGGATTTCTCGTGGGTAGGAACCCGTTCATTTCAAGTAGTGCTGTTAGTAGTGTGTTAGGAGGAAGTTGGTCCATACAGAGTTTTCACGTGGGAAGTAATAGTACATCTGAGACGCTATATGACTCCTCAGGAGACGTGTTAATAGTTGTTAAGTATACTTTTCCATTAGCCTCACAGGCATCAGACTTCTTCTACAACAACGCTCTAGGCAGTCCACAGAGTGTCAACGGTTACTTAGTTTCATCCTACACCCACGGGTTATCTGAGTCCTTGTATGCCCTGAAAGGAAATAGTGTGTACTACATTAGTTATATAGGCACAAGTAACTCCAATTTACCTAGTCTGACTCAATTAATAAGCTTAATAAGCTCATGAGAAAACGATATAAAACTATTTTTGTTGAGCTATATTTAATTTTTCTTATTAATTCTGAGGCAATTTCGGATTATAGGTGAAAGGATTTCTAGAAGTAAAATGATAGACGACCTCCTCAGCAAAATTTTATCAGTATTATCATCAAAATAAGAATGTGCAGTCTTTTTGGAGTAAGTTGAAAATCGAATCCTCTAAATTACCTCCCTCATATTTTGCCTCAGTAATGGCAATTGGTATCTTTTCTATAGCATTTTTTCTATACAATTACTACGTTTTCTCTTACTTATTATCATATCTCAGTAATGTTATATACTTCGCATTATGGGTGATTACAGTAATTAGGTGGGTTTACCACCCCTCGAGTTATTTAAATGAGTTAAAAGATTTAGGCAGAAGTCCAGGTTTCTTATCAAAGGTGATTGCAACTAACACAATTGGCTCAGAGTATATGTTGATTTTCAAAGATTACAGTTTAGCATATGCATTCTTTATGTTCGGATTGATCCTATGGATCTTTTACCAATATGCGATCTTATCAGCAATTTCCTTTAACATTAATGATAGAAGTATAGAATATGTTGACGGAATTTGGGAATTAATTCCAGCCTCTACACAATCCGTGGTGGTTTTGGGCTCAATACTTTCACCCTTTCATAGTTACCTTTACCCTCTATCACTGATCTTATTCTTTATAGGTGTTGCCCAATACATAATTGTTACTTCCCTTATTTTAGGAAGAATTGTACTTAAGGGTCTAAAAACTAAAGACGCCTCAGGTTCATATTGGATAATCACAGGCGCAGCAGCAATAAGTGCTTTGGCTGGTGTAGATCTCCTCATCTACTTGAATAAGGTTAACCTTCAGACAGCATATATCGGAGATTTAAGGACAAACATTCTAACGTTTATAATACTATTATGGTCTACGGGAACTTGGTGGATTCCATGGCTCATATATATGGGAATATGGAAACATGTGATAAACAGAGTACCACTACTCGTATATGATCCACAGTTCTGGGGGGCTGTATTCCCTATGGGGATGTATACTACATCCTCATTCTTACTTATAAGATATGTTAATCTTAATATCCCAATGCTAATTCCAGATATATTTATCCTTGTGGGATCATTGGCATTAGTATATCAAACTTCGTTAATGTTATACAATGTGGTTAAAAAGTTAGTAGATTAGAGAACTAGTTTTAATGAACTGCTAGGTTCTCTAACTAAAGCAGTTAATGAATAAATGAATAAAAGTAAATAACGAGATCATAGTCGTAGCATTAATAGCTTCAGTGTAAGGCTTTAAAAACATTAAGTCACTATTGAGCTACATATAGAAACTAAAGGATTTAGAACACCACTTTTCACTTGGCTACCCTGTATCTACGTAAAGGTAAGCAATCACAAATGTTCTACTATGTAGTTAAAAACATTTATTTCAAGTAATTCCAGTATCATACTATGTCTAGTTATCAAAATTTTTTATCAAGTCTGTTGTCATGTAGTAAGTGCCCCAGGTTAGTACAGCATAGGAATTCCTTTCCGCAAAACTATTGGAGGAAACCAGTTCCTCCCAATGGCGACCTTCATTCCAGAATTGTGATTGTTGGCTTGGCGCCTGCGGGAAATGGGGGTAACCGTACAGGAAGGGTGTTTACAGGGGACGAAAGCTCAAATAACCTCACTAAAGCTCTCTACGACACTGGACTAGCAAATCAACCATATTCTGTATCGCGTGATGATGGACTAAAACTTAATGATGTGTACATTACTGCAGCGGTAAAGTGTGTTCCGCCTGAGAATAAGCCCACTACGGGAGAAATTAGAAATTGTGTGTCATATCTTGAGGAGGAGACAAAAATGTTGACAGAGGCTAAAGTTTACGTGGCTTTAGGCAAGGTAGCTTGGGATTCTCTCATAAATCTGTTTAAGAGTAAAGGATACGAATTGAAAGGTGACCGTAAATTCAATCACGGGAAAATAGTTAAACTAGTGAAAAATGGAAACATGGTTTATTTGATAGGTTCTTATCACCCTAGCCCTAGGAATGTTAGGACAAGAAGATTAACAATAGAAATGTTAGAAGAAATATTCAAGACTGCCAAGTCATTGTTAACACAAAGTGCTGAGTGAGACTACGTATATGGTTCATACATTCTTATTTACACGTGTATATTTCCTTTAGGAATTTTAGGTTTAACTGGAAGTACACAGAGAAGTAGACGTTATAAAGAAACGTTTAAGCTCATCTTATAACTACACATAACTTTTGGAACAGATAAAAATAGTTCATGAAGAAAGGCACGTTGTTAAAAAATTCCCAATCCATCTTGAAGTCTCTCCGCAATTTCCTTTAAAATTAATAAAAAGAGTTCAAATTTAAAATCATGCTTATTTATCTCTTCACAAATATTTATGTATGGAAAACGAAAAAGCATTAAAAAATCTCTTGGAGTTCTTAAAACATCCCTCAGTTTCTGCTACAGGGGAAGGGGTAAGGGACACTGCGTCATGGTTAAAGGATTTCATGAAAGACTTGGGAATTAATGCGTGGATTGAGGAGACACCAGGTCACCCTGTTGTATATGGAGAGGCTAATAATGGTGGAGATAAGACATTATTGGTCTACAATCACTATGATGTCCAACCTGTTGATCCTCTAAATGAGTGGAAATATGATCCATTTTCTGCTACGGTAAAGGATAACTACATTTACGCTAGAGGAGCTTCTGATAACAAAGGAACTCTAATGGCTAGGCTCATGGCTTTCTCCAGGTATAAGGGAAAGCTTAACTTCAAGTTTGTTTTTGAAGGGGAAGAGGAGATAGGCAGTATAAACTTACATCATTTTGTAGACAGAAACAAGGACAGGTTAAAGGCTGATGCTGTAATAATGGAAGGTGCAGGGCTTGATACCAAAGGCAGACCAATGATAATCCTTGGAGTCAAAGGCTTAGTTTACGTTGAAATTAGGGTTAGGACAGGGGAGAGGGATGTTCACTCATCCAATGCACCGATCGTTTATAACCCAGTATGGAAATTGGTAGAAATACTAAACTCCATATATGACGGTGAGAAGGTAAAGATCAAAGGATTTTATGACGAGATTGAGCCTATCAGTAAGGATGTGGAGGAGTTGTTGGACAAATACGACGTGGATGTTGAGGAATTACGAAAGTCATTGGGAGCTTATGCTCTAAAGCATAAGGAGAGAAAAGAGGTAGTTAAGGCATTGTTTACCGAGCCCACATGTAATATTGACGGTATATATTCAGGCTACATTGGTAAGGGGAGTAAAACTATAGTACCATCACATGTATACGTTAAGATGGACTTCCGCCTAGTGCCTAAGCAAGACCCAAAGAAGATCTTCAATGAATTAGTTGAACATGTGAAGAGGATCGATCAGAAGGTAGAAATTATAGACATGGGACTAGAAAAACCTGTGAGAACTAGTCCTAAGACTAAAGTGGCTAGAGCGATGATCAGTTCAGCAAAAGAGGTGTATAAAGTAGAACCTGTGGTGATACCAAACTCCGCAGGTACTCAGCCAATGGGGATATTCTACGACCTAGGTATTAACGAGATTGTGAGTGCAATAGGAGCAGGTACATCGTCCTCAAATGCCCACGCACCAAATGAAAACATAACAGTGGACAACTACTATAAGGCAATAGAGCACGCTCTAAAGTTCTATGAAGAATTTGAGAGAATAAAGTGACTTAAAAGAAAGCCACGGCTTCATGGATATTAGACGTTTTCTTCTCATCTTTTTCATTTGAGGATCTATCTCAGATAACCTTAAATACTGGGAACTTCTTTCCGCCATTACCAACTACAAACCTTACCTCCACATCAACTCCTATATCCGCTTCACCATTTTCATCAATAATATTAGTGTATAGTCTAAACCCTTCTTTTAACTCAACTATTCCATATATAGTATTGTTGAACTTGGTCATGGCGAATATTTTCCCTTTCCCTTCACTTGTTTTCACTTGTAAATCAGTGCTGTTACAATCAATGCAGAATGTCCTTGGGTAGTAAAAGACCTTACCGCATTTGGTACATTTAATGTAGGGTAATCTCTCGTTTTCAAAACTATCCAAATACGCTTTAATCAACTCCTCGTATCTCATTTCTTCTCACCTAACACTAATGTTACGGAGTGTCTTCTGCTCCACCATCCAATACCATTTAGGAAGGCGGTATTAACATCCTTTACTTGTCTTCCCTTAGCCATTCCATTCAATTGAAGAAGAGCCTCTTCTAGTATTACTCCTCCACTCATATATGCTGGCTGTCCAGTGTTAAGAGATCCTCCGCCAGTATTTAAGGGTATATTTCCCTTATATGTGAGGTCATTCGATTCCACAAACTTACCCACTTTACCCTTTTCAACTAAGCCTATATCCTCCATTTGAAGCATAACTGTTATGGTAAAGGAGTCATATAACTCAAAGACGTCAACCCTGTTCAAGTTAAATGACGCCATTTTCGAGCTCTCAACAGCAGGAGTGTAAATTATGTCTTCCCACTCTGGAGGGGGATTAGACCAATGAGCTTCCCCATATCCTAATATGTCCACATTTCTCAGACTTGATTTAGAGGTCTTTTTGCTCACAATGAATGCATGAAAACCGTCAACAGGATAAACTATTTCTAATAGGTGAAGTGGATAAGAGACAATTCTCGAGCTAAGGACATCTTTAACAGTTAAGGGAGTTTTAAACATAGCCTTTTCATTGCTCATGGCGTTATACCTCTGCGACACAGATACCAATGCTCTTTGCTCATCTGTGGTTCCAAACAACTTAGAGTGTCTATAAGCTACCATGGCGTAATCTGATATGGGAGACATCTGAGTATACACTTTTATGAATTCATCAAAGGCAGTGTCCACGAAGTCCGTCTTTTGTGGAGTCACTAGTCCATCTCTAAATTGCGATATTTTACCACCTTGAACACAAAGCACAGTACTAGCTTCACCTGACCTGATTGCTTTGTAAGCCCTGTAAACCATAGTTAGTGCTGATGGTCCTCCATACTGTATATTATCGAGATATCTTGCTCTGATCCCTAAGTATTCACTCAGTTGATCTGAACCACTTATGAAACTCTTATTTCCAAGGAACCCTCCTCTTCCAAAAGTAGATAGTACTCCGTCTATGTCCTTGTACTCCAGTCCTGCCATCTCCAACGCTTCATCTACGACTTCTTTAACGAGATCTATTCCGTCACCGTCATATCTCTTGTAGAGTTTACCTGAAAAACCTACAATCATAAGAATTTCTTATTAGTTGATTGGTAATAAGAATTGACACTGAAGCTTCTTTTACGAAATTTTTCAATCGCTTTCATTTCACTCTAGTACCACCAAACAGCATGTGTCATTATTAAGTGTGATCATATACCCACGAAGGCTTCGTAAAGGCTAAAATGCGTTTAACTATTCCTCAGAATCGAGTTAAGACTAATATGATCAAGACGTAACACTACAGTAAGTGCATTATTACTGAGTGATAAGTATTGTTGAATTGAAGCCTTAAATATTACGTATACGTATACTCATATATGCCAAGAGTCACTGAGAAATTCCAGGTGACTATACCTAAAGAGGTGAGGGAGAAGATAAACTTGAAGCCTGGAGAGGAAGTTGAGGTAATAGTAATTAATGACAACGAGATAGTTGTCAGGAGAAAGGTAGCCAAGGTAAAAGATCCCTTATCTATACTTATAGGGAAAGGAGAAAGCAAAGAGATAAGCCCAGAAAAAGTAGACGAATTGGGAGAAGGATGATATTCTTTATTGACAGTAATATCTTCGTGTATTCTAAGATAAATGATAAAAAGTACGGGGAGTGTTGTAAAAGGATAGTCAGGGATATATACGCTGGAAAGATAAATGGAGTTATTGATTCTGTTAATCTACTAGAAATTGCCAATGCTCTTAGAAAACTAGGAATAAGGGACGTTGAAGAGGAGATACTTGCAATACTATCCCTACCGATAAGAGTAGTTGACGTAAGGAAAGAGGATGTAGTTGAAGCAGTAAAACATGAGGGACTTTCTCCATATGATTCACTTCACCTACTAATAGCTAAAAGGTTTGAGGCAAAAATAATATCCGCAGACAAGGACTTTAAAGACAGGATAGATCCTTGCAATGTTTAATCACGGCTTAAAGAGGATGTATTTCGTCTCTTCCATGATTCCTATCTCTAAAAAGCCCCTTTAGCGAGAAAAAAGGTGAGAGAGACAAAGTCACTCACTAGCTCTTTTTCACCTGTAATGCCGAGTGAAGAATTTAATAAATTTCAATGGGTAAAAAGGCTTGTAGAATGGGATTAATAAGTTTTATAACAAACTATATGAGAATGTCATATTATGAAGTTGCTTCAATTCTCACCAAACTTAGGCGAGCAGAAAAGGATCGGAGTATATCATGAAGGAAAAGTTATAGACCTTGTGAAGGCTTATGAGATAGTCTACGATGCTATACCACCTAATTGGTTTTTCAACATGAGAGATCTAATTGAGGGAGGAGAGGGTTCGTTATACCTCGTAAGAAAGGTCTTAGACGATTTTAAGAAGCTGGACAGTGTCAGAAAGAGAAGTGCTGAGTTAGACCCTGAAAGCATCATATATTATCCTCCAATAACAGACCCTGAGAAGATATTTTTGTTAGCAGTGAATTACAAGGCTCACGGTAATGAGACTAACAATAACCCTCCAAAAGAACCATATATCTTCACAAAGTTCAACAACACTTTAGTTGGGCACAATCAACCTGTACTATTTCCTAAGGCATCAAATAAAGTAGACTATGAGATAGAGTTAGCTGTGATAATGGGTAAAAGAGCTAAGTACGTCAATTCCTCGAGGGCACTAGATTATGTGTTTGGATACACTATATTTAACGATATTAGTTTTAGAGATAAGCAATTTCCTCCTGAGACACCATATGGTATGAGATGGGTACATGGAAAGGGTTTAGACACTGCTGCACCAATGGGACCATGGATAGTGACCAGGGATGAAATAGGTAATATTAACAACCTAAGACTTACATTAAGGGTAAATGGCGAAATAAGGCAAGACGCTTACGCTGAGGACATGATATTTAAGGTAGACCAGATAATAGAGTACCTGTCTAACGGAATAACCCTGAAGCCAGGAGATGTGATATCAACTGGTACTCCATCTGGAGTAGCCTTAGCGACAGGGAAATATCTGAAGCCAGGAGATGTTATGGAAGCTGAAATAAGCAAAATTGGAGTACTTAGGAATAACCTTGTAGAAGAAAAATAGCAAAAAGCATATTTTTAACTCTCCTCATTTACAAAATGACGAAAGCCTCGCCCTTCAGGGCGGAGAGGAAGTCAGCCAGTGCTGAATCCACTAAACGTAACGACAATCAAATATTACGAGAATATTACGAGAGAAAAAACTAGCAACGTGAAGCAGTTGATCAAGTATAACGGAAATTAAATCCATGCTATTTTAGACAGTACATATTCAGTTTATTTCAAAAGCACTCACAAATCTTTATAATGGCACTTACAAATGTAATCGTATGAAGAACGTAGAAGACAGAAGGATAAGTCCTTTGATACTTTCCTTACCATTAAGGAGGTTAATTGAAAGTGAGGACGATTTCATAGGTTATGTGAAACCAGGTATGATAGTTCTGGATCATGGTTGTGGTCCAGGGTACTACACATTTTCCCTAGCTAGAAAGGTTGGTGATAAAGGGGTAGTTTATGCTTTAGACTCTGACGAAAGGCAAATAAGGATTCTATCCAGCAAACTGGAGAGAGAAGGGATAAGAAATGTGAAAACCCTTGTGTCAAGAGACCTTTCTCCAATACCAACAAACTCCATTGATTTTGTCCTTTCCAAGGATGTATTATGCTGTACAGTTTTGCATAAAGAGTTGGCTGACGAAATAAAGAGAGTATTAAAGCCGGGCGGTTTAGCGTTTGTTTCAATTCGAAAGGGATTGGGTTCTGACCCCAGGAACATAAGCGCCAAAGAGTTATTCTCGTTATTTCCTGATAGCGTAAAAAGGTATCAAGGTCTGTTGTCCGCATGGGTGTTATATAAGAAATAATTTCTTGTATCTGCAGAGTCTGACAAATTTTGAGGAAAGCACATAGTTGGTTACTTGATGATACATTTCATTCACTGAACTGTTGAAGCTCCTCAGTCTTGTGGAAATAAAATTATCGAAGCAAGTATATTAATAAACGAAGTTAATATAATTATTATTAATGAAATATACTATTCTTGTGTTTGTCTTCCTACTTATAGCTTTACTTCTTATTTCAAATATAGCTTATGCTGAAAACGAAACCAGAACTCCAATTAAACATGTGATAATAATATTCATGGAGAATCACAGCTTTGACAACTTCTTTGGAGTTTATCCAACTGGAGGAGTAAATGAAAGTTTGAGCAATGAGTTAATGAAACCCAATAATTTACTGGGATTACCTGTTCTAAGCCAGCTTAAGCCTGTCCCTAACGGCACTTATGTTACAGTGGATCCTAATGAAGGCTATATTCCGTATCACCAGGACTGGAACGGTGGAAAGATGGATGGCTTTCTTCAAGGTTCAGGTCCACAAGGTCTCACTTACTACACAGTGTCACAGTTAGCTCCACTGTGGGATTTAGCAGAGGAATACGGATTGGCAGACAATTACTTCTCTCCTGTAATGTCAGAGAGTGCGCCCAATCATCTTTACCTCTATGCAGCTTATTCACCAGTTATAGACGACTACGGTCCTCCTCCTTATATACCGTTTAATGAGACAATATTTGCTGAACTAAGCCAGTATGGAGTAAGCTGGGGATATTACATCTTTAACGCCTCTGATTGGGGTCAATCTGACTTAAAGTACTTCAGTGGAGTAAAGGACTACCTTAACCACGTGCGCAGTTGGTCTACCTTCATAGACCAATTGAATAACGGTACTCTCCCATCAGTATCATGGATTTTACCAAGTCCGACGACAGATATGGGTCCTCCTGCAAATGTGTTACAAGGTGAAATGTGGTTACTCTACATCGTTAATGCAATAATGAGGAGTCCTGAGTGGATCAGTACTGCTATATTTATAACCTTTGATGAGGCAGGAGGTTATTATGACCATGTACCTCCTCCTGTATTTCAAGGACAACAGTTGGGTGAGAGAGTTCCTTTAATAGTTATATCACCTTACAGCAAGGAAGATTATATCTCAAATACACTCTTGACACATGCTAGCTTAATAGCCTTTATAGATTATAATTGGGGTCTACCAGCTCTTAATAAGTTTGTATTAAATAGTTATCTCCCTCTAGATTTCTTCAATTTCACTCAACCTCCAAGACCTCCAGTAAATATGTCAGGTTTTCCCATTCCCTCCTCACCTTATTTCACATTCAATAATAGCGTTGTACAGGAGTACAGTAATTTAGGTAAACTATTTCCTCTCCCACCACAAATACCATTTAACAAACTTGGTTGTCCACGTTCAGGGTCTACTAACCTTACTTTAGCCTCTATATCTTCGAAAGTTTACGTAACCAATAATGTGAGTTACACTCCTCTACCCTTGACACCTCAATTCTTATTATTAATTGGAGGTATACAGTTGTTAGCGGCGATTGTCTCACAGAAATATTCACTGAGAGAGTCCAGTAAGTTGTTTAGAGTGGTGGAGCAATTAGCCATATGTATTCTTGGTTTTCTGTTAATCTCAAGCATGGGGGGATCCATTCTAGATTTCATTGGTGTCATTAACTACGGAGGTTATGTAGGTGAGTCAATACCAATTCTAGAGGGATTAATCATTGGTGTGCTTGTCCTTAGTGTTGTAGGTTACCTTCTGAGTAAATTTATCGGGAGTTTTTGGTTACCCATCTTACTTACTGTGGTACTACCTATAATAGACTACATAATTTTCTATTTGGAAGCTAACCAAATCTACGTATTTGGTGACACACTGTTAGGATTTGGCGCATTTCTTTCAGCCTCTCCTTCAATACTTATTTCGTTCTTGGTTTCAAGGGAATTCAGCAAGAGAAGGTGGGTGTTAATCCTTGTTTTAGTAATCCTTTCATCTTTAATAACAGTTGTGATAGCGAATGAATACATAGCCCTAGGACAGCCAGGAATTTCCACTCTCTTGTTGCCAATAACCTTAATTACTATCCCCTTCACTGCTGTCTTTAGTCTGATCAAGGTAATTAAAGTGAAGGTAGCTAAGTAATTTGGCTAGAATTAAGTGAAGCTGACATAAGGAAGAAGTTGTTTTTCCTCACTCTAATTTTTTCAATTTTAATTGTGTGTATATTTTTTCAGAGCAACAGAATCTAAGCCGATTTTCACTAGTTTTTCATTTAATTTACTTGCTAATCTGCTTTCGCTCTCCTCTGTAAGCCAGTTCTTTACTCCATAAGAGAATAGCTTATCCAGTTTAAGTTTCCTCATCTGTTCATAGATGTCATTTAGTCTAGGTAACCAGAAGTTTAATGCTCCCTGTATCTTATTTCTGTTCTCTCTCGAAAGTCTGATTATCTCGTTCTCGCTAAACATGATGTGGTACTCATCATCCTTTACTATACTTTTAGCCAACTTACTTAATGGTTCGTATTCACAATCCATAAGTGAATTCATCATAATTACGTTGTAATTGTCGATTACGAAAATAAATGCCACGGCGTCCTCCCATGTAAATAAGGGCAAATTAAAGGGCTCTAACCTATGTAATCCCAGTCTCAGTTCTTGTAGCTCTTTAACCTTATCCTTCTCACCAAAGTCCTCAATCATACGGGACATCTGCCATGCGTGGTTCAGCTCATCTGCGACAAACCTAGCAGTAAATAGTCTGGAGTCCACAGTGGGGGAGTTCACTAGCCATGGAGATGATTGCTCGACAACAGCTAGTTTAGAATCAGCAATGACAAAGATTAGATCTAAGAGTTCTTTCTTCAGCCCTTCATCTTTTATCTCACTGGGAGTTTTAATTGTCATTATTTGTCCCTAAAGAACTCTCCTGTTCTTGTAGGAATCAGGTAATTCTAAACCAAGTGGCGATATTAGTTCCTCTACGTCCTTCATGTACATCTTTCTCATCTCGTCATTACTCCACTTCTTTAAGCCGTATTTGTAAGCTAACTCAATAGTTCTAGACCTGGA
Source organism: Sulfolobus acidocaldarius SUSAZ (assembly GCA_000508305.1). Lineage (NCBI taxonomy): Archaea > Thermoproteati > Thermoproteota > Thermoprotei > Sulfolobales > Sulfolobaceae > Sulfolobus > Sulfolobus acidocaldarius. The sequence goes on from CP006977.1 coordinate 1,472,611, forward strand.
GTGCCCAAACATGTCTAAGCCTCTGGGGTACCATTTATTAATTAACTTTTGGGCTATGTCCCTCTTTCCGCTCTCTACAAGCCTCTTTATTCCAGTGTAGCCAAAGTTTATGTGAAACTCCTCTTCCATTAACATTGTTGGTATTATCCTTGAGAGGGGACCAAAACTTGAATCTTCAAAAGCCATTAATTGGTAAAGACCGACCCTGTCAATTAAGAACGTGAAGGCTATTGTGTCCTCCCATAAGTTGAAAGGCATGTTAAAAGCGTCTAACCTGTGCTTACCCATCCTAGTGGCTAGGAGTTCCTCTGCAATTCTTTTTCCTGGTTCGCCAAATTCCTTGAGCACTTGTATGACCTGCCATCCGTGTCTCATTTCATCTGCCATAATTCTGGCTATAGTAACCCTTTCAGTGAGACTAGGGGCGTGAAATAGCCAATATAGATGTTGTTCAATTGAGGCAAATTCTGTATCCCCTTGGACACTCAGCAATTTTAATAGAACCTCCACAGCCTCCTGTGGGAGTTCGTAAACTGACTCAAACTTCCTAATACCTGTGAAGTCGCCCCAGTTGATAACCCTCTTTGGTTTCTTATACTCCCATTTTGTTACCATGTTATAATTTTCACATTTAGCGTATATAACGCTTTCTATACGTGTTACGTTTTTAGCGAAAATCTCGTAATTTTTGAGACTTATGAACAATTTCTATACGTTTATTTTACGCGCATTAAACATAACATAAAGTATATAAATAAGGAATTACAGTCATCTATCATGGGTCTGTCAGAGTTATCACCAAAGTTCTTCAGGATAGAAGTGGAAGACGGAGTAGGTATAGTGAAGCTAAATAGACCTCCAGCAAATGCCCATAACCTGGAAATGCTCAGAGAACTTGATAACATAATCGTGGAGTCCAGGTTCGATGACGATGTAAAGGTGATAGTAATAATGAGTAATACTCCTAGATTTTTCTCTGCTGGGTTTGACATAAACGAGATAAAAGACAAATCCCCTGAGTACATTGGTCTCTCCAGTCAGTACAGCAAGGAAGTTATGCTTAGAATGATGTCCACAAGGAAGCTTATCATAGCTTCCATTAATGGGCATTGTATGGGTGGTGGATTGGAACTAGCAATGGCTTGTGATATAAGGTTCATTGCAGATGACGATAACATTAAATTAGGTATGCCAGAGGTCTCTAACCTTGCTCTTATCCCAGGGGAAGGAGGAACACAATTTTTAGCTAGGATAATAGGTAGGTCTAAGGCGATATATCTTATGACTACAGGCAAGACTCTTACTCCAAAGGAAGCCTATGAGTTGGGACTTGTTGAGAGACTCGTGGAACCAGAGAAGTTGTACACAGAAACCATGGATTTTGCAAGGAAGGTCGCTAGTGGTCCTGCTAAGGCAGTGGGATTTGCAAAGTTAGCTGTTAATGAAGGTTTAGATATACCTCTGTACACTGCTTTTGCACTAGAAAGAGAAATGCAGAATCAGGCGTTAGCCTCAGAAGATGCCAAGGAGGGTGCAAGGGCATTCTTTGAGAAGAGGAAGCCAGTGTTCAGGGGCAAATAGTTAAAGTTATTTTCACATTGTGCAAACCTTAGCTTCCAAAACAACTTCATTTCACACTTGAGAGACAACAAATGTCTATGTATTTTAAGTTAATTGAGGAGTCCGGTTTTATGGCTAACCAAGTCTTTAACTGTTCTCTTTCCTCTTTTTGTTGAAGCTCTCTAACGTTCATCACTATCGGAAGTTTAAAACATCTCGTAAAACACTCTTTCTGAAGATATCAGGTATAAAAAGATGGATATGGGCATTATTACCTTGTTGTCCCTCATCCCCATATCATCGAGACTTAATATATACCCCTCATTTAACCTTAAGTCGTTATAGTTTGCACTCCCATACTTCACCTCCACTCCCAGATTTCTTACCACAAAGTCAACTTCCTTACCGCTCTTTATGAAAGTATATCCAACTTCACCTCCGTATTCTCTAGCCAAATGTTCACCTACTATTCCCTCAACGACTCTGGGTATCTCATCCCTACTGATATCACCGATTCCTTTGGTATACATTTTCATAACCCTGTATATAAAGGGGTCAATGAAGTAAACCTTCTTGAAGGATTTATTGTTAAAATGTCCGTTCTCAATTTTCCTGAACACTCTGAAAGTGAATAAATTTTCACCCAGCTCAAGGTAGCTCTTAACCGTATTGTGTGAACCTATTGAGGTCTTTTTTGCTATTGTGTTTTCGGAGATTCTGCTACCAAGAGAGTCAACTATCTCCCCTATAACATCAATAAATATTCTCTCATCCCTGCCTAATTTCGCTAAATCGCTTAATGTCGCATCTTTATAGACACTATATAACTCTAATGGGTTATCGATTAAGTTTGTGGCTAAGAAGCCTCCTCTTTCAACGTATCTTAATAACGCAGTATTTAACTCCTGTAAGTATGGTAACAAGTCTTTAGCCTTCTCATAACTCTCCTTAAGGTTGAACAGGTTTATCCTGTCTACGCTAATCTTATTTCGGAAGAATATGTTGAAATAAGTCCTAAAGTTAAGTGGGTAAAAGACTAATTTCTTTAGTGGTCTTCCTGGTAGTGTCTCCTTCATTAAGTACATTGACGTAGATCCAGTAACGTAAACGATTGAGTCTCTAAAGTATCCAGCATTAAATAAGTGTAGAAGCCCAACATTCCAGTCCTTTACAAAGGTTATCTCGTCAAGGAAGATGTAACCATTGTTGGGATTAATTAAATTCCTGTACTCATGTATTAGCTCTATTAGGTCTTCCATGTCCCTCAGAGAATCACATGAGAAGAAAAGGGCTTTTTTAGGATTAGCCTCGCTCTCTAGAACCTCCATTATCGTATTCTTCAGAAAGGTCGTCTTGCCTACCTGTCTGGGACCCAGTAACAGAATGTTCCCTCGGACGGGAGGTATTCTATAAGGGGAATTAGCTACCTTTCTCACTGTTTCGTCCTCATAAATTTTGCTCTTATCACTCCACCAAGGGTTTTGAAAGACCATTCGTGATATGAGCGACACATTGTTAATATATTGACAAGTTTAATATAAACTTTGTTATTGATTGACAACTTTAAGGTAAAACTTGTCATAAGAGTGGCAAGTTTAGGAAATCCAATTAGGTTTATATAAACCATCTCACCAGCGATATTACTCCATAACGTTTGAAGAAAGGAGTTAATGATCTCCTCACAGACCAATAGTTCCTGTGTTGATTATTCAGATAAAAAATTCCTCTTCTACGATAATCTGTGAACCCATATATTAATTTTCAAAACTCCTCCTCCTGATTGCTGTCATTGTAACAGTAGTCTGATATGTACGACAATTTTACGTATAACAATTTTAGAATAAAATGCTTAAATACTGATTTATAAAAAATATATTTAGGAAATAGCATGAGCAGTAAGTATGGGGAAATTTTAAATGTAACAGAGGCTATTTTCTCTAGATGGAGTAACGAGTTAGAGAGACCTGCTATATACTACAAAGACGAGATATGGACCTATGGGAGGTTGATAGATGAAATAAATAGAGCAGGTAATGCACTGAAAAAGTTCTTAGATAGAGAACAGAGACTCCTCATGATTTCTTATGACTCGCCATACTTCATATCAGTATTTTATGGCGCAATGAAAATAGGAGCCTTCCCAATTCCAGTTAATACATTTACAATACCTGAGGATCACATATTCTACTTGGAGGACAGTAAGGCTAAAGTCCTAGTCGTAGAGCCTGAAATTTGGGACAGGTTAGCTAGTAAATTAATCGGTAAAGCAGAGGAGTTGAAGTATGTTGTGATATTGCCAGGAGGGCATAGGGAGCAGTTACATATTTCCCCTCACCCAGCTAAGGTTATGTTGTATGAGGATATAGTCCCCCACGAATCCACTGCCTTAGATCCAGCAAAGACGTCCCCAGACGAACCTGCATTTGGACTATACACTTCAGGGAGTACAGGGCATCCCAAGTGTGCTGTCCACCTCCATAAGGACATAATAGTTGTTTTGAACACGTACGTGAAGAACGTTCTGAAAATTAGTGAAAACGATAGGCTTTTTAGTGCGTCAAAGCTCTTCTTCGCATACGGGCTAGGAAACTCCTCGTACTTCGCCTTCGGAAATGGTGCATCAGTGGTCTTAATGCCTGAAAGAGTAGAACCAAAGAGAGTCCTTGATTATATTCAGACATATAGACCCACAATATTCTTCGCGGTTCCAACAATTTACAACTCTTTACTTAACGTAGAGGAGTGGAAAAAATATGATTTAAGCTCAATAAGGCTTTGTGCATCAGCGGGAGAGCCATTACCTGGAAAAATTTATGAAGAGTGGAAGAAGAGGTATGGTGTTGAGATTCTAGACGGAATAGGTTCAACAGAAGCTCTCCATATATACATATCAAACTTTCCTGGAGAATCTAGACCTAATTGCACCGGAAAAGTAGTCCCTGGCTATGAGGTTAAAATAGTTGACGAAAATGGTAACGAGGTTAAAGCTGGGGAAATAGGTGACTTATATGTAAAAGGTGACAGTGTAGCCATGTATTATTTACACAAGTATGAGGACACCAGAAAGAACATGCAAGGTTATTGGTTTAGATGTGGAGACAAATTTTACTTTGACGATAATGGATACTTATACTATGTTGGGAGGTCTGATGACATGATCAAAGCAGGGGGTATGTGGATTTCCCCAATTGAGGTGGAGTCAATTATACTTACCCATGAAGCAGTACTCGAAGCAGCAGTTGTGGGAATAAGGGATGAGGTGGGATTGACTAAAGTGGTTGCTTTTGTTATACCTAAGCAGGGATATGAGGCTAATGAAAAATTAGAGGAGGTAATAAAGGAGTATTTGAAAGGCAAACTTCCCTCGTATAAAATACCAAAACAGATTAGGTTCGTTAATGAATTACCTAAGACAGCTACAGGAAAGATTCAACGTTATAAGTTCAGAACCGGTGAAGTTAAATCTTAAGTATCATTGTCCAACCACTAGGAGATGTATATTCATATGTTATTACTGATTATTATGCCTAAAAATTTAAATTTTTACTTATCTTTGTGAAGAATGTGATATTATGAAGGTTTCAAATATTTCTAACGTATATATATTCACACATGATTTCACATTAGATTGTTCATTATATCGTTTTTCTAAATCAAATATAAAAAGTATGACATTTGAAGGAGAGATATCTAAATTAATTTCTGTTACATTAAGTGGGTAACATGAAGTTTCAAACGTTGTTCTTCACGATTTATGGGGACTACATTATAAACTACGGAAATAGCATAACTGTAAGGAGTTTGATAAAGATAATGAGAGAGTTCGGTTTCACAGAGGGGGCAATAAGGGCAGGTCTATTCCGTTTAAGACAAAAGGGACTGGTGGACATGATTGATAGGAGGAGGTGTAGTTTATCTGAAGCTGGGTTATATAGGTTACAGGAAGGTATGAAGCGAGTCTACGAGAGGAGGAACGGAGAGTGGGACGGAAAATGGAGAATAGTAGTTTACAATATACCTGAGTCAAATAGGAGTGTCAGAGATGAGATGAGAAAAACCTTAAAGTGGTTAGGCTTTGGATACTTGGCTCAATCGACATGGATATCACCAAACCCAGTTGAGGAAAGCCTAACCAAATTCATTAATGAATTAAAAGATAATAGAACCAATGTTGACATATTCTTCTTTATTTCGGACTTTGTTGGAAATCCCCTTGAGATGGTAAGGAAGTGTTGGGACCTAAAAGAGGTTGAGGAAAAATACAAGGAGTTTGTAAATCAATGGAACAAGGTTATGGAGAACATATCTTCTTTGAAACCAAACGAGGCATTCATAACCAGAATTAAATTAGTTCATGAATACAGGAAATTTTTACACATTGATCCCAACTTGCCAAAAGACTTACTACCGCCAAATTGGATAGGTTACGAGGCATATGAGCTATTTCAAAAACTGAGGAATAAGCTCTCTACTCTATCAGACCAGTTCTTTAAGTCAGTATATGAACCTTGAAGGACTACATCACGGATTTTTGTTATGAAGTCTTCTTCCTCTTCCACTATCATAAAGATTGGACAATAATTATCTCTCCCTTAAATTTGGGAGTGTGTAAAAACAAGAAGTTTTTAAGACCACTCAGTCACGTTAAAGTGTAGTCACTCACGCTATATTCTCTTTATGTAATCAGAAAACTACAGCTTTGCAATTGCAGATAAATTCAGATCTAAGTGCAAAAAAGATTCATTTACTTGTTAGACGTAGAGGTTTTTTTAATTATCAAATTCACAATTAACGCTGTTAGTAACGATATTATACCATAGATCAGTGGATAGAGTAATACCACTATAACCCCATTTAATCCTAGAATTCCGCCAACTTTATCTGCCAATTGAACGACGTTCCCTAGGGGGTATAAAAGGTAGAGGGAAAGTGAGGCTATGAATCCTACTAGGAACCCCGCGATAACTGAGTATTTTCTAGTCAGTAATCCCAAAGGAATACCAACTAATATGGCAGTAAATGGGTAAAGGACAAATAGTTCAAAGACGTAAGCTAATATAATGGATACAATTATGTAAATTATTGATCTAATCTTCATCTCAATCGCCCTCTAAAGTTATGTTAGCGATAGTAGTATAACCATAGCCGGAGTATGACACATACCTAAAGCTTAGCCAAAGTGGTAGTTGGTTTTGGCTGTACTCATTAAATATTCCCTCTGATGGTCCTCCTGGAAATATCCCGTAGAATAGAGAGGAGTTAATGGATGCGACAAATCTAAGTGAAGACCCTACAGTAACATATGGTAGTGGTACAGTTGGTACATATGGGGTTGAACCCACTGCCAAAGTGTGAGGATCTCCAAATATGGGTATTGGACCTATGGATAACTGACTTAACTGTAATGGATCATAGATCTCAAGAAAGTGCACTTTACCCCAGGTCCAGTCACTTACATTACTTCCTAACTTTTGTTGAAGTAGTGAGATAGCTTTAGCGAAGGCATTTTGAACAAGGTTATTGAAATTACCGTTAACCCATATGGATGTAGGATCATTTAAAGCAATATAGATAAGGTCAGGGACAACATAAGGTATACCGGAGATACCTATAATTCCTAGACCATACTTGTCAAGTATCTCAGCCATACTCATGTTTACCATTTCTGCTACTATATACGTATATATTGTGGGCGCAACCTCTCCCTGGTAGAATGTGTAGTTCCATGATTTGAGGTATTGTACTGCTTGTGCCTCAATTGTCGTATTCCCGTTACCTATGGCTTTAAGTAAAAGTGGTGTAAGTTGAGAAGCCCAATAATCCGTCACATTTGACTGTAATGACATCATATCGCTCACGTCTACAGACTTCTGGTATTTAAGATAATGATATATGTCCTCTGCCCTTCCTCCAGAACTCCAATAACCACCTATAAATGGATAAGGATAATTTATCCAGGCAGTTGGCTGATTTGGAGCGAAGGCATAACCTCTTGATGGGTCAAACACTTGGGGTAAGTACTTGAACGGAACATAACCTACTGGTTCAAACTTACTGGTGGTTCCATTTAGAGGTGTTCTTGCACCAATGACTAGGACAGTCTTTCCGTTGGGTAAGGTCTCGTTTATAAGGGGATAAGAGCCAGCCACAATGTAGCCCGCATGGTTTTTACTTATCATTGCTATGTTCTGCGGTGGTATTACCCAGTACTTAGCGGCATTTATTAAGTCATTAAAGGAAGTGGAGTTATCTAGCAGAAGTATTCCAATAACAGTAAGTATCGGTTCTTTCATAGCAGTCCAATACAGGCTTATCCCGTAATTTCCGTCCCTTGCAACTAATGGTCCGTTATTAGTGTAATAAACGGTATAGGTCTTTCCCATAAGTGTGTAGTTATACTCCTGCATCGGATACCATTTACCGTCAAAGTAATAGTAAGTCCCATTAACCCTTTCAACATAAGCATTAGACGAGCTCCCCTCGGGAGTTGTCAACCCCCATGCAGTGTAAGGTGTGTGCCCTATAAGTACTCCAGGGATTCCAACCAATGCCCAACCTGTAACATTAAACCCTCCTCCAACCAATTGTAAAGGTATCCACACCGAAGGGTAAAGTAGTGGTAAATGTGGATCATTGGCTAATATAGGTCCCTGTGATGAGAAGTTAGATGTAATTACCCATGAGTTGCTTGCTAGAATAGGCGCAGGGAAATCAACATAAGGGTCTGAGATGTTAAGTAGAGCATATTTCATTAAGGGCACTAGACTTATCAGTTGTTGTTTAGTTAAGCCTGTTGCCCATGATTGATACCAGTCCAAAGACCAGAGATATGACGGGGATATCCCCTGACTTGTAAGATTGTAACCGTTAACAGTCCCATCACCGGGCATCACTGTGAGATTACCATCAATGAAGTGTGGATAGTAGGGATTTATCTCGTTGACCTCTGAGAAGTTGAAATATGCGTAGAGAAGGGCAGATGCTAGCTCATCTGAAAACCCAGACGTTAAACTCCATGCCATGTACTCACCAAATGCCAATGAGTAAATAGGTGACCAGTTATACGGCTGAACCCCTAAAAACTTAAACTCAAGCGGTAGATCCCTGTAACTTAGAGAGCTTATGTAGTCATTTACACCTTCAGAGAAGGCTGTGAGGTAAGAGTAAACGGTAGGATAATTTTCCCTTATATACTTGGTGCTCATATTAGCGTTCTGAGGTATCCCAATCAAATGCATGGCAATGTCTGAGCTCAGTCCCTTACTACCTACCCATGAGCTCAGGTTTCCCATGGCAAGTAGACCGAAAAACTCCATCTGAAAGAGTCGCTGGCTCGCCTCATAATAACCCTCTGCTAGGAGAAGGTCATGAAGGTTATCAGCGTAAATGTGGGCAATACCATTGCTATCCACATATATATTAACGTTACCCTGAAGCCCTTTAATATGGGTTACGTAAGTTAATTCCTTAGTGTTTCCTGTTGTGACCCAGACTCCTAAATAAGGGTTTAAAATCGCTAGGGGTAGAGTGAACAGGGACACCAGTATCAACACAACTACTAAAATGCCTGCAAATACGTAATTCTTAATGCTAATTCTACCTCACCTCTTGAAATTGTCCAATATATGTTGAAGTTGTGATATAATTACGAAAGGTATTTACCACGTCCTTATTTCTTAGTTGTATAATCATTGCGGGAAATAATTTAGAATAGCACTCTGTTCCACATACTTTTCGTGTCAATTCCGAGATTGTTGCACCACTTTTTTCTTTTCCAAAGTCTCGGTTTCCTATGGACACACTCAGAAGAGGTCTGTTTTTCTTCATAATGATCTAATTTATAGGTATATTTAACTAATTAAATATCTTCAGCTAATAACTGACTTTTCACTTCTTGTGGACTAGATAAATTAGGATTAAAAATTTTAATTATCTTTACATAAGGAAACTTGAAGACAATCTTGAATTTGTAAAATAAATTTCAAATATAGGAAAATTTAATATTCAAAAAGTACATTATGTATAATGATGTCTGAGGACTCATGGAAAAACGTTTATTCATACCTCTCCAACTCTTACGGCAAAAACCACTTCACGGTTGATAAACCATTTCAACTTCTTTTGAAGTACTTTAGAGGAGCGGTTCCCGATCTGACACCTTTAGGTGAATTTGCTGGAGGGGAGTTGCTGGAAATTTCAGATTATATAGATAAAGGGGCTCACCCTAAACACGTCATGTGGAGTATAGATGGGCAAAGAGTTGATGAGGTTTGGATTTCACCTATGCAAAGGCTAGTTTTAGAGAGATTATTAAAAGAGTATCACGTTAATTCCTACCCATATAAGGGAGGGGATTGGTTCCAGCACTTTGCATCAATATACTTAATCTCAGATCCTGGAATAGCGTGTATCCTGACTGTAACAAATCAAACAGCTTATACCCTATACAAGTACGGAGACGCTTATCAAAGAACACTTGTAGACGGAATGATAGGTGAGAACGATAAGATACTCTTTGGCGCAACATGGTTTACAGAAGTTCAGGGAGGAAGTGACTTAGGCGCTAATCTGGTTGAGGCTTATAGGGAGGGAAATACTTGGAAATTAAACGGAATCACCAAATATTTCGCCAGTGATGCAGGGTTAGCTCATTACGCTTTAGTTACAGCCAGACCTAAGGGAGCTCTGTCAGGAGCAAAGGGGTTAGGTCTCTTTTTAGTCCCTAAATTTGATTCCTCAGGGAGAAGGAACTTTTTGATCAGGAGATTAAAGGAAAAAAGTGCTACCATCAGTGTTCCTACTGGAGAGGTAGAGTTTCATGATTCTGAAGCCCAACCTATAGGAGAGTTAAATCAGGGAATATACTACACAGTCGAGACCTTAACCGTGTCCAGAATAGCTAATGCATTTGGAGCTCTGGGATTAGCCAGGAAAGCGTATCTTGAGGCTTATTACTATGTACAGAGGAGAAAAGCATTTGGAAAACCCTTAATTGAACATCCATTAGTACGTAGAGACCTATTAGATATGGAAGTTTATATTGAGGGGACTATGGCACTTGCTCTGAAGTCAGTTAGTGAATTTCAGAAGTCGTGGATGTTGACTCCACCTTATAATGAAAATTACAATTACGCTAGGTTATTGACCCATATAGCCAAGAATATGACCGCTGACATGTCAGCTTACGTCACCAAAATGGCTATGGAGCTTCATGGCGGTATTGGATTTCTGAGGGAGTTTCCCATAGAACGACTTCATAGGGAGGCTCTAATTACACCCATATGGGAGGGACCAAGTAATATTCAAGCTCTAGACATGCTTGAGGCGTTGGTTAAAAAGAAAGCTCATCTGACACTCATAAAGGACATGGAGAATTTAGTAAACCAGTTGAAGGAGGACAGAGATCTTGGTGATCTAGCATTAAGGAGTATTAATGAGTCCCTTTCAGGGATTTTAAACATGCAGGTAGAAGATGCCCAGTATTATGCAAAAGACCTACTAAATACCCTAGGTAATGCAGTTGCAACTATTCTACTCCTTCACGCGGGAGAGAATTTAGGGTCCAGTAGATTAAGGACAGTTGGTAAACTCTACGCTATGCGGTCCTTGGAGGGAAAAGTGTACCCTATTAAGGATCTCAGAAGTGGAGAGGTAATATTCATGATAGACAAGGTAGAGTTGAAGGCTGAGACCAATGGGTAATTACTTCACTGTTTTTGAACTCTTGAAAAGAGCTAAAGATCTAACACCTAACGTGGAGATCGTGTATGGGAACGAGGTATATACATATAAGGAAGTTTATGAGAGGGTGGTGAAACTTACTAATTCTCTTCATAATCTTGGTATAAAGAAGGGGACAATCATAGGTGTTGCAGACTGGAACACCAACAGATTTGTGGAGTTACTCTATGCTTCAGCTCTGTTAGGCTGTGTAATTTACCCAGTTAACATTAGATTACCTCCTGAGCAAATAATCTGGACAATTAAATTCGCCAACGTGGAATGGCTGTTCATAAGCCGTGACTTCGAGGCATTATCTAAAGTGTTTGATTCATCTAAAGTTGTTTATCTAGATGGTAATAACGGTCAAATAAGTTATGAAGACCTCATTTCTAAGGGTGCCATGGAAAAGGTAAATTATGATGTTAAGGGAGGAGACCCTTACTCCATTCTGTTTACCTCTGGTACTACAGGTAAGCCAAAGGCTGTGATGTATACACACGAGAAGGTAATTCATGGCGCACTAAGTATAGTCCATCAGCTTGGTCTTTACAATTCTCCTGCAAAACTCTCCTCTCATGACGTCATAATGCCATTTATCCCATTCTATCATTTGTGGTCTTGGGGCTCTGGATTTATAGCCACTTACCTTGGAGCTAAATACGTCTTGACCGGTAAGTTTGACCCAAAGACAGCAGTACAATTAATCAAAAGGGAAAATGTTACGTGGATAAATGCAGTCCCCACTATGATACAGATGATATTATCTTCAGGAGAACAGTTACCTGGAGTTAAAGCACTTATAGGTGGACAGACTATTCCCTATAACATTGCTAAATCCATATCCGATGCAGGGTTAAAGTTCTCAACAATCTACGGAGGCACTGATATGTTGGCAATATCCATTTCAATTATACCAGGTAAGTTCCGAGTTAAGGATGATATAGATTATTTACGTACTACTACTCATCCAGTCCCCTTTGCTGAGGTAAAGGTTGTTAAACCAGATGGGACTGAGGCTAGTTACAACGAGATGGGTGAGTTATATGTTAGGGCTCCTTGGTTACCAGGTTCATACTACAATAATCCGGAAGAGACTCGGAGCGCCTATGACGAGAACGGTTGGTTCAAAACGGGTGATTTAGCGATAATAACTGAGGAAGGGGGTCTAAGGATAGTTGATAGGGTAAAGGACGTGATAAAGAGCGGTGGTGAGTGGATTCCCAGTAGTGTATTAGAGTCCATAATTTCGGAGATCCCCGCTGTCGAACAGGTCGCGGTATTAGGATTTCCAGACCAGAAATGGGGAGAAAGACCTGTGGCAGTAGTGAAACTGAAGCCAGGTCAAAGGACTGATCAAAAAGAGATTTTAGAATATCTTAGAGATGCAGTGAATAAGGGCAGGATAAATAAGTGGTGGCTACCTGATAAGATAGTGTTTATTGATAATATGCCATTGACTAGCACAGGAAAGATAAATAAACTCGCCTTAAGAAAGGAGGTGGAACACGTTAACGTGGGATAAGATATTTGTTAAATTCCTACTGTTAGCCTCAATTTCAACTTTTTAAGTAGAACTCTATGGCTAGATTAACAGCCTCTTTTATTTTATCCAAGCTCATAAACGGCATATCTCTTTTGGATTCTATTGCACACCTCTCATGGCACGGTATATGTATAAATCCTCCCTTTGTACCAATTCTTTTAGCCTCCCTGAGTATGAGGAACATGGTCATATTACAAATGTACGATCCAGCAGTGAGGCTTATCTCTGAGGGAACGTTCTTAGATTTCAAGTATTCAACCAATTCTTCAACAGGCAAATTAGAAAATATCCCGTCATGTTCATTCATGTCAATTCTCTGTCCCTTATATATGACTCCCATATTATCAGGTATCCTGGAGTACTTGTAATTTATAGCAATTTTCTCAGGAGTGATTTTAGTTCTTCCTGGTGCTAGTCCTATACCTAAAATTAGGTTTGGCTGGTAACGTCTTATACTCTAGCTGACCCACTCCCAGCCCTAAAGGGTTCCTTTAGAGCGGTTCACAGGTTTATGATTTACCGCCTTCACCCTCATCGTCTCATAACTAGTGAGTATCACCCACCCCACTCCACTCATCCAGCGGTAGACCAAAGGCTGGGTCTTCAGCCACTTTACCCCTATCCCTCTGGTGGAGGAACCCGTGGTGGAACCCTCATTCCACCCTCCTTGAGACTCAGGAATATTGTTTTTCAGCATGAGGACACTTAATTGAACTGGTATACCCATTTCCATGGGTTTCCTCACGCGTCATTTTAACCAAATTTAACATCTTAACGATACTATAAAAACCTCACCCCGCCTTAAAAGGCGAGGTTTGTCGATTCTTTGTCACTCTCCCATCACCATCTATATTTAGGTCTACGTCGTCAAAGATTATGCCATAAAAACTAAAAACCCTCAATTGGTCGTAGTTTACCAATCATTTCTAAAAAAGTGCATTATCCCCACACTCAGATATTAAAGACGAAATTTTCTACTAAGCTAAAATACTATTCCTCACTGTAGTTTCCATAGCCTCTATATATTTTACCGTCTTTAATTACATACATTATATGAGATGGAGATAATTCCTCTAAGCTAGCTAATGGGTCTCCTCTCACTGCAATTAGATCTGCCTTGAAACCAGCTTTTATATACCCCACATTCCTTAACCCTAAACATTCACTGGCTATACTTGTTGAGGCTCTAAGTGCATCTATATTGCTCATGTACCTAGAGAGTAACAGAGCCTCTATGTAATTCTGACCATGGGGTCTCTTCTTGGAGCCAACATAATCAGTACCTGTGGCTATCTTTAACCCATGTTCGACAGCTATCTTCATGTCCTCATTAAAGTGTCTCCTAATCATCTCTTCCCTATATATCTTAGCCTCTGGATTTACTGATTCAAAGGGTATCTGGTAAGTAGCTAATGTCGGGATATAACATATGCCTCTTTCCTTAATCATCTGAGCTGTCTCCTCATCTAAACCTAAACCATGTTCTATTGTATCTACTCCAGCCATAATCGAGTTCATTAATGCGTCCTTTCCATAGGCATGGGAAGCTACCATTAGACCAGCTCTATGGGACTCTTCCACTATAGCCTTCAATTCATCTAAAGCAAAACCAGGTAATATTCTGCCTCCCTGGGAGAATGCTCCTGAAGAGTAGACTTTTATCACAGTTGCCCCCTGCCTTATTGCCTTTCTAACTGCTTTCCTACATTCGTACGGTGAATCACAGTAAAAGGAGTAAGAGATTGATTGTGCGAAGTCTAGGGGAAGTTCCTTGGGGTCATCATTACCACCTGTTATTGCCAATGAGTATCCTGAAGCAATTATCCTTGGTCCTATTATCTCTCCTCTCCTTTGCAATCTGTCAAGTCTTACAGCAACCTTACTTCCCAGATCTCTCACGGTAGTAAAACCTGATCTTAAAAGCGTTTCCATATCCCTAGTGCTCCTTATGGCTACATCTATCTCATTGACTATATTCCAAGAGAGGACATTATCCTCTTCCACTCCAAAGAAGTGTAAATGGGCATCAATTAACCCTGGCATGATGAAATCAGCGTAGATTGTTTTTGAGCTTGCCCTACTATTTTCCTCACCTTCAATTACATCCGTTATCTTATCATTCTCTACTATTACAGTTCCCTTAGGGATGACCTTCTCGCCATCAAATATTTTACCAATTAAGGTTAATTTCATGACTAAATAAATTACTTAAAGGTTTATAGCATTAAGTGAGGAAAAGTTGTCACTATTGGCTTTTCCTGTCAGTAATGTATTATTTAAAAGTTCAAGATAGAAAAATAAGAAAAATACTGCGATATTCGTTTTAGAACATATTTAACTCTACTAGGGAGATATCTCATCTAATCTTTTGTTTGCCGTCTTATGTCCAGATAGTATTGCAATTAAAGTTGATATGAGTTGGAATACTCCTATTATCACGAACACTTCAACAGCTAAACCAGTTGTCACTCCAGAGGACAGAAGGGAGCTTATGAAAGAGGCTATAATTATCAGTCCTATCCCTCCTCCTACATGTCCTATCCCATCGCATAATGCAAACCCTGTACTCCTAGCCCTCGTTGGAAAACTCTCAGCAGTCCACGCATATGATATTGGTACCCATAGGTTAAATCCATAGAAGAGTATTATTGACCCAATAAATGATACGACCACGTCTGTTCCTGCTAGTGCTATTAAAAGCCCTCCTAAGAAGGTGAAGATTACAGATATTGCCGTCCATACTTTCCTCTCCAATCTATCTCCAACAGCGAAGGTAGTCAAGGGGACTAGTATAAACCCAATACTTCCAATTGCTGCTATTATACCTGCTTCTGGTGGTGGGTAACCAAGAGAGGCTAGAACAGAAGTAAGCCCAGCTGCAAGTGTATACACTGTCATGTAACCGAACAACCACATTGTAAATAGGATTACAAAACGTTTTACGTACTGGGAGTTTGAGAAGATTGTTTTCAAAGCATCAGCATACGAGAGCCTTTCGGACAAATACGGAGTTATAACCTTCGGAAGGGAAGGTAATTGTTTGAGTTTCTTCGTAGCTTTATCCTCCATCATGTTTACAATCTTCTCTGCCTCACTTATCCTATTATGGGAGATCAACCACCTAGGTGATTCAGGTAAACTAAACCTTAGTAGTAGTCCTACCAACGCAAGTAATGCACCAATACCATACATTACTCTCCAACCATTTACAGCAAAGAAGCCGGATAAGCCTAATGCGAATGGAAGACCTAATGGAAAAGAAGCAGGAGGGGTCGTCAGTAATAATCCTAACCATATACCCAACGTGGCACCTAGGGTTGAGAACAAAAACACTAGACTTGTATATTTCGCTCTACCGTTAATAGGTGCAACTTCTCCTATGTATGTATTTACTATTGCTAGATCTGCACCAACACCGATGCCTGTTATGGTTCTAGCCACTACGAAGTTAAGGTAATCATTCACAAATGTATTGTAAAGACTACCTAAACCTGTGATAATCATTGTTATTATCAACATTCTCCTCCTGCCTATGATATCTGAAACAGGTGATAATATTAATGAACCTATTACGTAGCCTATCAAATTCAGTAGTACTGCTGGTCCCAAAAGAAGAGGGATCTGTGGTGATGACGGACTTGAGACATGAAATATGGTCACTGCTGTTTGTATGAATGATACGTTTATGTCAAAAATATCATAAAAGGTGAAGAGGAAGCCTATTCCCAGTATTCCTATGAAAATGTAAGACAGACCCCATATTGGAATCCTATCCATTCTGGCAATAATCTCTCCTGCTTTTATTTCCGCTTTCTCAGACATATCTAGTATTATTTGACGTAAATTATTATATTCATTATAAAACTAGTTTAATATAATAGATTAATTATATTTCGAGTCCAAAAAGTAAAGCCAAGTCCATAGGTAACCTATATCTGAACCTAAGTACAGGTTAGTCTCCCTCGTATAATTGAAAGTTACTCCCTCCGTGACACTGGTTCATAAAAAACATTTCATACGTATTTCAGGGAAAATTTAGACTATTTAGACTTCCCAGTTAAAAATGGAGGGATCCAAGCAAGTGAGGGTGAGGTATAGAAGGACTATAAATTAATCATATGAATTAATTGTCAGTTCATTTTTTACACATGAATAGTAATAAACTAAGTCAGAATTCATGTAAATTCAAATGCAGGGAAAGTTATTTTCGACCTTATGGTTTACTTAATCATCTAAATTATTTTCGAAGCAAGATATAAATAATACGTTTCGAATTCTCTACTTGGGTTTAATGGATGAATCCAATCTGGTATGATTTTAAGAGGACTTTTATTAGACTCTCAGTAATTATCCTCCTTATCGTATCTGTTCTAATAGCTGTAGGACTAGGTTACTTGGTAAAATCATCATTATCCTCTACAAATAACTTAGGGAATATCAATGTTGTTGCGACTACCTCAGGAGATAAAATGATTGGTTATGTATTTGACAATTCTGGTAAACCAATATCTGGAGCAAGTGTTGTCGTCTTCTCAGAAGCTGAGGTATTTCAAGCTAACAACAGTCTCGGACTTAGACCAGTTAATGAAACTTCCCAAACTACCACCAATTCCTCAGGTATATTTATTACCTCAGTGATTCCTAATGGGGCAATAACATGTAATGTAACTTATGGAGGTAAAACTGTGACCTTGATATCCTTTTCGCAATCCTCAGTAACTACTACAGATTATGCGTTATCTAGTGGTACAGCGACCTATTCTAGCTATTCTAGTGAGACCAAAAGTCAAGGTAGTCTAATCGTTGGAACCAGAGGTCAGGGTGGTACCTCTCCTCTGTCAGGTGAGACAATTTATTCCACTCCTTCATCAATAGTAGCTAGTTATGCTGTTATAGCAAATAAGGAGCTCATTGTAGCATCTAATGTTTATGGTTCAAACTTAAAATTATATGTGGGATTTATTAACTCCATGCCATCAAATGTGACGCTTAATATTTCCTCATTACCTAATTATGTTAAACTAACTTATATTGGTACGGTGAATAGCTACATAAATACTTATGATATAGGGAACCTAAATGCGAATGGTAGTTACATATTTGTAGAGATAGTGAATAGTAGTAGTACTGATACAGGTAACACTCCGTCTTCCTCTGGTTCTTTTGGCTTCTCTAGATTCTATCCTTACGGTTATGTTACAGACTATGTTATTACGGCTACATACGCACAACTTTTGCCATTTTCATTTATATTCCCTATAATGATGTTATACCTGTCATATGCCATATTCGCAAAACCTAGAGATTCAGGCGCATTAAAGTTCCTGTTAGCCAGACCCGTTACTAGACGTGATGTATTCATTAACAGGTATATTTCTGGGGTTTTAACTGCACTAATTATTTCCATAGTGTTCTCGTTGGTATCTCTAATTACCATTGAACTCATTATTGGAGCTAGAATTCCTTTAGTTCCTATACTCCCTATCTCCCTGTCACTATTTGTGGGTCTCGTAGCTTTCTTCTCTTTAACTTACCTATTTCCAACATTTATTAAATCTTCTGGAGGTTATTTAGGCATATCGATATTCCTATTTTTATTATTTACAATAGGATATTCTATAATTGGTGCAATTTTGGGATTGTACACTAACCTAGGTATAGTTAAAGCCCAATATATGTTAGGCTACTTTAATCCATTAGGCATATTCCAATTTGGGGAGTATTATGTAGACAAACTTATAGGCGCAGGCTTAATTTCAGACGCCTCAGGTGTGGTTATATTGCCCTTAGTAGGCCTCTCTAGCATATTGTGGATAGTTGTACCTTTAATTTTAGGATATATTAGGTTTAGAAAGGTAGAAATATAATACAGTTTTTTACTTCTGCTATATATTCTGATTTCTCATTAAGTTAATTCTAAATCTTATTCCAGAGAACTGGTTTTTAACAGCGTATATAATGGAAGAATTTTCAATTAATTCAAAATGTTATTTTCTCCATATATAAAAACTATTTCATTGAAAAGTGGTAGCTATATAGTGATTCGTTTATAAACTTTTATAATATTACTTTTCATAAACTAAGTATTGATATTAAGAGATTAAAACGCAAATTTATGAAAGCCCTACTGGTGAAACCAACAAATCCTACAGGCAGTGGTTATAATAAGTCATTTGGTTTTTATGCCGACACCATTAGGTTTACTTCAATTAGCAGGCGACCTTAGAGCTATAGGAAATTGGTACATAAAGGTTGTTGATATGGAAGCAGACTCTTTCTCAGTTAGTGACGTAATAAGCTTAGCTAAGTCTTAGATATATTCAATGAGGATCAATATGGAGCATGTATGGAGACAGCTAGAGGATGTCCTTACGCCTGTGATTTCTGTTACACCCACTTGGGGTAATAAGTGGAGGAATAAGTCTAACTCTAGAATATTAAGGGATATAGGGGAGATAAGGAAACTTGGTTATAACTGGATCTTCTTTGTTGACGATATCTTCATAGTATGGCCCAATAGGTCTCAGAGGGAGAAACTATTCAGAGAGATGATAGACAGAAGATTAACCATAAATTTTATAACACAGATGAGGGCTGACGTTACTGCTAGGAATCCTCAGTTAATAAAGCTGACATCAGATGCAGGTTTAAGAGTTGCGTTTTTGGGTATAGTGAGTGGTAGCCAAGAGACGCTAAAGAAGACGCATAAGAAACTTGCAATACCCAACTCTGTGAAGGCTGTAAAAGTGCTCCGTGAGAACGGCGTAATAGTGTTTCTAGGTATGATGTTAGGTGCACCATATGAATCATTAAAGGATATAATAGCTACCATAAAATTCTCGAGGAAATTAGCTGATGTCGTGCTGATGGTGTTCAATTCTCGATATATACTCCTTTAGCAGGAACTAGAATATTTGTAAATTCACTAGAGTAAAATTCAATATTTACAAAATGATGAAAGCCTCGCCATTTATGGCGGGGATGTAGATTTAGAAGAAGGAAAAACCAGCCATCTGTGATGAGATGCAAATTTTTTAAAATACTTCTACAGTTATACTGTCATGGGCAGTCCGGTTAAGGGGCGCAACTCTATGCGCCCTCATGAGGGATTCGAGATCCAATCTACAATCACGTTCAGGATCTCCCCCTCAGCCGGACTACTCTCCCTAGTTTCTCAGTATGGTAAAGCACTCAATTTCGTAATGGATTGGTTAAAGAAGAATAAGCCGGCGAAGAATATTATAAAGCAAGTGCATGATGCCCTTTATCAACAGTTGAGAGAAAAGTTTAATTTACCCTCCAAAGTTGCTCAAGATTGTTATAGGAACGCTGTCACAATCTACAATAGCTGGAGGAAAAACCCTAGACGTGGCAATTTTCCAAAAATTAAGCACTTCTCAGTGTGGCTAACGCCCAGTCTGTCATATAGACTTGACCTAGACAAAATGAAAGTTAACATAACTTCTGTTGGCGATCTTTCCATTATTGGTTATCCTAGAAACTATGCCTTGTATAAGGATTGGGAAATCAGGGAGGCTAGACTGAAGATAGTAAACGATAAAGCATTTCTTAAAGTCACTTTTCTGAAGCAAATTCAGCCGCCAACCGCGTCTGGTGGTGTTGCTGTTGACGTTAACATGGAGAATCTCACTGTAGGTAATGATAAAGAACATGTTATTATATCAACACGTCTTGATGATGCTAAACACTTCAAGTCGTTGGCTGAAGGACTTCAGAAAAAGTACGGCAACAAGACCTTCACAGTTAAGAGGATACACAAGAGGTATCTTGCTTTTCATAGGAAAGCCAAACGGATCCTAGAGGATTTTGTAAAGAAAACAGGAAAATGGGTAGTTGAGGTAGCTAAGTCTTATGGCGCGTCTGCCGTTTTTATTGAGGATTTAAACAACATGATTAAGAACGTTGATAAGTTAGCTAAACCGTTTCGTGATAAATTGTATTTAATGCAGTATCGTCGTGTTCAATACTGGATTGAGTGGCAAGCGATAAAGCATGGACTAAAGGTTGTTAAAGTTCCCGCGTTTTATACTTCTACTCGTTGTCCGAAATGTAAAGGTGAAATGAAGGAATATGCGTATAGGCAATTTAGGTGTGTTTTATGTGGTTATGAGAATGACCGCGATGTTATTGCTGTAATGAATCTTTATGGGAGGGGTTCTCTGATCCTCTCGACTGCTGGGCAAGTGCGGGTCTCGACAGAGTCCTAATGCCCGGAACCCTCGCCCTTTAGGGCGGGGAGGAAGTCAGAAGTATTTCAGGAGTAAACTGAGAATTTCTAAACTTAAGATCCCAGAGAGGAAACTAGATCTACTTAGATGGGCTGAGAAATACATGTGGAGGAAATTACCCTTCTACTTAAGGGGAACATTTATTGATCTACCTTAATCCATGATCGGAGTTTTGCGCTTATCCATGAGGAAGACCAATCAAGTATCAAAAGACATCCTAGATCTGATGATCTCGGAGTCAAGTAAAATAATATATCTTGAGCAAGGTGATAATAACAGGTATTTTAAGATAAAGACAGAATAAGGGTTTCATTATAATCCATGATTTGGGTAAATCTTTTTAACACCCATAGCACAAAGCCTTTGTATATGTTTGAATTATGGTATATTCACATTTCTCTTGCTATAGTATCTGCCATATTCTCTACATTAATTTTCCTTGAATTTAAGTCTCTGAGAAATGAGTTTCATGGAAAGCTCTCTGGCGTGTTACTCTTGATATCCGTACTACTACTTTTTGAGAGTATAATAAATGCTGTGGCATTTAGTATGTGGAGCTATGGTCGTGACCCAGTATACGTATATCCTTCCCTGGCAATAGCAATAGTTTCAACGTCAGTCATCATACTCTTTTACTATTACGTAGCTAAAGTGTAAAACTCTTTCAATTTCTACTGAGA
The DNA here is from genome assembly GCA_000508305.1 of Sulfolobus acidocaldarius SUSAZ. NCBI lineage: Archaea > Thermoproteati > Thermoproteota > Thermoprotei > Sulfolobales > Sulfolobaceae > Sulfolobus > Sulfolobus acidocaldarius. The sequence goes on from CP006977.1 coordinate 1,494,366, forward strand.
AATTATATTAGTTTGGAAACATTTTAGTAATTACCAATGAATAATAAGGAGAGAAAGCAGATAAAGAAAATATTGAAATTCTTATTCTTCTCCTCACGGGGAGGTAAAACTAGACTGGAAATCGTAAAACTCTTAGAGTTTGATTCGCTAAACGCAAATCAGATAGCTGAAAAATTGAACCTAAACTACAAAACAATAATTCATCATTTGGAGGTCTTAATGGAAAATAAAATAGTAGTAAAAGAAGGGGACGGATATGGGGCTAAGTTTAGGTTAAGCAGAGAGTTCGTAATTTTTAGAGAAGTTCTTGTGGAACTTGAAAGAGAAACTAAGTGAAATTAAATGTCAAAAACGAGTGTCTCTTTACGACCTCTATTTAAGCTTATAACAACGTTGAATTCCCTCCCTTTAACTTTTATGTCTTTATGGCTCCTTTAAGCTCAGATAGGCTCTTTATTTTTCCTCATCTTCTAATAATAAACTAACGTAACTAAATTTGGGTAAATCTTTATAAACAGATGAGACCTTACACGTATCGAAGGGAAATGCCTGACTCAAAAACAATAGGTTTCGTCATAGTAGCTATAATATTACTAGTCATAGCTGCGGTAGGTTTTTATGAGTACAGTGTTGTCAGTTCAAACTACACATCTCTACAAAATTCCTATACATCACTAAGTTCTACCTTGTCCCAAGCTCAAGCTAATGCCAGTTACTTTATGAAATTGGCAGAAGAAAACTATACCAACTACCAAAAGTTACTGTCAAACTATACAACACTGGAAAACATGTATTCAGCATTACTGAAACAAAAGGTGTCAGCTCAATATACTGAGGGTAGTGCACTTGCCAATGTCTTTAAAATGTGGGATGGTATAGCAATAGAATCTCCAGGAGATGTGACTCCTTATCTAGCCTCAAACTTCACCGCAACCATATCTGGAGTACCATTCCCTGGTACATATAATTTACAGACGTTCAACTCCTCATGGCTTTCTAATTTCTTCTCTGATTATGAGACAGTGTATTTCTACACCACTGAATTACCTAAAGTAACCCAAATGAGTAATACTTCATACCAAATATCGGCAGTGGTTCAATACTTTGTGGCTCCAACACAAGACCCCATATACCTTCAGGTATTTAATGCATCAGTGACCTTAGTAGTTCAAATAATAAATGGAGTGCCTGAGATAACCTCAATGAATTGGGTAGGTAATGAGGTCTCACCATCAGCAGTAATTTCCGGCTATCCATCACAGCATTTAATGCAAGCAAATCAAGTGGCTTATGAGGTCCTGTCAGAGGTTAATGGACTAGGTGCAGAGTTTGCCCCTAATGTAATTTCTCAGTACTTCAGTCCCAATGCAGTACTAAATATTTCTGGAGTGCTTCCCCAGGGGTTATCTAACGGAACTTATACTGGGTTAACAAATATACAGAATTTCTTCAATAATTGGGACAAATATTTCATATTCGTTGTAGAGTATTCACAGAATCTCTTACCAAATGGAACTGCTATACCTCCTTCAATCAAGGTAACACTACTTCCAAATGAGACCATGGCAGTTGTCACTGCTAATGTAACGCCTATAATTGGTTTTGTGAACCAGGGCGAACCAACATTCCCTGGTATATACGACTTACACATATCATTAACAGCCTACTTAATGTACAACTCGACTGCTGGAATGTGGCAAATTGTCAAAGAGAATTGGAATGTAAATTCAATTCCATCAATAGAGGACACATTGTTCTACAACATAAATCAGCCGATATTTAAGGTAATAAAGGAAAGTACAATCACTGTAAACGCATCTACAGGTGGAATAGTCCAGGCAGGTAACATCGTCTCCATAGTACAACCCGGTACTTATGCTGAGTTGCCAAATGGTACATTATTATCAGTTTATAATTTCTCGTTAGTACTATTCAGTGTTCAGGGAGTTTATCCACCCCCACTAGCTTTCTTTAACTATACACCTTCATATGCCTTTGCTTTTGCTTTGAACGGCAAGATATCTCCAGCCTATTCCTTCGTAAATTCCTCAAAGGTATCCAAACCAATAATAACAATTGTATATGGATCAAATACCTGGACAAGCTGGACTTGGCTTGGAGGAAGCTTCAATGGTACAGCTTATGTGGGTGGGAGTTACAAATTCCCAGACAAGTGGATTTACGGGAATAATGTAATGGTAAATACTCAATTCTTTAAACCTGTCCTCTGGATATTCGAAACAGGTCAAAATCCATTAGCTATTCCACCGACTCCCTCCAATGTTTCAGTGACTAAAGCCTTTGGTTTAACACCTATAAACGCATACTCATATCAGGTTAATGGAATGGAAGGAGGAGTAATAACTGCAGGGAATATAATGGTGGTTATAAAACCAGGTACTATAATTCATACTCCCACAGCAAACTTAACTAATTACAACTTCTCAGTAGTGTTCTATTCAACCAATGGTTTACCAAACTCTCCATCTGGAGAAGTACCATTCATAGCCTTTGCATACGCCATAAATGGTAATGTCACATTCAGCTATAGTGCCTCACAGAGTTTCATTACAATAGTATCAACACCTGATAATAACGGACAAATGTGGACATGGGGTCCACCAGGATATATCCTTAAGGATTCTATAATACTTGGTAATGGTATAATGGTGAATTTAACGTTCTTCAAACCAGTACCATGGATAATTACACTCCCCACATTAACCAGTAGTTCAAGTACGACCAGCTCCTCAACGAGTTCTATGTCAACCTCCAGTAGTTCAACCTCCAGTAGTACTACCTCAACCACTTCTACAACATATACTTCCACAACATCTACATATCCGTATTGAGGACAATTTTCAGAACATGGTAAAAAGTCAAGTAATTTTTTCTTTATCTATTCTACGTTCAATCTATCAATCCTCTTCTTCTCTCTAGCCTCTGGCACATTCCAAAAGAACTTGTAGTATAACCAGAGGTTCAATGAGTTAGTAAAGAATGCTGCAGTAAAAGGAAGTATGACAGAAACACTTAACAGAAACCCTGACAGCAAGGTAGATGAGGCTAGTGATAATAACCTTGCAGTTTGATTGGTTCCACTAGTTGTCGCTCTTCTATTGCTAGAAACTAGACTCATCATTAATGCCTGTTGTGCAGGTAATGAGATAGCTCTAAAAGACGTGAATACAGCATAGTCTAGCGCAGCTAATAAATCATATCTAAGGAAAGGAAAAACAAAAGTTAAGATCGTTGATACGAGTCTTGTGTATATGATTAGTCTAACAAAACCTAGTCTTTCATTCAGTTTGGGCGTAAGTAAAATTAAAGATGCCGAGACTATCCCACCTATGGATACGATATAGCCAATCTCAGCCTGAGGAAGATTGTAGAACTTCTCAAATACTATAGGTATAAATGGGACTATTAATCCTTGAGAGAGTCCGTTAAAAAGTCCTGTGTATGTAAACTTCTTTATGATATCTCTGTTTCTGTTATTATTATTATCATTATTTTTACTATTTTTATTATTTGTACTTATCTCAATAGGCTTTTCCTTCAAGTCACTTGATTTTTTCTCGGTAACGGGTATAACAAATATAAAGGATAACGTGGATAATAGGATTCCTAGAAGAAACAGTATCCTATAGTCATTTATGCCTGCCAGTAGTGCCCCTGCGGCACCGCTATATGTGGAGATGGTCGTAAATAAGGAATATATCTTGGTGAAATCTTCCTTTTTAGTTTTTTCCGCTAATATGGCAGATTGAATCGGTGCAACTATTGCCCCTACACCTCCTCCTATTAAACCACCCGCTATTCCAAATCCTCCAAGTACTGCAGATAATGCTAAAAGCGGAAAGTATTTTGTGAAGAGAAGAATTACTAGGCTTATTGGTAAGAAGGATGTACTAAGTAGTAGGAAAGGTTTCCTTCCGTACCTGTCTGCGTTTACGGAGAAAAGGAGAGAGAATAGAGGATTGACAAATGCTCCTATTGCAAACAGGATACCTACTTGAATAGTGTTTAGCCCTATGTATAGGTAATATATGCCTATTATTACTGATAAGAACCCAGCGGCGAGACTTCTTGAAATTCTGGAAACCATAAGTAGATAAATGTCAATCCTATCCCTATCCATAGTTCATAGACGTATCATGAATAAATATAAAACTTTCGAGACCAAACCATGCTAATAAATGGATTAATTCTTCACCTAAAATAATATTAATAAAATGAAATATTTATACTCACTCTCGATGTTGTGTTACTTAATCCGGGCTTTCATTACCCGGGTCATGTTGTCAATTTAAAGCCCTCCCTTTTTAATTATCACTTAAACAGTGTTTGTCTTATGCCACTAATCATGAGAGTTGAGTATTATTCACTTTTAGGGCGATAGATAATTCTACTTATGTTAGATTTTGAAATCTCTTACATGCTTAACCCATTGCAAACTTCTAACCTTCCTCAACAGCTTCTCATCTGCAGTATATACCTCTTCGCCAAGAGTTTTACCTAGGGTTATATAGGCAGAGTCATAAATCGTTATACCGTACTTCATTGAGAAGGTTACAATTTCCTCTATATCGGAAAAGCTGTAGTAGGTTATTTGAAAATCATCTAAAATCCTTGAAATCGTGACTAGTTCCTCTTCTCCTAAACTATACGTGTATTTCAGCCCATTAATTACTTCAAAGGGTAAAATACAAGGCGCTTTAAGGTCTACTAGACCTTCAGAGTATGCTCTCTTAAGCCTATTTGCATCATCGCTATACTCCTCTTTAGCATACCATTTTATGACAACTGAAGCATCTACAATTGCCAATTCTTATCTCTCCATTCCCTTATTTTTTCTTCAGACTTCTCTCCACTTAAATATGCGGAAAATTCCTCTGCTTTAATAGAAGCCCTTTTTATTCTATCACTGTCTTTTTTCCTAAAATTCCTCTTTCTTTTTTTGTTCTCTTCCTCTATTACACTAATTATACTTCTCCTTATAACTTCGCTCCAATTTATATAGCTTAATTCGTCCATTTTCTCTTTTAGCTCGTCGTCAATCCTAACTGTTATTATAGGCATCATTTTCCTATTATAACTGTATATAAAAAACTTTACGTTACGTAATTACACATTCTTATACGGTGCAATTCAATATTCATCATCACGAGAATTCCACTTACTTTCCAAGTCTACAGCTCATAGATTTATGAAAAATGATCTTGTTGAAGAGGTTTTCGGCAAGGACAGGAAAAGTTCAAGTGGAGAGTTCAAGTTAGCTTCTTCTTATTCCATTTAAATCTTCACTGAGCAAAGGTTTAAGGTTTATGTAAAAAGAACTAGAAATTTCAAGGATTATTTCATATAGACTGCTGAGAAGTTCAGTGATTACATAGTTTTTAATATTTTATGAGATAAACTAAGGATACTTACATGGGGAAAAATATGGGAAAAGTAGCCATTGTAACTGGTGGGGCAAGAGGTATAGGAGCGTCTATAAGCTATACACTGGGTAAGAGAGGCTATTCTGTGGTCATAGCTGATGTTGATGAGCAAGCTGGTTCTTACAGAGTTGAGCAGTTCCGCAAGGAGAATATAGATTCACTCTTTATGAAAACTGACGTATCATCGGAAAGTGATGTGAAAAATCTCATGGATGAATCTTACAGAAAATACGGTAGGATAGATGTGTTAATCAACAATGCAGGGATTGGATTTAGTGGGAGAAGTATCGAGGAGCAGACACTTGAGGAATGGAGAAAAATAATTGACACTAACCTGACAGGCACCTGGTTATGTTCAAAATATGTTATAAATTACATGAAGAGAAATAAGGAAACTGGAGGGGTAATTATAAACATAGCGTCAACTAGAGCACTGCAATCCGAACCAAATACCGAGCCTTATTCTGCATCCAAGGGTGGAATTGTAGCCCTAACCCACTCTCTAGCTGTAAGTCTCAGCAAGTATAATATAAGGGTTATAGCTATTAGCCCTGGATGGATAGACACTAGTAGTTGGCAGTATCCTCCAAAGCAGAGCAGGTTAACTAACCTAGACCACAGACAGCATCTCACCAGAAGGGTTGGGAGACCTGAGGACATATCTTCAATAGTCTCGTTTTTGGTTTCCGAGGAAGCCTCATGGATATCTGGTGTAAATTTCGTAATAGACGGTGGGATGACTGTCAAAATGATTTACTTGGACGAGAACGTGATCAGAGATTCGCTATCAATTTTACTTGACGACGAAAATTTATCAGGCTTATTCATGAACCTTGTGGAAAAGGCTAAATCAGATAAGGATTTTGTAAGGAGGTTACTAAACAATCTTGTATCTGATAAGGGTTGAGACATTTGCTGATGATCCATTGACTAGTACCCAAGGAATTTTCGTAATAAAATTTGATCTCAAACTCATTTAACGATTTAAGGCTTAAACTACTAAATGAGAACGAGATTGGGCACCATTATCCTCAAGTTTAAAAACAAATTATATTTTAGACTAAACCCATCAATTTTCCTAAGTATGATTGATGGAACTACTCCTTTTGAGTCTCCCTTAAGCTCATCCGTTCTCTCCCATCCTTATTATTCATTCATCTCTTGAGCTTATTTTCTATTTCCAAATAGCTCTCTATCATCTCAAGCTCTCTCCTACCACCATCTGTAAGCGAATATCCCTCCTTGTTCACCGTAATCAAGCCTAATTTTTCCATATTTGATATATATTTGGAGAATACATCATAGTTTAATCCCACTAAATACATCAAATGAGTCTTTTTCACTTCAATTTCACTGTCCATAATTTTTTTAAGTATTGTGTAAATTATCTCAATTTTCCTCCTATGCTTAGACATTTTGATCATCAATGGTATTATGATTTTTACAAATTAAGTTTTTTGTGTAACTTTTATAAATAACACTTATAATTAAGGCAAATACTCTACTTCTAAAACTGAAATGAACCATCTTTCAACTGAGTAAGTTCTCTAAATTTATAAACAGTCATTACTAGTATTTGTATATCAGATAGGAATAACTTTTGAATATTTATTTTGAAACTACTTCAAACTAGGAAGCTGAGTTTTATATACCTCTATGAAAATCAGCCTTGTCCATTTCATTAAGTTAAAATATTAAGACAAAATGTAGAGAGCTAGTTACCTTTATTGTTAAAATCTTTACAACAGTCCAGTTTAACAGAGGTTCATCAATTATTTGTACTTGATGACGGAAATTATCATTCATAACTACACTAAAATTAATTTCGTAATATCCATTTTCATATATATCTTTGTTTATGTGGAGGTATATTTTAATCCAATTATAGTAATATATTTAGAATCGACCAAAAATATATGATATTTCAATTTTTTGTACTTATCTATTTAAATATGTAAAAAACAATAATAGGTTTGAACAAAAATGAATCTAAACATTAAAACCGTAGCAATGATATCCGTAGCAGCTCTACTATTATCAATGCTAGTATACCAGGCTTTTGTGGCAGGATTTGTAGTGAGCAACTCCGTAACAGGTAGTGTAGTTCGGATAAATTCAGAGAACGCTCTTCTTCAAATAGACCCACTGGAATTTTCCTTAATCTCTAACAATGGTGGATTATCTATTCAATTACCAGCTATAGGTCCAGGTACAGCAGACTATGCAGCTTTCCTTTACGACTCACATTCTAATGTTGTAGCCAGTTATTCAGCAGCATATCTGTTTGCAATAGTTGAGGTAGAGTTTAACTACCCAGGTAATAACAATCAAATGATCAATATAGCAGCGTCCTTAGAACATGTGACTAATAACACTCCTATCCAAATCCTAGTACTGGGAACCCATGGTTCTACAATGGATCCCATAACCTCATTCCCTAACAATTCAATATCTGTTGATCCTACGAACACTCCAGGAACAGTCATGATAAATGGTCTGCAATTCACAGTTTTAGGAAGTTACGGCTTGCCATCTTCAGTATCCTCTGCAATAGGCAATACAACTGCATCAATAGGCTCTGGGAATAGTAATGGAGAAGTAGTATATGTGTTAATATTATTACCATCTTACGGAACTGTACCACCGTCTGGCTCTAGTTTTACAGCTGCACTAAACTTCTACGGATATCAGAGTTAAACAGGTGAACAAGAGGGATATAAATATAAGGTAAAGGTGTTTTTTAATGTCCCCAAATATAATTTTTTCGTTTTATTCATTAAAAGTATTGAAAATCATAGGAAAGGTATTTGCTCTAATTATTCTTATCTTCTCGATATTTCTTACCTTCACCAATTTAATGGGTAGACCAACTTTTGTAGCAATTACTTACGGTTACAGCATGTTTCCTTACCTGAAACCTGGAGATGTTGCCATAACAATTCCTGAACCAGTAGCAGGAAAAATAACTAATGGCTCAGTAGTTGTAATAAAGGATCCAGATTACGGTGTACTACCAGGTTACCCACCGTATATAATACATCAGGTAATTAACGTCTTACCAAATGGGTCCTTTGTAACCAAGGGAATCAATGATAACTTCGTGGATCAGATCTACATGCCTCCTGTAACAGTTTCCAATATATACGCCAAACTCCTAGTCATAAATAATAATCCTGTGGTAATACCATACTTAGGGGAAATACTCAACAGCGCCAGGCTCAACTTAATTCCGTCTGTAGGAATGTTGGCGTTATTGGGAATTTCCTTTGCTGTCTTAGACAGGAGGAACAATAAAAGTAAAAAGAGAAGAAAAATAAACAACAGTGAATATGTCAACCTGAAAATTGTCGTGTTTTTCTTATCTATCTTTGTGTTTTCTGTTTTTGTGATCATGGCTAGCGCTCAGACCTCTAGCACTACAGTAGTTTACTTGGTGTCCAGAACGCCAGGATATTTATACGGGGGAACACTCCAATCCTCTTCAGTAAATCTAGGTGTACTATTATATAACCAAATGAAGTCTTACGTATTTAACGTAACAAACAGACTGGAAATTCCCGAAATAGTTACAGTAAACTTACAGGGAGATGGAAACGAAAGTTACAATGTAACTCCTTCACTGTTATTTATCTTGTATCCAGGTCAAGAAAAGAGTATTAACTTAACCGTAGAAGGTGCGGGAAACCAGGGATTACATGAGTTATTGGTGAAGATATATGTGATACCCACTCTATTTCCCTTAGTGATGAATATGGTAAGCCCAATACTGTCCCTATTTCTATATTCAATACTGAATACCTTTCTTGTGTTAACCGTAATATCCTTGTTAATTTCCAGGGTGAGAGTGTGATAAAAATAGTCCTAATAACTACTGTAATATTACTCATAATTTCATTAACGTATTTAAGCTCCTTTGTCCCAGCCTTTGATATATCTAATTTCAATAATAATGTTAACATCGTATCCAATTTGGTTTATGCGTCAGTTGTTAAGGTTAATGATATGAATTTTGTGCAGGTGTTCATTAACACTAGTTATTTACAGTCAATTAGTGAAATTGAAATAATAATACTGGGAAATGTATACCATTTATCTACAATTGGTAAGCCATTTAGTAATGGGAGTTCGGTTAACATCATAATCACTCCGCCCATATATAGTTCGAATTTGTTGGAGTTTTACACAAATTCGAATCGTGTAGTGAATATTCAAGTTATAATATACTACTCACAAGGAGATGTTGGAATATTAAGCTTATAATCGTTTTAAAAATAAGTTTAGTAATAGCGTTATTAGCCTCTGCGTCTGCACTAATATACCTGGGAGTTCTCTCTAACTCTACGGTTTATTTTCCCCAGAGAGTTGGAGTAGGTTCCTATCTAGCTGACACTAAATACCAGACAACATTTTATATAAACAATTCTATACTTTTTAACAATAAGACTGAGATCAACACGAACAGTATGTTTAGTTCGTTGACAAAAAGTCTTGTAGTTAATGGTTACTTTGAAACTACAGCGAACTCGTATACAGGAAATTTCACAGTAAATGAGACGATAGTTACTCCATTATGGTCTAAGCCGTTAGGGACTGTATATAGAGGAAATCTTACCTCGCATTTCTTCTCATTCACTCCGAATTTTACTTATATAGAGAACTTATTCTACCAGATAGATAAACAGTTAAGGATTCCTATAAATTACTACTCCATACGTCTAAATGTAAGTGTTAATGCTGTAATCATGTACCCGTCAGGTAACGTTCCCTTAAACTTTAGGGATTCATTAACTATACAGAACGGTACGTATAATATCTCGGTTAATTATAATAATGATTCATTTGCATCAGGTAGTTTTTACAAGGAGATTTCAGTTGAGGAAAAAACGGGCTATAATTACTCGTATTTTTATGGTGCAGCATTTCTGGTAATTATTGCTCTTTCAATATTGTTTATTAGGTTATCATTAAATATACAGAATGTAATAAATAAGAACTCAATTAGTGGTTCAAAACCACCCATGAATGTTTCAGTGATAGAGGTGAACAAGGCTGAAGATTTCTTGAAACTTATTAAACAGTATAACGAGAAGGCTGTAAAATTCGATAATGATTACTATATAACTCATGATAACATAGTATATCTTTACCATGGAGAAAGTAAAGTATAAATCAAGAGAAAAATTTTTTCTAAATTCTTTTATATTCTATTTGAATTTAAATCTTTTTCAATCTAACTGTCACAAAAATGAGATAGTATATAAACTATATAATTAGTTAATTAATAGATTGGAGAATCATGTGTCACTAAATTAAATGTTATACAAAACTTTATTATGGTAGACGACGAGACTATAGGGACAAAGAGATGTCGGTATGCGGAAAAAGAAAAGGAGTTCAATTCAAATAGTTATCAGCATATTAGAAGGGTGTAGATCTGGTGTCAGGAAGACAAAGTTGTTGTATGTTACTAATCTGAGTTCTCGTCCATTTTACAAATATATGAAGGTACTGGAGGAGAGTGGTCTTATCTATTTTGAACCAAGTACCAGAGAGTACATCTTAGCTCCAAAAGGGAGAAACGTGTTAGAAAAATCGAAAAGATACCTAGACTTGCTAGAACAGTTAGATAAGATTAAACCAGATATTGTTGACCTCTTAGATAGAGTTAAGGAAGATAGAAGTAAGGGGAAATAAATAGAGATGATTACTTTTCAGATAACTGTAGTATTAATTGTATCCTATATGTTAGCGTTATTGTCATATTACTTCTTTAGGCTCTCAATGAAAAAATATATGAATGAAATAGAGAAGAAAGAAAGTGAAGCGATGATAAAAAGAACTTTAGATTTTCTAATATCCTTGTCTAAACTAATGAGCAATAGTGAGGTTAACAACCTATTGGAGGAGATTTTAACTTATATAACTAGTCTAAAGGGAAGACAGTGGAAAGAAATATATGAGACCACTATAAAAAGATTGGATCCTATAAAAAGGGAATTAGACGATACAAGGCAAAAGGTCAACAACATTATAGAGATAGAGAATGCCTCAAAAAGGGCGAAATTGTGTTATACAGCTCTTAATTATTCTATGATTACTTTGATCTTAACATTCACAATTTCCATTGTGTTCTACTTAGTCTTTATGAATTACATATATTCTCTCGTATTGCTGGAAATTCTTGAAACAATTATAATATTCTTAGAGATATTCTACCTTTACAAGATGTATAAAAAAATAGATATAAATATGTTTATTGAATAGAGCATCTTTCAACAAAATTACTTTTAAACCCTAACAAATATTTTTGAAGACATACTAGAACTCAATTACGTTGAGAATAACTTTAAATATTTTTAGGGTATCCCAAATAATAGGAGTAAAAAATGTTAAGCCTAAGTACGTTGTTAAACCCACCAGATAATCTTTCCGTTGGAGAAATAATACTCATATCATTGATACTAGGTATGCTACATGGTATCACGCCAGATGAACATACATGGCCTATAACCTTTAGTTACGCTATAGGTAAATACAGCACTAAGGGAGGAATGAAGGCAGGTTTTCTCTTCTCATTAGGCTTTACGATTCAGAGGGCATTTTTAACTACTATAGGATTCCTAGGGTTAGCAGCAATATATAATCAATACAATTTAGACGGTCCAGTATATGCCATTGTGGGGATTGTTATGGCTATAGCAGGTTCATATATATTGAAGGGAAAATATTTACACTTACCCATTGACGCTCTATTTAGCAGTAAGCAACACACTGAAGAAGTAGGGAAAGTAAATGATGTACCACTTAAGATGACAATTGTGCACGGTTTAATTGCGGGCTTCGGATTCGGCGCATATGCAACTATAATCACCTTTGTACTAGCTCCACAGCTGCCTTCAGTAATCTATGCTCCATTACCCGGCATGTTCTTTGGTATAGGTACAATGATGATGCAGATAATATTTGGTATGATATTCGGTAGTATATTACGAGTAAGGAAAATGACTAAAGAGCAGATAACATTTATTGCTAGGAAAAGTGCCGGAAGAGTCCTGTATTATGGTGGCCTAGTATTTCTTATAGTCGGTCTCCTAATAATTGCTTTACCTGCTATTGATAATTTTGCTATATCCACAGGCAATCCGATACCTAACCTTGATGCGATAAATATAGGATTTTTACTAGTGATGTCCGTTGTGGGAGTAATAGGAATTAGTAGTATCCTGTATGGGTTCAAAGAAGCTAAGAGATTAACTAAACATATGTAAATGATATGACGTAGAAAATATAACCATAATACAAGTTAACTATTTTTTAATTATAACGATCAATTTTTGTGGAAAAGTATTCAGTATAATTGAAAATATGAAGGTTCAGCGATATTTTTGCAAAAAATTTCGTGGAAAAGTTTAATTGTATAAATTGTCCATTCATTAATTAATGATAGAAGTATTTAATATATCGAAATCATTCAGGTTTAAGGGCAGAATAATTAACGCCTTGGACAACGTGAGTTTTAAAATCGAGAATAAAAGTATCGGAGCATTAGTAGGACCTAATGGGGCTGGTAAGACTACCCTAATTAAGATACTTTCTACCCTTATAATACCTTCCAGTGGAGATGCATTAGTAAATGGATATAGTGTAGTAAAGGAGGAGAAAAAAGTCAGGGAATCTATTGGCTTAATGACTGTCAGCGAAAGGCTCTTCTATTATAGGCTGACCGCTCTAGAGAACTTGATCTTTTTCGCTAGCTTACAAAACCTATCATTATCAGATGCCAGACGAAGGGCAATTGAGATGTTGGAGCTAGTTGGTCTTTCTGAGTGGGCTAACTTACCTTATATGAAATTTAGTACAGGAATGCAGAGAAAATTGGCTCTAGCTAGAGCTTTGATAACCGACCCTCCTGTATTGTTACTTGACGAACCCACATTAGGGCTTGACCCGTTATCGGCTAGAATGTTTAGAGACCTAGTGAGAAGGATAGGCAAAGAAAAGACAATACTCCTAACCTCTCATTATATGAAAGATATAGAGGAACTCTCTGAAAAGACGGTACTTCTAAAGAAGGGCAGAGTGTTGGTAGAGGGAGATAGGGAATCATTAAAGAGTTATATAGGAAAGGTTTGTGAGGTTGAGGTAAACGAATATCCCTCCTCTTTAGGTAAATACATTGTAGAGACCGGAAGTAATTACTACATTTTAAGGGTACCGGAGAGGGAATTGGAGGAATTAAGGGACTACAGAGTGATTAAGGAGGAAGAACCTTCATTAGAGGACGTGTATGTCTATTTAATAGGTGATGTGGAGGACTCGGCTAGGTTTGAGGCTGTCAAGAGAGGTGGGAGGTGGAGAGGTTGGGAATAAGTGGAAAAATATACTCTTTCCTATACTTGAGAGGTTTTAAGGTTTGGGTATCTTATAGGACTCAGACAATCTTGACAGTCTTAGGGTGGGTTCTGCCAGTCTTCACGTATTACTTCGTTGGTACGTCCTTAGGAAACACTTTGGTTACTGAAATTGGGGTCAAGAACTATGTAGCCTTCTTCACCGTAGGATTGGCTTTCCAAGGTTATGTATCATCTGTTATATCTACCATAAGCCAAAGACTTAGAAACGAACAGTTATATGGAACAATTGAGTATTACGTGATATCAAGGACAGGTACCTTAGGTTTTTTGCTCTACTCAGCGTTATGGGGATTACTTTTGAATACTGTGAATTCTGTGGTCATTTTAGCAATAGGATATGTCTTGGGAGCAAACTACCATATAAACATCATAAGCACAATCATCATTCTATTTCTACTAATAGTTTCAACACTTGGGATAGGGATGATAGCTGGGGCAGTGACAATGATAACAAAACAAGGAAATCCAATATCGTTGTTCTTTAACACATTTACCAATCTGCTAGGTGGAACTGTTTTCCCTGTAACAGCACTACCAATCGTGGTCAGGTACATCAGTTATGGTATACCTCTTACGTGGGCTCTGGAGGGATTAAGAGGTAGCATGTTGCAGAATACACCAGTAACTAATATGCTGAACGTTGTAGAGATACTTCTCATATTTGACATCATCGTTATTCCATTAGGTGTCTTGTCCTATAATTATGCTTTTAGGAAGGCTAGGGAAAAAGGGAGTTTAAGTGAGTATTAGATCTAGTGATTTAAATTTCATCAAAGAGTGACGACGAAAAAGATAGAAGAGTAGATAAAAAATATACAGACTTATTTCAAAAGCTTAGGAGGACTGTATGATATCGTCTAATCTCTTAAGTAACTCATTTTCCACATGCGAATTCCATAACATTTCAGGAACATCGACCGCTAGGAAAAGCTCCGAGAGAAGTAATGTCTCTATTGCAGTAACTGCTAAATTCTGTATCCATTTACCAACTCCAACTGTCACCTTCATACCCTCGGGTACTTTTTCCATTACAAAAGTTAAAGCACGGTCTGCTGCAACAATGTCCCTGAGTATTCCTCCCTTTTGAGCTTGAATTACGACCTTATTTCCCTCAACTCTTGATTGGACTTTCCATTTATCAGATTTGAGATAATCTGAAAACTTGGTAGCTACTTTTTGGATATCGGTATTTCCCTTATAAACTTTCTCCTTCTTAAATAATCCCATGTTTATCTACTTATATTTGACCGTATATATTAAAAAACTTTTCCAAATAAGAAAAAAATGTGTAAAGGCTATATCTTATTCCCTTTAATTTTCTCTTTAAGCCAGCTCCTCACATCATAAAACACTATATTATCATATGGACATGCCTCAGCGCAATCTCCTACACCTATACAACGTGAGGACTTGAACTCTCCCCTTTTAATAAAGTTACCAGGTAAGTCAGTGTTTCCAACAGGACATGCATAACTGCAAGCTTTTGTCTCACATTTTACACAAAGTTCTGGATCCTTCACCTTAAGCCTAAATAGTCCAAGACCACCAAAGAACTGATTAAAAGTACCCCATGAGCACCAACCCTGGGTTACACATGCGTAGTTACCTGAGAAGGGAATGGATATAAAGACCACATACCATAGGAAGTTAAAGTAGAACGAATATAGGAACATTGTCGGATCATTTCCAAAAATAGTTATGTTCAGTATGCCTTTTTGATCAAAATAAGAAATCACAGCAAAGGCTAAAAGGGAAGACCATATTGTTATGGCAATGACCTTATACCATGGTCTCAACTTACTTGATAGCGTTTTCCTAGCAAGACTGGAAGTCCTATTATAAACCTTAAGAGAATTGTAGAATGTACCTTGGTACATTGTAGGGGCAGTGCAAGTCACTGAACATATCTGTCTTGATCCAAAGAGAAATGATAGAACAGCGGAAAGCACATAAGTCCCCACAATTCCTGAGAGCAGGTAGTCTGTTGATACAGGTCCTAAAGTACCCAACCCCATGCTCCACATATAGGGTATGTAAGGGATTTTTGAGGCTAATGGGGAAAATGATGGAATATATACAGCATAGATGGCAAAGGCTGAAACCATCAGAGCTAATCTGATTTTATTCTCTCTCAACCTAACCTCTTTAATTCTGAATATAGCTAGTGTTCCCATCTCTAAACCCATCATGATAAGAAACCAAACAGAACCAGTTACGGAACCAAATACGGAGAGAAAGTCAAATAATGCACCAGCACCAAAATACGATAAAGGATTTACAAAACCTAGTGATAAAGAACTTATAAAGCCCTCTACCCCTGGAGAGAAGTAACCACTGGCAAAGTCTAATACCGCTCCCATAAACCACTCCATTATGAAGGTTATTAGAATGAATGCGAAGGTCCACCTTGAATCTCTCAAATAGTTACCCTTAATGGAGCTTGGTCCCTGTATAGCCCTGTAGATAAACCAAGTCATTCCAAGGATCATAGACACATCGTAAAGGTACCAAGAGCTTGTCATGTAATAGGTGAATATTCCAGCCATCATCAAAGTGAATATAAGCATTAACTCAAGTGATGTAAACGTCTCTTGAGTTTTCTTTAATCTGTTTCGATACAGGGTGTCGTATATTATAATTGTGGCAACGATCATGAGAAGTGAACTAAGCCATATTGAGAAGGTTGGTAAGATTACAGGAGAGACCACCATGATGGGGAGTGTTATAAGCAAGTAATTTCTTATCTGTCGAGTTAAACCATTAAATGAATAAATTAGTGTGAAAGCCATTTCTGCCAGCATTACTGCGTAAAACCAATAGTTTTCTGTCCCTATTAACGGATTACCTATGCTCTTGGTTAAAATTGAGTAAAAACTCTCTCCCATGAGTGCCTCAGATATAGTCATTAAAAAGGAAAAGAGTATGACAGTATACCACTTCCTACTCTCCATTTTGCGTCTACTGGCTCCAAGAAGTAATATGCTCAGTAGACCCACAATCATGTAAGCTGTGTTAACCGCTAAGGCTAAGATTTCTGTGGTTAGTCTGGTATTAGACAAAGCAATAGATAAGGAAATAAACATTATGAGCATACTCCCGCTTAGGTAAAGTACAAGAAGGAATCCTATTCCGTTTATACCCTTTTTTACGAGATATATAAGGTAGATTGACACTGCAGTCATAACTGATGCGATGATCACAAAAATTGGTAGTAAGTCCATAGTTGCCTAATTAACTATTAGTTCGAAAGTTTATAAATTTTAATCCTATCGAGTTAATGAAAAATATAAAATTCTAATCAGTTTGAAGTAATAATAATACTATAGTTCATATAATTTGAGTTTCATTATGTGCCACAGGTTTTATTCACATATCGTATAAAAATATAGAAAGCTTTTTTATCTTGAATAGATAGATTAACCCTCATGCCACAATATCAAATACTAGGTGACGATCTGCAATATTTGAAAGTTGAACTAGCACAAGGAGAAGGCTTTTATGCAGATGCTGGTCATATGATAATGAAAAGCTCTACGGTGAATTTGCAGACGAAAATGAGAGGGGGTATCCTCAGTGGAATAAAGAGAGCATTGACAGGAGGTTCATTTTTTGTAACTGAGTTTTATGGACCAGGAGAAGTTATGTTATCTGGAATATTTCCAGGTAAAATAGTTCCAGTTCAGATTCAAGGTTCAATACTGGCGGAAGCCCATTCCTTCTTAGGAGCAGAGAATACAGTTGAATATGATGCAACTATGGCTAAATTAACCACTGGTATATTAGGTGGTGAGGGGTTATTCCTTGCTAGGTTTAAAGGATATGGTAACATTTTCCTCCACGCATACGGAGGATTATATGTGAAAGATCTCGCTCCAGGGGAGACCATCCAGGTTGAGGCGTCTCATCTGATGGCATTCCAAGAGGGAATGAATTACTCGGTACAACTGGTTGGAGGTCTTAGATCAATATTCTTTTCTCATGAGGGATTATTCTTTGTCACAATTACAGGACCAGGTAGAGTGTGGTTACATACATTAACGGTAGAGCAACTAGCTCATGCCTTAAGACCATATTTACCCGCTGGTCAACAGGGAGGAATCAATATTGGTGGAGGAGGAGTAAACGTTAATTTCTGATGATACTAGATCTACACTTGTTGAAAGTCTTAAGGCTAGAGATTTTATCATAAAATCTTTGCTTCTTTTCATATCATTGCAATTTTGGGTGAGATTTGAACCTATTAATGATAATATGCTGAGTTGGCGCAATATATAAAATATTATGTCTCTCTAAAGACACATATTGTTTTTCTCCAATATAAGCTAACTTAATCCATTAAATCTATTCCTTACTAGAATTATTGTGTCATTTCAGAACACGCATTAATTCTAAAAAATTAGACGTAAAAAATTTTTATCTTACGGTGAAACAAAATTATTATACACCAGCTACTTCTCTTAGTGTTTTGAATATTTCATTGAAATCTGCTTCCACAAGCTTTACAAACACTCCGTAATTCCCCATCACACATACTGCATACTCCCCTGCAGCTACAGCCCATCCTAAAAAAGGAGTCCACTTCATTCCAGATATTTTACTGAAGGACTCAGCTTCTACTGTCCCCATTAACGTATTTGCAGCTACCATTTTAGCCACCATTTCCGCTAGTTCCTTAGGTAACTGTCCTTCATACTCAATTAATTTTCCATCATTAGCATAATGACCTGCTACTAATGCACCCTTTAGTCGCATTAACTTATGTAACTTCTCATTCATTTATTTTCCCAGTGTAAATTGAACTTTCTTGCTTATAAATTATATTAATAAAAAATACAAATATTTGTTTAAATATTATCATGAATCTATCAACAAATTTCACAATGTTTATAGGTTATAAAGTTAATATAGTCGTTTAATATGTAGAAAAATTTTATAAAACGCTTATATTAATGCTTCCACATCGAATAAATTTTAGACCAAAGTTCTCATAGATGCTCTAATTAATCTAATATTTTCTAACTGAATAAAAAATAAATCCTTTAAATACAAATGATGTATCCATGAACCCTGCTAAAACCCTTATAAGAGCCATAATAATATTATTGGTAGTTGGTTTTGTGGTATATATTCTACATGTAGTAATTTCAGGATTTGTTGCGCAAAACCAAACCTTAGCACCATATGCAAGAGATATTGAACTTGGTGTAGATGCAGCCTTAGTTGGAATCGGAGGATATATCATTATAAGGATAATAAAGTACGTAATTGAGGGCTATATATTTTCAAAAACAGACAAAACAGGATTACGCTCCATATCACTTATTGTGGATTTAATTTTATATACGTTACTAATTTTAGCTATACTTTCAGCATTAGGGGTAAACTTGACTGGTGCAGCAATTGGTGGTGCAGTAGGCGGTGTGGCGATAGGATTGGCTGCTCAAACTGTTGCATCAAATGTATTATCAGGTATATTGGTTACGTCCTCAAGGACTGTTAGACCTGGTGACTCGGTCATATTAGAATCATGGATATGGTCTCCACCAATCATTGGTGAAGTGGAACGTGTAAGTATACTTTTCACTGAGGTCAGGACTAACACAGGCAACCTTGTTAAAGTACCAAACTCAGCTTTTCTAGGTAATACCGTATTCACTAAACTTGAGGATGGTGGAGTGCTAACTTATCCATATCAATTAACAGTAAGCGCTGACGTTTCTGCTAATCAGTTGTTGGAGAGAGTAAGTGGAATATTAGAGGACGAGTTTAAGAAGGAAAACTCATTGGTTCCTGATGTTATATTTTACAGTAAAAACGGAGTTACTAACATATTCCTTGTAAGTATAAAGGTAATGAAGATAAGTAAATTAAATGAATACATTGACATAGTGAATAAAGCCTTCGACAAGGCTTATTGGGAGCTTAAAAATCTACCTCAAACCAAGTGAGAAGTACTGACTCACCACACGTCAAAAAGAGGTAAACATTGAAGGATTATGGGAAACCTACTCGACTTTAGATAACAAAAAACGATTAAAAATGCTAAATATGTTAAGGAAACTTATCCTTTTAGTTTAACCTTGTTTAGCAACTCCTAATAAGGGCAGTAATACCAAAAACTATTGGATTTCTCATATAACCAGAAGTAAAATTCATATATTAACATTTTGTTACAACTAATGAAAGCCTAGCCTTTAAAGGCATGTAGAAGAAGCTTTGTGGCAAAAAGATTTCTAACCTTTCTTTGTTCTTAATTTATTCCACTCAGGTATTGTAGTCTGATGTAATATCATAATGTGGACTCTTTAATACAAACTTAACTCTCTATAATAATCAGTGTTTATAGTTTACTTCTCATACATGAGCTGTCATGAAGCTGTTCAGCAATTAGGATTAGGAAAAGTAATAAAAACGTAAAACATAAACGCGCTCTGATGATTTATTTTAGAGAAACAGAAGTAGAGGGAAGCGATAACAACATCAAGTACTACTTCAAACATATGGAAAATATCATTTCTAAAACCAACATCTTCACAATCTTCACACAAACTATTTTGTTTCCATTAATTTGATAATATTATAATCAAAAATAAATATTTTTTAATATGACAGATGAGAATAGGAAAAATTCACATTCAGAATCACATATATTCTAAATAGTCATGTATAGCTTATAATTAGTTATATTTATTATAAAGGAAGAGTTTATTTTTATTTTTATTATTATATATGTATAATCGATTAAAATGAGTTTTAATGGAATAGGATTTTACACCGACAAACCGGGAGAAATTTCACTACCAATAGTAGCTGCCTACTTTGTCATAGCCCTAGCTGTGGTCATATACTTTGGTAAAAGAACAGGTGGATTAAAAGCATTCAAAACTATTGACTGGGTATACATTGGAATAGGAGCAGCAGCTGCTTACATTTGGCAATTCATTATAGGTGCGGTAGCAGGAGGAGCAATACCATCAGGACTTACAAATTTCATTCAAATACCGTTTTGGGGAAGGATATTCATAATATTTATCGTAGCGGGATTAGTTAGAAAAGTTGGCGTAGGAATGATATCCCTATTTTTATTTGACCTTCTATCTAGCCTCTTCCATTACGGATTCAGTGGAGAACCTATGTTCTTCATTTATGAAGCTTTAACATATGGTCTATTTATTGACCTCATGATAGCTTTCACAGGAGGAAAGATATTTGGATTAGGATTAACCAAAGGTCCGACATACGTAAATGCTATATCAGCATTAGAAGGAGCAATACTTGGGGTTTTATGGGCGATTCCATACTATATATTATATTTTGGCTTTTTCAATCCATTTATAAACGGTGCCGTAGTAAGTTGGTCTAAAATCATCTTTGGCTTAGCAACCAATATTCCCATAGATGGTGCTGTTGGAATATTTGCTGAATTAGCAGCGAATAGTGTAGGAAATGCTGTACAGGTGTAAATTAATGTACGCAGTAGAGATAAAGGGATTACAATTTTTTTACCTAGGATATTCAACACAAGCCATAACAGTCTAACTCTTTAATATCTAAATACGAGAGTAAGTTAACTAATATGAGTTTATATTGACGTATATAATCATTAACTCTTTATTTCATATAGGGTGAGTATTGCTGTAGTAATTAACGTTTTAAGAACGGGATTCTTAGAATTTTTAATGAAATCAACATTAGTTATTCACCGTATTACCAGGTCTGTTAGTGGAGAAGGTTATGTGGTTAGAGTTTCTGCCGAACTTCTAAGAGAGAAAAACGTAGAGACTAGGATAGCTACTTTCTCTCCACCTTTGGAGGACTTAGGTTTTCCTTACGTCTCAGTTATACCCTTTAAAATGAGGAGGTTTGACAAGTATCAAAGGGTTTTTACAGTTTTTTCCGCAAAGAAAACTAACCCAGATTTTTTCCTTAATATAACAGCCATACCCTTACCGTTATCAAGAATAGCCCCACATATTATTTATGGTGTTGCACCAGAGTTCTCCTCTGTTCCATCCAAATACAATTCCTCATTTATTTGGAGATTATACCTAGTTCCCATGAGGGGTATACTAAAGCAATTCAAGGAGGAGGCGAAGAGGGCAATATTTATAGCTAACTCTAATTATTCAGCTAAGGCTATAGATGAGATATATAATGTAAAGCCTAGAGTAATATATCCACCTGTCGATGTGAAAGATTTCTCGAAGATTCCTATCGGAACAAGGGAACCGTTCTTCGTTACCGTAGGTAGATTTGAAAGAGGTAAGAGATTAGACTTATCCGTCAAATTATCAGCCATGACTGGAGTAAAGGGTGTGATAATAGGATCCTTCGAAGGAGGAGGGTATCTAAATGAGTTAATTAAATTAAGAAAATCATTGAATGCTCCTGTTGAGTTTTTCCCAAATTTACCCAGAGAGAGTATGGTTGAGGTCATGAAAAGAGCATCAGTTTATTTTCATCCAACACCAGGGGAACATTTCGGAATACCGATTGTTGAGGCTATGGCAGCTGGACTAATTACAATAGTCCCTAGAGAAAGTGGAGGGGCTGAGATTTTACCTGAATTTACTTATGGAAACTTAGAAGAAGCTTCTACTCTGCTAAAAAACAACTTATACCCACCTGAGGAATTGAGAAAAAGCTTGAGAGAAAAATCTCTGAGTTTCGACAAGGAGATCTTTAAAAGGAAAATGTGGGATCTGATAGAATCTTTAAAATAACACTATTTTCTCAGAAACTTAAGTTACGATAGGAAAAGCAAAAAATTGGTAAAAAAAAATGAGATTATTATACAATTATCATTATTTGAACCTATTTCTGTGCAGTCTCAGATATCATTTTAATTTTCCTCACTTTCTCCCTGCCCTAACTGGTTAGGCTTTATAAATTTGCAAAGGGGATGATTGTATTACGTTGTTTGTTTTATGTCCACGTTTTAGATACAGTTGAAGCAAACAAAAAAGAAAGGGTAAGTAAGATATTTTATGAAGGGGATTGATGATTTCAGACTGAGTTAACTCTCATGCTACGTTAAGTCTCGTCATTAAGTATTCTCTGAGATAAGTTATACCTTTCTCTAACGTAGTTTCAGGAGAGAAACCTATTTGGGTCTTTAACTTGTTTATACTCACGATTCTACTTCTGGAATCTCCTATCCTCTCCTTTTCCCAAATTATTTCGGCCTTTTTGTCTAACACTTTCTTTATGGTCTCTAGTAACTGAAGAGTAGTAGTTCCCACACCAGTCCCTACGTTAAATATTCCACTAATTTGCTTACCTATTCCATACATTATCGCTTTTGAAACGTACCCAGCATAGACAAAGTCCCTTACCTTACTCCCATCTCCGTAAACTGTAACTGGTTTATTGTTCATAAATTTTATCATGAAGTTAGTAACTGCTCCTCCGTAACTACTCCTTTCCCTTTTATAAATATAAACGTTAAATAATCTGAAAATTATCGTCTTTATGCCATATACTTTATCAATGTTTTACAATATATTTCAGACACTAGTTTTGATGCTGCGTATGGTGAATCAGGTTCTAAAAGGTCATCCTCACTAATAGGTTTAACAATATCTCCTTTATAAAAAGAGCCTGAGGATGTGAATACGAAAATTTTTGCATCATATCTTCTTGTCAGGTAAAGTAAATATAGGTTTCCATTGACGTTAATATCATGATAAAGTAAAGGATTGTGGACAGAACTCCCTAAGTCACCCTTTCCCACTAAGTTTACAACAGCGTCGAAATGGCCCTCTTTGAAAATTTCCTCTAGGGAAGTCTTATTTAATACGTCAACTTTGTAAAATTTTATTTTATCGGGTAAGAGTGAAGATAAGTTCTTAAGAGATCCTGAGGACAAATTGTCAATAACAGTCACCTCAATTCCATTTTCGACTAGAAGTTCTGTTAAATGGCTAACCAATAAACCCTGCTCCTCCAGCAACTAAAATTCTAGTCATTTGACTCAGGAGATACCGTGGATATATAAGTCTTACTCTTAATTGACAGAGAATCGGCAAGCCTTGTCTTTTAAGGCGGGGTGGGGTTTTTATAGTATCGTTAAGATGTTAAATTTGGTTAAAATGATGCGTGAGGAAACCCGTGGAAATGGGTATATTAGTTCAATTAAGTGTGTCCTCATGCTGAAAAACAATATTCCTGAGTCTCAAGGAGGGTGGAATGAGGGTTTGACCAGAGGGATAGGGGTAAAGTGGCTGAAGACCTAGCCTTTGGTTTACCGCTGGATGTGTGGGGTGGGGTTGGGTGATACTCACTAGTTATGAGACGATGAGGGTGAAGGCGGTAAATCATAAACCTGTGAATCGCTCTAAAGGAACCCTTTAGGGCGGGGAGTGGGTCAGATTAGTCTGTGAATTAAGTAGTCATTTGGATACTTCAGTCTCCTAGGAATGTATGCGTAGTAGTATTACTCAACTCATCTTCACACGCTAATCATTTTTTTACTATGATAACAATCTATATGTACGTATTTCTACGTCTATCGTAAAGCTTTCCTATAACGAATCTCTTAATAAATTGTGGAGATAAGGCAGTTAAGAGTATCATCATATTATAAATAAAGCTCCGAATATTACTGATGTTTTGGGAAGATAACCAAAGGAAAATATCATCAAACTTTATCTTTTCAAGTTTATAGGAACTTAATGGTAAGGCTCTATATTCTAACTTATTCCTTACTAAAAAGTACCTTACGACCTTCTCGTAATAGGTACTAGCTAACATTTTTGAAATTACTAAAAGATCGTTGTAACTTCTTAAAAACGAGGTGGCCCTCCCTTCAATGTATTCATCCATTGATTTTAAATTCCCTCCTGAGTTTCCCATATGTCTTCTGTATTTTGTGAAGGCTTTTGAGGAACTGACGAGCGTGTTTCCATAAAGAAGAGATGATGCGTATAGAAATACATCAAGAGCTAAAGATATTTCTTTTAAGTAATTTCTAGTTTTGTGAAGTATTTCAGTTCTTAAGGACATACTACTACTATTTCCTAAAGCTAACTTAAGTAAAAACTTTCTCTTATCTTCCTCTCCCTTAGCGACTATATCGAGACCATTCGTTCCTAGCACTTTGCCGGAGTTATTTACTATTATTATACCGTTTCGTAAATAATCAATGCCTTTGTTAAAAACCTCCTCTACATATTTAAGTTTTCCAGGCAAAAATTCATCATCGTCGTCAAGAAACGACACAACTTCACCTTGAATCTGATCCAAAAACTCCTCAATTTCCTCTCCAGATCCGCGTCTCTCAGAGTAAAAGACTTTTACATTTAGTTGTGTTAGTTTTTTATCAATTTTTTCATCCTTGAAGTTTTTTATCACAACTATTTCATAATTATCTCTAGGAAAATCTTGTGAAACTACAGAGTTAACTGCGTTAAGTAAGTAGTCCTTCCTATTGTACGCTGTAATAATAACTGATATGAACACATTTTTAGTATTTTCAGATGATTATAAGTTTATGTTGATCAAGCTCTAAATCAAACTATATTCCTCTTAAGCTTTTCATAGAAACATTATCGTACATTATTATTTAGTATATGAGAAATTACCTACTTTTCGTCTATCTTTTCTAGCGTTAAACACTTGCTTGTTTAAATAAAGGGATGTTTTACTAGAAAATAAATATTAAAACGGTAAGATTTAATAAGCCTTAAAACACTTTTGATCTATAAAATGACAAAGCTAGGCATAGTATCTTCTTCCCCTTTTCTGATAAAGGAAGGTGGTGCTGAGAAACACGTATGGGAATTTTTGGAAAGAGCTAAAAAAGAATTCGAATTGGTCTTATTTCCTACTATTAACGCTCTTCTACAGGTTAAGAGTGAAGAGGATAGAGAAATTTTGATGAAAAATCTAGATTTTCTAGACAAGAAGTTCCTTATACAAGATAGTGTTAAGAATCTGTTCGAAAATTTTTATGCAGATAGAAGGCAATTATTACTCAACTATATAAACCTTAATTTACATGAAAGACTTGTAAGAAATTTGAATGATGGAGTTAATAAGGTTGATTTTCTCTTCTCACCGAACTTCCTGTCTCCAGAGGTGGGAATGTTTAATAAGCCTTACGGGATATTAGTTAATGGATACCTAGCTCCCTTATATATGAATACCCTTAGTCACGCTATTTGGAAATCAAAGATTGGTCAAGAACCTATCTACAAGGGTTTGCCTAAGAGTATAATAGTGAAAAATTACTGGAAAAAAGCTATAAGAAAGATGTTGACTAATCCTCCTAAATTCATAGCAGGTAACAATAAGATTATACTTGAGAGCGAAATAGCTAAATTACCAAGTGAAAAAGTGATAATTGATCCAGGGTTTGCCTATGAGTCTGACCTGAAGTTTGTACATGATAAAGAGGATTATGCAGTTTTCATGTCGGCAAGACTTACACCTAGTAAAGGTATATATGATATCCTTAGGGTATGGAGAAGAATAAATAAAACCTTGATCATCATGGGTAGGCTTGAAAATTATGAAAAAAACTTTTTACGTCTAGTGAAGAAAATGGGATTAGATGACAGGATCGAGTATAAGGGATTCGTACGAGGAGAGGAGAAAGAGAGAATCCTAGGAAGGGCAAAGGTGCTTGTCTATCCAACTCACGATGATACAAATTCGCTGACAATTCTGGAGTCTCTTTTCCACGGAACGCCTGTTGTTTCTTATGATATCCAGGGCATAAGATATGTTTATCAAAGTGTACCAGGAGTAGAATTAGTAAAGGAATTTAATTATGAAGAGATGTCAAAAAGAGTCCTAGATTACATGGAAGATAGAAGGACATTCCCATACGAATCTGAGGAGTTAAAGAAGTTTCTACTGAATCACTCATCCTGGGATAGGGTTATTGCTCAAGAGATTGAAATTATAAAAAAACATCTATAAAATAAAATTTACCTAGTCTTTCTTTGATAAGAATTAGAAATTGAGACATAATTAGGATTAATTATTGGGCTATGAAATATATATTCTGTTAAAGGAAGAAACTGGGAAATTACACAATGATCGATAATCTCCTTAATTTCACATAGATCTAAATTATATTCCCAAACTCCCTAGTCTCAAAAGATTGACATAAATGTTATTGTAAAAAATGTATATATTTTTCCTTCTTACTTAACATTACTAAAGCTTACAGAATTCGATTTTTTGAGTAATTTTCTCAATAACAATCTATAATTATTCTGTGGTCGTGGTAATTCTAATTTGTCTCTATGTTTCTTAAATTGATAGTAAACACTCTGTAGTTTGTCCTCATGATACATATTTACTACTTCTGAATATTCTGAATTTTATTTAAGAGACTACTTGTCGTTTGTTAAATAAAAGTAAATGTACTGTATAAGAATCCTAGTATCTATAATCTAAATAAACTCTCACTATAGGCATTCAATAGTATTATTTAAAATGTTGCGATTAAAATATTGCTGTCAGTATCGGAAATATCTATAATTGTTTTAATATGTACCATAAACCTATCTTTTCACAAAGCCAAATTTTGGTTATCTAGCAAGCCAATTCTGAGTAAAGAGGTAACATTACTGGAATAATTATTTACATCCTTAGTGCAACACTCTTTTCTTACAAAATCACTCTGGCCGAGCTCATACTATCTGTCTCTAATTCAGCTCTATATTCTCCATAATCGTCGATCTTTGTGGATTTGTTCATGAGCAAATATAGGGTGTCAGGCACTAGCTTTTCCTATCAGCTAGCCAGTATGCTTAGAGGATCCATAGTACCTTCTGTATTAGCTTTATATCATTTACCATTACTTAGCTTAGTAATTCCCATTTCAATAATTTCACTTTTTTCAATAAGTTACGCAGAGGTAAAGTAGGATGTAAATTGATCAATGTTTGATCCAAGGGAAAACATAAAACAAGGTTTACAGTTTACACTTTTCACTCACACTAAAAACTTCGATGAACTTACACCATGTGATACATAAACCATGATAGGTTTAAGTTTCTTTATCTTCTCGACACTCCTTTTAAGCTCCTCAAAGTCCTCGTATATACTAGGGTATTTTAGTCCTCTCCTCGTACCTTGTAACATATCACCTACTATTACAGAGCCTATTTCAGGTAGGTAGATCGATATAGAATCACTTGTATGACCCGGTGTCTTCATTATCTCAACGCCATCTACAAGTTTTCCATCCTTCAATTCAAGGTCAACTTTTGTACCCTTTAACCCTCTAACAATAAACGGTCTTGTCAAGCCGAAAAGGAACTTCTGAAGGGAGGAGTGCAATACAGGATTCCTGATTTTACCCTCTTGTAAATAGGAAACTCCGCTACTTTCTATACTGAACTTAGCATTAGGTAGAAGGTCTTTAAGCTCGTGGGCACTGCCTATATGGTCTCCATGTGAGTGTGTGAAAATCACGTACTTTATGTCGTCTAGACTCTTACCTCGCCTTGTTATCTCTGCGGCTATCTTCTTACCATTTCCAGGAGTACCTGAATCAACTAATATCAATCCTTCTTCAGTCTCAATTAGAAACACTTTCATAAACGACAGTGATATCTCAAACACATTCATGATATAAGTGTGGTGAATTACCCTAAAATACATTTGTAATTGGATGAGTAGTTTCATGTATGGATGGTAAAATTAAATAAAATCTCTATGACTTAGCGCTAGCGAGTTAGAATTTTCATTTAAAATCTCTCCTATTTACGGTACAGATGTTTAAGACCGGATTAATTTCTCTTCAGTCTGTAATAGACTAGCGTAGTTTAGGTTCTCGGAAACTACCTGAACTTCAGTTAATCCCTCACTAAGAACTTTGTTGGCGTCTTGTTTCTTTATTTTCATGGCGATCTTATCATTTACCTCAATACCAATCTCTTTAATCTCGAAATTATGGTCAACATAAAAGCTTAAACAATGCAGAAATTCACCAATATCTCCTGATCTAGCTTTCTCCACAATGTTTAGGTATACAGTTTTAATATTACTGGAGCTTGCTAGTCTGTTAACACTCGAATCTGCTGTTACTAGTACCACGCTCTCAGGTAAATACGACTTTAAGGTAACAGTTTCCTTGACAAGTGGTATATCTCCTGACCCCAGATTACCTACACTTATAGGTGGAGGGTGGAGTTTGTTAAATGTTGCCATAGCTAGATTGAACTTGAAAATGCTCTTGTCCTTCTGAGTCGATGTCACCTTATTGTTAAGCTCATTATAGGTAGCTTTTGATGGTAGGAGTCTTCTTCCATAGGTCTTTGAGTAAGTTAAGTATCTGAGCCTAAACCCTAGTCTTATATAAACGTTAGTGTCCGCAACAGTGAAGTATCCCTTCTCGACATTTTCCTTCAAATCTTTTTCCTCTCTATATCGCAAGAAGCCAGACCTAAAACCACATATGCTAATTTCCTCGTCATTGGAATCATGTACATATTTAACTAATTCTTCTATTGTATATGAGTCTCTATTAAGGGAAATCTTTACCTTACCTAGTAGAGAGTATATATTTATCAGGGCATTAAGGCTCTCGTTCGTTAGATATACACTCTTCTCATGACTTCTAGCAATCATTGGAGGATCCCACTCAACAGTTTCCCCAGACCTCATATCAAAAACTTTTATCTCGTTGAAGGGTATATATCCAAAGACTCTGTACCCGGAACTTTCATTCTTTACATAGACGTATCTGACATGTTTTGCTTTTGAGTAAGCATATACTGATGTAGCCATGTACTTCCTCCCAGGGGTTATGTCAGTAACATCAACCTCAATTTCTGACACTTTTTGTCTCCACTTTTCAATCCCCTCACCTATAACCTCAGTCCTCACAGTTGGTGTGACACCGAAGTATGATACCAATTCTTTAATGCCCTCCACACTCTTGGAGGGATGATCCTCAGATAGTATTACTATCTCATCAGGTATTACCCCCGTAAATATCTCTGTTAAAACCGCATTAGCTGTTGTCACAAGTTTATCTGACCCAAGCACCGCAAGTTTCATGTTTATATATATTTAAGTAGTTAATTAAAATCTTAATGTGAGAAACATTAATAGGAATTCCTCTCCAACTTTACTGAAGCGTCACAACGCTATTTTGATAGAGTGTTTTAGTTAGAGTGATATTTTCAGGAAAAACATGTTACACAAAATGTATATAACAAAAGTAGAGAAAAAGAAAATATAATAATAATATTATTTAAAATCCGATATACGGTATTCCTCTTCCTAGACCAATGATAAGTAGTATAGCCGTAATAATATACAGTAATAAAGTCAAACCGATTGCTATGTAATCTAATCGGTTAAAGACAATAGGTTTCATGTAGGTTCTCTTTGGCATAGCGTTGAACCCTCTAGTATCTGCAGCTATTGCAGTGTATTTAGCTTGCCTCATTAGAAATATAAGTGTGGGCACTATTCCGTAAAGACCACCCAATAGAAGGTAAAACGGTCTCAATGCCTTAGGCTTACCATAACCCAATCCCCTCATCATCTGTAGCTTAACTATAGTGTCTAATGTATCGAATATCCTTGGTATGCTTCTCATGGCAACTGTCAATGCGAAGATAAATACCAGTGGAAATTTGACCTTTTCAAGATAACGCAATACATCAGATGGAGTTGTAGTTATAATAAGTAATAATCCAGATAACATGGGTGCAATGAACCTAAATGCAACCTGAAAACCATAGTACAAAGCCTCTAACGTCAAACCTGGTTGATAACCCATGTAAACGAAATAAGATGGCCAGTACCAGATGACATGGAGTGTGTCTGTACCTATTGCTTGTGTCAGTATGTAGTACGGAGTGTAAAACGAGAAACTACTTACTACACCTAAAGATGTTGAGAAGGTTAAGAAGCTCGCGTACAAAATTTTCTTCCCTGGGTTATTCAGGGTTAAGAACAAAAGTAGGTAAATTAAGGCTAATATGGCTCCAAACCACCATATTGTTAATGAAACAGCTATGGTCGTACTGATCACTAAGATTAGCTTGGTTAATGGACTGATTTTGTAGAGGACACTCTCCCCCTTTTCAAAACGGGTAATTTCCATGAATCCCCTAATTCCAATTAAGCCTAAAATTATGACTATAGGTCCTATAAGTCCAAAGAAGAAGACGAGCCAGCTTATTACCTGATCTGCCACTGGTGGTACAAGCGGTGCCCAATTTACCATACTTAGATAGATCACCATCTTTCTACCACCTGAGAAGGAAGTCTGAAGGTGGGTTTATTCCATATCTAGAGGAACTTATAAAAACTTCCTCTGGTCTACCTTCGAGAACTTTCTTCCCATCACTTATTACTATTAACCTGTCGGCAAAATCATAGACAAATTTTGAATCATGTGTAACCACCAGAACAGTGTAGCCTTTGTCGGTAAGTTGGCGTAATTCTTTACCTAGGTTCATCTTATTTGAGTAGTCCTGACCTGAGGTTGGTTCATCCATTAACATAATTTTTACGCCTGAAGCTAAAACTGATGCCATAGCTACCCTTCTCCTCTCACCCATACTTAGTAACGTGGGATCCCTATCCCTATAATCGAATAACCCAAACTCTCTCATGTACTTCTCACTTATCTCCCTGTAGTTCTTTACTTTTCTCTTCTTCAAACTATACTCAATTTCCTTTCTCACTTGGTTTGTGACTAACATAAGGTCAAAGGACTGTGGCATATAAATCATGTATTTACCTCTATACCAGACGGGTTTATTGATTAGTTCCTCCCCTTGATATTTTATTGATCCCGTTATAGTGTATTCAGACGCATCTAGAATTCCAGCTAACGCTTTCAGCGCAGTTGTCTTCCCTGCACCATTTTTCCCCATTAT
This sequence comes from Sulfolobus acidocaldarius SUSAZ, assembly GCA_000508305.1. Lineage (NCBI taxonomy): Archaea > Thermoproteati > Thermoproteota > Thermoprotei > Sulfolobales > Sulfolobaceae > Sulfolobus > Sulfolobus acidocaldarius. The sequence goes on from CP006977.1 coordinate 1,526,082, forward strand.
GGCAATTAGTTCTCCCTCCCATAAATCCAGAGAAAAATCTACTATCTGTTTTTCCTTAACATTAATCTTCAGGTTTGCAGCTAGTATCTTGTTCTCAGGAGTCCTCCTCTTAGGGTGTTCCAATTTAACATTATTTTGTGCTATCAATTTCTTCACTGTATCTAGATCCGGTGACTTGACTCCGAACTTTTTTGCATAAATGAAATACTCAGGTACTTCGACTCCAGCTGAATGTAAGGTCTCAGCTCCCTCCAATATTTCATCCTTTTCAAGGTCAAGTGAAACCTTACCCTTATCCACGAGAATAACTCTGTCCACAAATGGTAGTACCCTCTCCACCTTATGTTCTACTATGATGAGTGTCTTTTGCCCCCTGAGGTCTTTCAGTGTAGAGAAAATTTGATCAGTTCCTTCCGGATCTATATTTGAAGTTGGCTCATCTAATATTAGCACCTCTGGTCTCATGGTGAGGACAGAAGCTAATACTGTCCTCTGTAGCTCTCCTCCCGATAGCGTTGTAGTCTCCCTTCCCCATAAGTGTGATATCCCAGCTATCTCCATGGACTCCTTTACTCTCTCCACAATCTGTTCTGGAGGAAAATTCAGGTTCTCCGGTCCAAAGGCAACTTCTTCCTCCACAGTGTAATTCACAACTTGGCTTTCAGGGTCTTGTAAGACTGTGCCTACAACTGTGGACAGCTTAGACAAAGGCGTATCCTTTACACTCTTCCCTAGTACGTAAACTTCACCTTTTAGATCTCCACTTGTCATATGGGGAATAATTCCATTAATGCAACTAACTAGTGTGGACTTACCTGATCCTGATCTACCTGTAATGAGTACCGACTCTCCCTTCTCGATGAAGAGTTCATCAACTGTTATAGCTGGTGTTGAATATCCCAAGTAAAAAAATTGTAATCCCTTTATCTCTACTGCGTACATTAATTTACACCTGTACAGCCTTGCCTACTCTATTTGCTGATAGTCCAGCCAATATTCCAACAATTACATCTCCGGGTATAGAAGCTACTAAGATAAAGAGAATCCTCGACCAATTTACTATAGCCCCATAAATAAATGGGTCGAAGAAGCCATAGAAGAATATAGGGTCAGGTATAGACCACAAAACCCCAAGTATTGCTCCTTCTAATGCTGATATAGCATTTACGTATGTCGGACCTTTGGTTAATCCTAATCCAAATATCTTTCCTCCTGTGAAAGCTATCATGAGGTCAATAAATAGACCATATGTTAAAGCTTCATAAATGAAGAACATAGGTTCTCCACTGAATCCGTAATGGAAGAGGCTAGATAGAAGGTCAAATAAAAATAGGGATATCATTCCTACGCCAACTTTTCTAACTAATCCCGCTACGATAAATATTATGAATATCCTTCCCCAAAACGGTATTTGAATGAAATTTGTAAGTCCTGATGGTATTGCTCCTCCTGCTACCGCACCTATAATGAATTGCCAAATGTAAGCAGCTGCTGCTCCTATTCCAATGTATACCCAGTCAATAGTTTTGAATGCTTTTAATCCACCTGTTCTTTTACCAAAAATGAAGACTACAACCAAAGCTATAATAAAGTAAGCAGCTATTACTTCAACTGGAATCTCTCCTGGTTTATTGGTATAAAATCCTATTCCGTTAAATGACATTTTAGTCGATTATATATAAATAGTATTAAAAATAAACTTTTCCCATATAGTAAATATAAATTGTTGTAAACTATATAGTAATACCTCGGCTATATTGGGCCGTTACTTAAGAATTTTTCATTTTCTCATCGGTCATATTAAAAAATGTTCATTTCTAATGATAATACCATCAAAAAAGTATAATCAATAAAAACACGTCTGAATTGTAAAATAAAGCGGGACTAAAATACAAATATTGGGAGAAATAAAAAATATATTCAAAAATATATAGGAGAGCAGAGACTTCTTCTCCATTAATCTGTTAAAAATAACTAATGTGAAAAATATACAGACCTTAAACTCGTGAGAATTAGATTTTCCATCAATTCGTGTAAATAACTAGTTTCCACCACGGTCTCCTCTGCTTTGCTTAAAAATTTATGAAACATCAGAGGGTTATTCTCTACTTTTTTATGACTTTCTCTCAAATCCTTTTTCTTCAGTAACTTCGTAACAACTGATGAGAGTAAAATAAACCCTAGACCTACTGGTTGTGATAAACACATCAGGTTTGTATGAACGAGATTATGTGAACACTGTATTGCTCTACAATAAATGAGTGGGATAATGAATTAAGGACGTGAAAATATGAGGGAATTTATGGTATATTGCAGTCATAAAAAACACAATCAACTTTAATGTAATTAATCCCTTATATTAGGTAAACCTTATATAAGTCTACTCATATAAATTATTTTATGGATACCAGTGGATATGTTACTGTATCTGCTAAAGTCCCTCGTGAGTTAAAGGAGTTGATGGACAAATATGGTATAAAACCTGGTCCAGTAATCAGGAAGGCATTAGAGGAGGAAGTAAGGAGGAGAGCAATTCAAGAGTTAGAAAAGGGACTCAAGGACTTAAAAGAGAAATCACATATATCAGATGAGGAGGTTGCAAGACTGATACGTGAAGATAGGGAAAGTCGTTGACCGAGTACCTGTTTGACGCAAGTTCAATCATAAACCTTATAAAAAGGGGCATCGTTTCCCCATTAGCTAATGGAGAGACATTAAACTTAGCGCTATATGAGTCCATGAGTGCCGTATGGAAGGAATATCGGAAACTAAAAGTAATTAGTAGGGATTTAGCAGCAAAATACATAGGAGCAATAATAAAGGTGATGAACATAATACCCGTAAATTCCATCAATGGATCAGAAGAGGAAGTATTTGATTTAGCATTAAAGGAGGACTTGACTATCTATGATGCCTCCTATTTACTAGTCGCCATCAATAGGAACCTCATATTAGTAACGGATGATAAGGTGTTGAGAGATAAGGCATCAAGGTACGTAATTGCTATGAGTACAAAGGAACTTCTCACCAGATCTGGATTCGTAGACTAATGACCTTAGAACAATAACGAAATGAGGAAACCCTTGCCATTTATGGTGAGGAAAGTCAGTTTACGCGTCATTTATAATTGATCCTTTTCGTATTTCAGAATAATACTCGATTTGGGACAGAGTATCCAAAAAGAAATAAAAAATATATGTAAGACCAATTTCCCACTTTAAGTACGACAAGTTCTAGTCCCTATTTCCTTTCTCCCACTCTTCTGTTACTTCCTCGGCGATCTTAAATGCGTCCACTGCAGCAGGAAAACCACAGTACACTGTAGAATGGATTAGTAGTTCCCTGATCTCCTCTTTAGAACACCCATTCCTAAGAGCACCCTTAATATGTATTCTCAGTTCATTTGGTCTATTCAGTGCTATTAGCATGGCTACAGTTATTAAACTTCTTGTTTTCCTATCCAGTACGGGTCTAGACCATATATTTCCCCAAACATGCTCAGTAATAAGGTCTTGCAAGGGTTTAGTGAAATCAGTTGCTGTAGATAGTGCTCTGTTGACGTACTTCTCTCCAACAACCTGTTTCCTTAACTCAAGACCTTTTTGATACCTGCTTTCGGAGCTCATATTAATAGATTAACACGACTTAGCATAAAAATTAAAATGGGTGTCGTTTTCCATTTGCCCTCTAACGTAAAATACTCGTGATCTAAGGAATAAAGCATGATCTTATTATGGTGGTTCAGAACTTGTTTCACTCCTCTTTATCTAAGAATGCGTCATCCTCACTCTCCTGAGGTCCTGAGGGCTTAGTCTTCTTTCCTTCGTATGTCTTCCTATTCTTCTCCTCTAACTGTATGTACTCCTTTGAGGTCTCGTTCAAGACATAGTTTAGCCTATGGTAAAGTAAGGCTGCTTCTGACTGATTTAACTGAAAAGCGACCCTGTTATTTCCATCATCGATTACTATAAGGAACTTAGCCTCTTGAGGAAACCCCTTATCATTTGTTGTAGGCGAATCGACAAATAATTCCAGAGTTTTTGTCTTCCCTTCTTTCATGAACCTAGGGATTCTCAGAACTCTTTTCATGAGTTATATGGGTAAAGCAGAAATTTATGCTTTTCCGAATAAAAAGGAAAAGGATTTTAAATCTTAAATACTCTGCGTCTTTTTCAAGAGGAAAAAATACTGATTATTTAACACATGGCTGTTCTTCTTGGTTTTTCACCCCCAATCTCCCTTGAGTGTAATGAGGTCTTATCTTCTGACTTCCTCCCCCGCCATAAATGGCAACGCTTTCCTCATTTTGTAAGCTAATATTTTATGGGTTAAGCCAGAGTCTGCAATATCATGTACTTAGACCTTTTACCTCCTTCAGAGCTAGTAACAACTGAGCGTGTACAAAAGCCTGAGGGTAATTACCAGTATACTCCATATTCTTTACATCAATATGTTCACCAATTAGGTACAACGTCCCAGACGGTTTCAACACCTTGTTCAATAACTCCATTGCTCTCTCCTTCCTTCCAAGTCTTATATACACTCTAGCCAGCCAAATTGTCGCAAGTGCAAATGGGTGCTTAGCTTCCCCCATAAAGTCCTGAGAATACCTCTTTACGAAACCGTCAACATACAACTCATCTTCAATTCTCTTCAGCGTTCTAAGGAATATTGGGTCTTTAACATCTATGAAATCGTACAATGGTAGGGTTAACAAGTTTGCGTCCACGTCATTCGAGTCTGAACTTCTCACAAAGCTTCCGTCCTTAATGCAATTTCTCATGATCCATTCCTTTATTTCATCCTTTTCATGAATCTTCACATTCATAATTTTCTCTATTCTGTCTAACGTGACCCACATCATGACTTTAGAGTGAGTGTAATGTTTGGGGTCTCCTCTGTCCTCCCACATTCCAGCATCCTTTAGCATCCAGTTCTTGGAAACCCAGTCTCCGATATACTTTATTTTATCCAAATTCTCCTCAACGAACACTTTATCACCAGTGTACTTATAGTATTTATAGATGGCATCTATAAGGAATCCCTCAATGTCCAGTTGTATCTGTGATGCAGCCGCATTACCTACTCTGACCGGTCTTGAGTTCATGTATCCTGAGAGCCATGGTATTTCAATTTCTGGGGGAGGATCAGAGCCATCTACTGTATATAATGGATGTAGTAATGGTTTTGCGGTGAAATTAACTAAAGCAAGCATGAAGTTCAGTATCCTCCTTGCCTCTACAACATAGCCTGAATATAGTAGGGCTTCAGATATCATGGAAGAGTCTCTGACCCATATAAATCTGTAATCCCAATTTCTACTATCACCAACAGCTTCAGGTAATGATGTAGTAGCAGCAGCTATACTTGAGCCTGAAGGGGAGTAAATTAAGCCTAAGAGAACTCCTACACTTGTTTTCCACACCTCATCATTTGATCTTATTTTATCTTTCCAGTAATCGATGGTGAGGTTAAAGGAATTCTCCAGATCGATTTCCAGTTGTTTTCCCTTATCTAAGGGACCATACGCACAGTCAGAACTGTAAACTAGGTATAGTGTTGTCCCAGGTGGTTTAATGTCCTCAGCAGGTGCATCACTTAAGAGTGATAGGCACTCTCTAGAAACGGGATTAAGAAACTGTATACCGTCGTCTTTCCGTCTTATAATCGGTCTATACAGTCCGTAATTAAACATGGGAATTACTTTAAAAGTGAGGGGGATTTCGGTTCTTACTTTTCTGATAATAGCCTTTTCCCCTATTGGCATCAGATCTACGATTTCAGCCTTGCCATTACTATTCTTGAATGTAGTCGAAAGAACATTAGGCACAAGATAACTTTGAGAAACTTTGAATTCATCCTCTACGGGTCTAATAGAGAACTCTCCAGCATTATCGTCTAACAATTTTCCAAATACTGACGGTGAATCAAATCTAGGGAATGTGAGCCACACAATGGATCCATTGTCAACAAGGGCAGATGTTAATCCATTTCCAATAAATCCTAAAGGTTTCATACCTAACATAATTAATTATAATGTATTAAAAATTAAGGAGTTGGAAGAGGAGAAATTGATTTCGACAAGGAGAAAATCTGACGATAACAAGTATAACCATATCCTTAACTTTCACCGATCAAGTATTCTACTCACTAGAGGACAGCGTTATTTTATGCTGAAAATTTTAGACTATGTGTGTTCTCTCAATGGAAATTTACGTTAGCATTACCTGGTGGGGCAAGAAACAAAAACCAAACATTATACTAGATCCTTTCAATTAAATATAAAGTTTCGATAGACTTATTATTAAACAGCAGTTAAAATTTAATCATGGATTTTTCAGTTCTTTTGGCTTCTCTTGGTATAAGCATTTTAGAACTGTCTGAGGCAAGTGCAGTAGCTGTCATATTTCAAGGGATATACAAGAACAGTAAGCCATTCCTATACGCCATTGCTGGAATACTTATAGTTTTAGTCCCTGTTTTCACCCTAGGTCAGTATATAGTTCTACTTCCCATAAATTACGTGTTACTAGTAGCTGCTGTTATTTTAGCTTACTTCGGTTATAAGCTATTACGTAGCGCAAGAAGGAGTTTTAAGGGCTCTAAGAAGAAACATGAGGAAAAAGAAGAGGGAATAATGACTGTCTTTGTTGTTTCATCCACCGAAGCCCTGGAGGCAGGACTTGTAATATTAGCCCTAATCCCTCAAAGCTTTTCCTCAGCTTTGTTAGGGACTGGAATAGCTGTGATAATTGTAATTGCCTTAACAATTGCACTTAGGTCTCAAATCATGAGGATACGCGTTCCACATTTAAAATTCGTGTTATCAGCTTTACTATTTGGGCTTGCTACCCTTTTCGTTGCAGAAGCACTAGTTGATATCGATGAGGTCTTCTTGCCCTTGTTCTTTGTAATATACCTAGGAATAAATTACCTGGTGATAAAACTATGATTCTTCAACATCTAATGATTTAAAATTAGGTGATAAGCTTTTGCATCCCTTGTAAATAAATCTTTTTTACAAAATGACGAAAGCCTCGCCCTTTAGGGCGGGGAGGAAGTCAGAAGATTAAGTAACTATATTTCAGATGAATAGCTGAATTAAATTATCCATTTTAAACAAAGTGTATTTGTACCTTTCATATTCAAATATCTTCATATAAAACTTTTTATATAATTCACGTTTTTACTGACTTCCTCCATGCCAAGAGGGTTCCCCTCATCGATTGTGATTTCAAATTAGATGGGTAATCCAGAAGCTCAGAAAACCCCTCCCATAAAGATTAACTACAGCAATAACATCCCTATCTCATAACCACAACCTGAGCAAGAAAAATACCTATGTGAAATCTCAATCATCTCATTTTCACATTTGGGATAATGAGTAGGGGAATAATGAGGGCATTAACACTCTTTGGATTTTTAAGCAAACCCTTGTACTTCACAATAGCATATCTTTAATAATCTTAAGCTATAGGTGAAGATCAAACTTTGCTTTAACACTTCATAATTTGCATTATGAACCAATTTTACTATGTCTTTTTTCGACTTGTTCTCCCTCAACTACTCAAGAACATGCCTCAACCCTTTTTCACACTTGGAAAATAGAGACCAGGTGAGGGATAGGGGGAATCATAAGGGTGAGTGTAGTCCTAATTCCGTTCCTTCCCTTCTTATTAACTCCACTGCTCGCTGTGAGAAAAATGATAGAGATAGTCATATTAAAAATATTTTCTTTTCCATCTCAGCCCTCCGAGGCTCTCATTAGTTGTAATTTGTGGTTAGTTTCAGATAAGGTCAACGCATGTACACATACTACTCACTTTCTACCTCTCGCTAACAACCAATATTATTAGGAATGCTATGAGTGATGTGAAAAAGGCAAACACATATGCATAACTATAGCTTAATTGATAAAGAAATCCCATTATGGTATTACCCAGGAATATTCCTATACTCCTTCCTGCAGATAAATACCCCATTGCTGAACCATAAGCATATTCATTTGTCAGTTTCGATATTACTGTTGGTTCAAAGGTTTCTGCAGAAGCTACAGCTATCCCCATTAGAAATGACAGTGTGTAAAGTGATGTTATACCATAACCTGAGATAAATGCAAAACCTAAGGAGACAAGAGCTGAAAGTAAATATCCCAGAAAGGCTAGGGCTCTGAGTTCCCTAAATTTTGATATACCAAATAAGTATCCAAACAAAGATGAACCTGCTAGAAATATGCCGTAAGAGATTGTTCCCAAATACTCCTGCCCTGTAATCTCAGTAGTCGTCAATATAGGGAAACCGAAACTGTATTGGCTATATCCAAAGAAGAAAGTGGAAATAATAATACCCCAAAAGACTCTCTTGTTTGTTACTGTGACCTTGGTTTTACCTGAATTATTATTTTGACGATGACCAGCTTTCACAATAGATAGCAGTATTGTAGAGATTATTAGGGGAAGAACAGTGAAGGGAAGATATGATAGTAAGGATAAGCGGAAATATAGCACTAGTGTAAGTATGGTAATTGATAGTAACGCTCCAGCTATGTCTATTGAATGAAGAATTCCAAAAGCCTCTGCTCTCTCATCAGGATTTGTTACCTCAGCCATCATAGCCCTTCTTGGAGGAGATCTAAAATTTCTGAACCACCATCCTAACATGAAAAGTAACAGAGCTTGAATGTAATCTCTTGCAAAACCCATAAAGGAGACTAAGATGATAAGGGAATTTCCCAGGACTGCAGTCCTCTTCCTTCCGTACCTATCTCCAGCTATTCCCCCAATATAAGACATTAACGTTCCTAAACCGTAGTTTAGAGCCTCACCTATACCGTACATATAGAAGGGGGCTCCAAATATGAGTACAAAGACTATCGGGAAAGATGCCACAGTTGATTGATATCCTAAATCAGCAAAGAAGGCTGAGAAAGCTATTTTGAATACCTCAGATCTATTTCTGATTGTCATATAATAAGAATTAAAACTGTAAATGTATAAAACTGTTAGGCATGAGGGAGAGAGCACTTCTGTTTTTTGGTGGGGTCGCCTTTGGGACAGCGGCAATCTTTGTGAAGTTTTGTAGTATAACTCCACCATACATTACATTATTTAGATTTCTCTTTGCGGGATTAGTATTACTCCTGATAGGTAGGGTGATCAGAAAGGAGGCGAATAACAAAAATAGTCATAACAACCCCAATTTCATCAGCCTGAGAAAACTGGTTTTGCCATCACTATTCTTATCCCTTCATATGGTACTCTTTGTCTTCAGTGTTTTCCTAACCGCCATTGCAGCCTCAACTATTCTCGTCTCCACCAGTCCCATATTCGCTATGATCTTTAAGAGGAGAGTGGATTTGTTTGTGATAGTAGCTATCCTGGGTATAGTAATTATGAACCTAAATTCCCCTTTCGGCAGTATAGTAGGGAATCTCATGGCTATTATTTCAGCTCTATCATTTGCCTTATATACCTACTTCCTGTCAAAGATTCAGTACGACTTCTTCACAGTGACCCCAAGAATCTATATTATTTCATCAGCGTTTATGATACCTGTCTTACCGTTTTTCTCGATGGGAAATTTTAACCTTGAAACCCTCATGGCTATTCTGGGGCTCGTATTTATACCTACAATTATAGGTCATGGATCAGTCATTTATTCTGCGAATAAGGTTCCAATAAGCTTAGTAACGTCGGCAGAACTGATTGAGCCTGTCGTAGCAACACTGTTAGCCTTCGTATTATTTTCCCAAGTACCTAGTTTAGAGGAAATCGTTGGTGGGGTATTAACTTTGATTTCACTGTTCTTCGCGTTCAGAAGGAGAGATTAATTCCTCTCAGTATCCAATTATGCTCAGGACTCCAATGACCCCTCCTATGAATATCAATGATACAGTGAGGAAGTATATAAATACCCTAAACTTTGGGTATGCATAATTACCCATAATTCTTCTGCTAGAAATTATCATCCCTAGGAGAGACGCGGTAAAGGTGAACACAATAGGGGCTAAGGCTAAGAGTGTGGTGGCAAACTGTAGTATTTCTGCATAATTTTGGCTTGATAGGTAAACAATAAGTAAAGCTGGTAAAGACTCTAACCCGTAAATTGTTAACACGTCCCTCATGTTATACTTGTTATCTTTACTGCTACCCCTTCCTAAGGCTTCAAGAACTCCCCAGGCACTACTTAATGACACAACGACAAGTGCTAAAAAGCCTGCACTCATTATTAAAACTCCAAATACAAATGGCAAGATGCTTGAGAACGAGCTCAAAACTGAGGAAAGTTGAATTGTGTTTGTTGGGGCAACTTTCCCCAGACCTGTCCCTACAACCTCTGCGAAAACTATTATTAATTCCGTAGTTAGTGCACCTAGTATTGTCTCTTTAGTGACCCAGGATAGCTTGTCTTCGGTCGAAATATCTAGTTTATTGTACTTAACAGAGGTTGCAGAGGCTTGGTAGATCAGCATACATGGAGGTGTGACAACTGCACCTATATTTATTGCAAGATAGGTAAGGAAGTCATTTGATGTAGAGAAGTAAGGTGATAGATCTAAATTAGAAGCTTTAGGTATGCTTACGATAATAGAGGACAACACTAAGATGAATGAGACTATGATTAATGCCCTCTCTGTCTTCTCATATTTTCTTGTTAATATCACCAAGAGGTGAAATAGGAAGAATGATAAGAGACCAAGTGTAGGTGGTATACCGATTAAGTAACTACCTATTGCTATTCCAACGTATTCGCTTATATAAGTGAAGACATCAATGGAGAATATGGGAAGGGTTGCGACTATTGCAAGTTTTCTTGAGTAATAAGTCTTGATTATCTCTCCTAAACCTTTTCCAGTAACTGCAGATATCTTTCCTGCAGACTCCTGAACAACGAATAAGGGTAATGCTAATAATAATACGAACCATGTCAGCCCTAGACCATATTGTTGACCCGTTATAAATCCCCCTATGATACTAGCTGCGTCAGCGTCAGCTAAGAGTGCTATCCATGCTGGTCCGAATAGTTGCATCATTTCTCTCCTGCTCATCAGTTAACCCCTTTCCAATATTTTGTAATTATAAAAAATGATAAAAGATATATCTAATTATAAGAGTAAAAAGAAGTAAAAATACTTTTCTTTTTTACTCTATGGACTTCTTAGATAGTGGACCTTCACCTGGGAAGGATCTCCTGAAGTGACCTGATGGTCTGGCGTACAGTAGCTCTATGAACCAAGCTTCGTGTTCAATCTCTTCCTGTAGAATCCTCTGTGCCAAGTCATAAGTCCTTGGATCTTTGCCGTAGGTTAAATCACACACTTCTTTCCAGGTCCTAATTGCACACTGCTCAGCTTCAAGTAGAACTTTTAATATCTCCTTGGGGTCTTTCCAGTTTTGAGGTAAGTACGCATCGGCACAAGCGGATATATCAGCAACTTCCCTTATATCCCTGGGTAATGATCCTCCAAGCTCATATATCCTCTGCGTCATTAACTCGAAGTGTAATCTGTCCTCAAGCCTGGCATCTTCTGCAATTTCCTTCAATCCCTCGCCCTCTAGACCAGTCAAGTGCATCCTAAGTATTGTGTAGTAGTAATAGGTAGTAAACTCAGCAGCTGTCGCCTTTACCAGTTTGTCTATTAGTTTTTTAACATCTAAACCAGATTTTTCTAATATTTCTACTCCAACAGGTTTAATTTCGATTTGACTTGGATTATTTTTGTTTTGACTCATCTTTTTTCTCTCCCAATATTATAATGAACCTGTAGTTTAAAAGGTTTTCTAATTAGAAGTGATTCTTAATTAGAAGTAAACCTTGCACTCAAAGTTTGAAATTATGTTAGGAAAGACGTTATACTGTCTTGATAGTAGATAGAAATAAATTTTAATTAGTGTATATTTTAAATTACTGAAAGACATGATAAAGTGTACTGGGTTAAATAATGTTAAAGAAGGGGAAATTAAGAAAATAGAGATAGAGGGAAAAGATCTGCTCATCATAAATATTGGAGGTGAGTTAAAGTGTTTCTCTAGGTGGTGTCCACACAAGGGAGGTGACTTAGCTTATGGTGACTTTCTAATTAAAGACCAAATAAGGTGTCACTTACACGGTTATATATATGACCTAAATACCGGTAAAGCTGTTTATATACCTTATAAAGAGGGTTACGGAAAATGGAAAGACACATTAAACTTGGAGGTCTACAGGGTGATAAATAAGGATAATGAGCTATGTATAGACCTGGAATAAGTGAACAAAATTTAGAACAGTACTACATATTACTTACAGATCTCATTAACCCTTAATAAATCTCCTTAATTTATACTCAATGACCTCCCTGGGTACTGCACCTAGCACATAATCTACAGGTTTGCCCTCATAGAACAACAGAACCGTGGGTAAACTAACCACACCGTAACTAGATGCTATCTCCGGGTATTGGTCAACGTTTAACTTACCAAACCCCACTCCTTGGTAGTCCTTAGAGAGTTCCTCAATTATTGGGGACAGTAAGTGACACGGAGGGCACCACTCAGCCCATAAGTCCACTACTGAAACTTTAAAACTACTGAGAAATTCATTGAAGTTTTTGTCTGTCAGATGATGGATTTTGCCTCCATGAAATCTGTTAGTGTTCTTCTCCGAGTTGGATCTCAAAATATTTACTAACTTCTGATTCAACAACATTTCTAACTCAGAGTCTTCATTAGACCAACTCATAATTTCATTTTTACTATATTTAGTTAAAAAGATTTTTGTTGAGTTATTCCCATGTAACTCATTTGGAGCTGAATAATTTATAGACCACTGAGAGATATAATTATAAATATCTAATTAACTATAAATTTATATGGCAATTGATTTGATACTTTCAATATTTCTCATAATAATTATTGCTATCCTCATAAGACACTATTCAAGGAGAATAAATTAGATTAAGGAGGAATCTAAAAAGGAAGCTCAACAGATGTTCTCTCAATGGATTCAGCAACATTCTGATGAGTTGAGAACTCAAATGGAGCAGTCAGTGGAAATGAAATACAAGGCAATGCTTGAGCAATGGAAAAGCCAGAAAGAGGAAGAAATTAGAAGCGATGCCATAAAAAATCAATAAACACCTTATTGGGAAAAATAAGTGAGGAGTTTTACCCTATTTTTATTGCTCAGAAATTACAATATGAACCCCAAAGATTTTAGGCACTTAGGTTCTCCAGTAGATTTCATAGCATTCAAGGTTCTTTCTGATGAATCAGAACCAGAGATAATATTCTTTGAGATCAAGACTGGGAAAACTTCAGCATTAACTGATAGAGAGAAGAAAATTAGGGACGCGATAGAAGCAAGAAGAGTAAAGTATGAAGTTATAAATCTTAACAACCTTGTAGAGCACGCTAAAAGAAAAATAAGCGAGGAGATTGATAAATCTACAAAGGAATGATAATAAGGGAGATCTAAAATTACAAAAGAATAAAAGCCTCGCCCTTTAGGGCGGGGAGGAAGTCAGATTTTAAATTGTCTTCTGACTTTAACCTCTAAATTTTATATGAGGGGTTTAAATGAGATTAAGTGATTTTTCATTACTGTCTCTGAAGTTTTATTGAATAAGTCTGAATATTGAGTTTATGTTAAACAGTACGTGGACAAACTTAAAATTTCTCGCGTCTTCAGTCTAGTTTTCTTAAAATATATAGAGTAAGTTTTTAAAAATGAAATATAAAATGTTAAATGGAAATGAATAGGCTAGTATTATTAGGAATAGCTTTAGCAGTTATAATAGTAGTGGCTGTTGTAGCTTACTATGCTTATAACTACTACACAACAGGTAATCTTAACATTTACGTACAAGACCCTCCAGTGACCTCCACTCTTAAAATATACCTAACTATCTCATCTATCATGATCCATAAAGCAAATTCCACTTCCAACAGTACTGCGTGGATAACTATTTCTAACAAGACTATGACTGTTTTGCTAACTTATAACATGACATTCTTGACCTCAGCTAAGTTACCTCCTGGTGAGTATAACGAGATATTCATCCAGGTCTTATCTGCAGAGGCGAGTATTGGAACTGTAAATGTTTCAGTTATATTACCCAGTTCAGTGTTCAAGATACATATTGTTGGTGGTGTATTCTTAAGTGGAGGCTCTTCAGAGTCCCTATTAATTACTATCCCTCATACGATTAGTGCTAATGGAAGTATTATGATCAGCCCATCTGTGACAGCAAAAGTTATTACGTGACTAAGAATCGACAAGCCTCGCCTTTTAAGGCGGGGTGAGGTTTTTATAGTATCGTTAAGATGTTAAATTTGGTTAAAATGATGCGTGAGGAAACCCATGGAAATGGGTATATTAGTTCAATTAAGTGTCCTCATGCTGAAAAACAATATTCTTGAGTCTCAAGGAGGGTGGAATGAGGGTTCCACCACGGGTTCCTTCACCAGAGGGATAGGGGTAAAGTGGCTGAAGACCTAGCCTTTGGTTTACCGCTGGATGAGTGGAGTGGGGTGGGTGATACCCACTAGTTATGAGACGATGAGGGTGAAGGCGGTAAATCATAAACCTGTGAATCGCTCTAAAGGAACCCTTTAGGGTGGGGAGGAGGTCAGTTTTTAATTATTGGGTTTTCGATGGTTTTTTATCTTTCATTAAAAATTCTTTTCTCTTTATACGCTATGACAGTGGTTACAAGTATTGGACAAGACCAGGGTAAAAGCCAATGTGAATATCATGGACACATTGTCAAAATAAACCTGAAAATCTGATAATGTCTAAACAATATTTATTATTAAGGAGGACATATGATTCTTTATGATAGACCTGGACTCAAAAGGAAAAGGAATACAGTTTCAGTTTTACGCAGCATATTATCCTCCAATATACTCCAAGCTTAAGGCTAATAACATAAGAGAACTAATTGAGGGGGTAAAGAAGTGTGATAATTACACTCTATTTTATCACATATTTCACCCCGTGTTCAGCTCACATCTAATACCCGAGGAGTACTCAAATGACTTTGCGCACTGGATATCGGAGAGTGTAGGAGACAAGGAATTAGCTGAGCTAGTATCTGATATTCCTGGCGCGGAGCCAAGGACAGTGGATAATATTAGGAGTGATCTGATAAACGTCTTAAGTATGAGGTCTAATGATAGGGTGGCTCTATCGCTTTTTGTATTTGTCTCCTGTAGGGTTATAACTTATAAAACTAATTACGTTGCAAATACTCTAGGTGAGTTTCTAGATTGTTTATCTGAGATTCCCGGAAGGTCTCTAGTGTGGCACTTTGTAACTAGGAGAGTATTAGGTTACACTAACAGGAATGATTTCTCCAGTTGGTTAGAAACTAATTTTGGGTTGAGTGAGGTTGCAGAGGAGTTAAGCAAGATTGATCCACAAACTTATGTTGATGAAGAGGTACTGAGAAGCGATATAATCAAAACGTTAGAGAGGTGGTTGTTGAAATGATAGAAAAATATGAGAAATTTATTGGTGAGCACGAACTCGATTCGTTGTTCAAAATAGCAGAGAGAATCAAGGACTTATCTATACTTCACGTCAATTCTACTAAAGCCGGCGGAGGAGTAGCGGAGATTCTCAATAGAATGGTTCCTTTAATGAAGGAGCTGGGACTTAATGTTGACTGGAAGGTGATAAAGGGAGACAACGAGTTCTTCAATGTCACAAAGACTTTCCATAACTCATTGCAGAATGGTATAGGTAACATCAGTGAGAAACACTTCAAGATCTACGATAAATGGCAGGAGATTAATCTATCTGAGATACCTTTAGACTATGACGTTATGTTCATCCATGATCCTCAGCCCGCAGGTCTAATTAGATTTAAGAAAGGTAATAATAGATGGATATGGAGGTGTCATATAGATATTTCGAACCCATATCCACCTGTTTGGGATTTTCTGAAGAGATATGTCTCTGAGTATAATGCGTCAATAATATCGGTCCCGTCTTTTGGTAGGGACGACATAGACATTCCTCAATTTATAATACCTCCGTCAATTGATCCATTGAGTGAAAAGAACAAACAAATTTCGGAGACAACAAAGCTCAGGATAATCAGTAAGTTTGGAATATCAGAAGATAAACCATTTGTAACTCAGATATCTAGGTTTGATTATGCTAAAGACCCATTAGGTGTTATTAAGGCATACAAGTTAGCTAAGAGGCACGTGGATCTTCAGTTAGCCTACGTAGGAAGTCCTGCTACAGATGATCCTGAGGGAGAAAAGGTCTATAATGAGGTTATAAGAGAGTCTAAAGACGATAAGGACATCCATATACTCATGTTACCTCCATATAGTGATTTAGAAATAAATGCCTTCCAATCGGCTTCCACTGTAGTAATGCAGAAGTCAATTAAGGAAGGATTTGGGTTAACTGTCAGTGAAGCCATGTGGAAAAATAAACCTGTAATAGGTGGAAATACCGGAGGAATACCTCTCCAGGTTATCAATGGAGTCACAGGGTTTCTGGTAAACAGTCCCCAGGGTGCTGCGCATTACACAATATATTTATCAAGAAACGCTAAGGTGAGGAATACTATGGGAGTAAATGCAAGGGAACATGTGAGAAGGAATTTCCTAATTACCCGTGAGTTAAGAGATTACTTAATGACTATACTATACGTTAGCGAGAGGAATAGTGAACAGTAACTAGTGAATTACTGACTTCCTCCCTGCCATAAATAGCGAGGCTTTCCTCATTATATAACAGGACAAAGGGTTGCTAAGTGAGGCTGAAGTCATGATCAGTGAAACTCTGAATCTGAATAGAGCAGTGAATCCCCTAAGATCACTTACCTTTTCTCTTCCTTCTCCTCCACACTTCCCTTTACAATATCCAATGCTTCTGCGTAAAGGAAGCCAAATATTAGCCATCCCAAGAAGATGTTAGTGACATAAGGGTTTACACTGAAAAGAGAGGAGACTAGAACCCATAGCGATATGATTGTGGCTATGATACCTATCATCAGCTCGTCGATGTGTTTTCTCAGCCTCCTAGAGGCTAGTCTTATTAGAGATATATTAGCTGAAGTGTGTATGAAGATATTTCCAAGTCCTGCTAGTGCACCTAAAGTCACAAATGTGTCATAGAGTCCTATGTAATGAACAGCCAAGGTAAGTATCGTAATAAATATTATGGCGATAAATATTTCAGATATCAGGGGTCTATTTCTCACCGATTTACTCAAAAATTTAGGGAATATTAAATCTTCAGACATTGCTTTCACAGTTCGTGAGTTTGCTAATATATAAGATACTCCTCCTAGAATTCCGTCATTTAGAGCCAAAAAAGAGAGAAATATGGTGCCGATTATGCTAAAACTCACTAATAAATAATCAACCAAATTTCCTGTGAAGTTTATTGCTCCAAGTGAATAGAAGAATAATGAAGCTAGTCCACCACCAAAGATGAGTACTAGTATAGCTGCTTTCCCAATAGACTTTCTGGTGTCTGCTTCCTCTCCCAAAGGAGCAATGGATCCATACCCTGTAGGTATACCCAAACCGAAGAGGACTGCACTAGCTAGTTTAGAGGGAAAACTTATTGGGTTGTAAAAGTGCCAGCCAGAGAGGTACAGAAAGTAAATGGATAAAATGACGATTGCCCCCATTTCAATAAGTGACATGATCATGGCATATTTAGCTGAAACTTTAACACCTGATAATACTATTGCAGAGGCAACTATGGAAACTATTAATGCCAAAATTGTCTGATTCCATCCTGTTATGTAGTACAGGACGTAGGCACCACCAGTAACCAACGTTCCACCGTAAGATATTGCATATAAAATGTAACTCCAGCCCGTCTCTAGACCAAGTCTAGTTGTGAGGGAGTAGACGGCATATGTGTAATATCCCCCTCCTCTTTTAAATCTCCTGGAGAGATAGTATACAACTAAACCGTTAAAGAGTACCACAAGGGTAGCTATGATCATAGCGAAAACTCCTGCTGTACCTACAAGAGCAATCATAACTGTGCCGAAAGTTAACAACGAGATAAAAGGGGCTTGTCCGCCAAAGGAAATAAAGAAGAGATCCACGAAACTTAGTTTCTGTTTAGAGTCATCGCTAATCTCCTTTTTAGCTCTCATATAATCATCTTGTCTAGGGTAATACTTAAGACTTGTTATAATTTCTGAATAAATAATGATTTATAAACCATGAATATCTTTAAAAACTTCACCTAACTAAATAAAATACACACTAATTAGATATCTCTAAATACGCCTTGGTTTTCTTCTCTATTCAGATGTGAGACCTAGACATCCACACGATCAAGAATAAAACTATTAACCTCTGAATTCTTTATATAATTGTGAAGCTACCTTTCTTCCCTTCTTAGTTAAATCATAGTAGACACCATTTGGCTTAGCCCCAGTCTCTTTTGCCTTCACCTTTAACCAAGGTTTAACAGAAGACGTGACAGATCTCTTAAGAGAGCCGTTGTATACTGTCAAGAGACCTATTTCTTTCAATCTCTTACAATTAATTTCGATCTCATCCTCATCAAATTTAGGTGCATAACCACTTTCTCCCAATAATCTCCTAGCCATATACCAAGAGTTGTCTGGACCATACTTGTAGATATGAATCAGGATCTTTTTCATTAAATCCGTTAATTCATCCACATCTTCTAATTTGTGGACTATTATTAATCTTTTTAGTTATTTCATTTACCACACCTGTGCTAGAGAGTTGAAATAGGGTAGAAACCAAAAGCTGAAACACATATTCTCCCCGGTAAATACACTGACTGAAGTAATAGATTGATGATATCTGACCTCCTCCCCGCCCTAAATGGCGAGGCTTTCATTCTTTTGTAATAGTTTACAAAGTTAAATTGATATTATTTTGGAAAAGTTTTATAACTGTTAAAAGAAACTAAAAACTAGTGAGCAAGGATCAATTAGATGATGAATTTATTGAGATTAATGGTAGTAAAATACACTATATTCAATCAGGATCTGGGGATCCAGTTCTCTTATTTCATGGATCAAGATTTAATGCCTACACCTGGAAGGAGACTAAGACACTTGACTCAATAGCAAAGGCTGGTTTTAGAGCTATATCTGTAGACTTTCCAGGATATGGCAAGTCTGAAAGGGGTAAGTTTACTTCACTCTCTGACTTTATACATGACTTTATCTCCTCACTGTCCTTAAACAAACCATTTTTGTTAGGTGCTTCAATGGGAGGGGAGGCAGTATTATCTTATTCAGTTTATCATCCACAGGACATTAAAGGACTCATTTTAGTCGGTGCAGTTGGAGTTAAAAAATATGAGAAACTACTGACCAATTTGGAGGGAGTCCCCATACTTTTAATATGGGGTAAAAAAGATAGAATTTCCATTGAAGAGAATTACAAACTAATAATAAACAGCGTTAAAACTACTTACTTTGTTCATATAGGGAATAATCACGCGTGTTATCTTGACGATCCTACCACATTTAATGATATTGTTATGAAATTCATTAAGGGATCTCTATGGATGATCTCCTAAAGGAAGTGTTGAAAGATAAGAGACTCTTAGAAGTCTTGAGACATCTCAAAAGAGCTAATGTGGATTACGGTAAGTCAATAATGTTAAACACTAAGATACCTTTAACCGAAGTCCTAGATGTTTTGGATAAACTTGAAAGTCTAGGTTTAATAGAGAGAGTAACTGGAGCCACTCTGAAAAACACTGAGGCTAAATTTAAGCTGAGTCAAGAAGTACATAAACACCACACTTACTATAGGTTAACCAGAGATGGAGATCACCTACTGAGAAGACTAGACGAAAAGGATATAATAAATGCTTATGCGGAAATTGTTAAGGATGACGAAGTAGGGCTGAAATTACTATATTACGCTGAGGAACTGAACAGTGACCACGCATTAACTTATTCTAAATTGCTTAGGAAACCTCTGGAGGAGATCACTCCAAAGATAGAGGAATTAGAAAGGATGGGTTTGATGGAGGAAAAGAACAGCAAGGTCATAAAATTCAGAGAGAGAAGAGCTAAGCCGAAGAAGGAAACAAGGACTCACCATAAATACTATGGTCTAACGAGATTAGGAGAGTTGTTGGTGAGAGAGCTAAAACGAAGAGGTGTACTGGAGAAATAAGGTAGAGTGTCATTTTACTTCTGTATGTGGAGTATTCCTTGATGTAGCTGAGCGTAAATATTTCTTTCCCCATATGTGGAGAAGTACACGATTATACCTCATGTATCTGGAGGACGTACATGGAATTTAAAACAAGGTAAAGGAAAAGGAGTCAGTAAGGGAGATATATAGTAGAAAGTAAGATGGAAAAAGGGAAAAAAGGAAAGGAAAAAAGAAGGAAGGACTTCCTTGGCTTTATACGGTCCTTTGACATCTTAGTCTAGATGGTCATGTTATTAGCTTGTAGCTAAACCTTGATTTCAGCTCCTCATAGAGTTCTCTAGATGAGGGTTCTCTACCGAGTCTCTTTGTCATTTCATCAATGATTTTTTTGATTATTTCTCTTACTTTCTTACCTGCTATGCAGAACTCAGGTAGCTTGAACTCAGGGATACCCTCACCCTTATAACTATCCATTACTTCCTTTTGTTCATCTTCAGTTGAAAAGGGAAAGGAAAGACATGCATATGGTTTGAAGGAATGAATTCCACAAGCCCATCCCCTTTTATAAGGACAAGGTCTTTCAAGTATTCTGAAGTCCACACCCTCCCTTATTTCTGATATACCTTTAGCCACTCCTAATTTATTCACAATCTCTTTATAATCAAATTCATAGACTGGAATCCCAAAACCATAGTCGCAACACTTTCCCCCACACCTTTCACAATAGGAGGAAACATCTAGAAACACATTCATGGCTAGCTGAAATACCAGGGAGTAAAGCCCAAATTTCACTATGGGAATGTTTTCGAACTTCTCAAGTGCATCAAGAATCCTTTCAAACGCCTCCAAATCCCCCCGTAACCCTTTCTTAGTTTCGAACTCAATACTTACAGACATTCATTATAATATACAGCATTTTTATATTTAAATATCTGAATAATTATCAAATGTTAGCGTATATATTTTGGCATGAGAGGGGGAAAGAGTTCAAAGAGGACGAATATAACAAAGCGCTAATAGAATTTCACATTTATTATAACCGTGAAGTTAGAATCGAAGGTTATTTAGGCTCCATGGTAGTCAAGGTGGATAAGGTCCCATGGTCTAGTAATAATGTGTATGAGGATTGGTATTTTGTTGATAGCTCAAAATCACTGGATCTACTGAATGATTCAATAACTGGTGATCAGAAAATAAGAGAGGTACATGATAAAATCGCTAAAATGGCTAGAAATGGTAAGGGAGGACTATATAAGCTTATTAATGGAGATCCTTTATCACCCTCATTTCCTCATGCAGTGTGGATATCTAAACCCGTTGGAGTTTCATATGATGTTTTCTACACTGAAATTAGGGAAATATCAGGTAATCTATGGAGAAAGCAGTTAGCCATGGCACCCATGAGTGAGTTTTGTATTTTTTCCAAAAGGGAAATTAGAGTGGATGAAAAATTCTCCCCGGTTTTCCAAAAGAGAAATCTCTTATATATCTCAGATGAGTTAAAGAAGAAAATGAATACTTAGTGAAGTTATTCTCTTCCCATTTTTAACGGGATTCAGTACTATTCATGATACGACAATTTGATATCCTTTATCCACAAGATCTGTCAACGCATAGTGGTGGTCTTCGTCTCCTATCAGCTTTATGATGTTAGGTAGCTTATCCCTTATGTTTAAGTGTGGTGGAGATGCACAATATCCACATGCACCTAGAATTAAACCCTCCTTCATTGCCTTCTCGTAAGCAGGCTTTAAGCCTTTGTAAGGACTTTCGGTTATTGGTATTTTAGTACCTAGTCCGTCGAAATAGACGTAGACATCATTTCCCTTTTCTTTCAATTCCACTGCGTAATGAAGAATATGTGCTGCCTTAATTGAATCTGCTAGGTTTGTAGGGTCATTCATTACAACAAATAAGATCTTAGCCATGAGTTTCTCGTGGTCTTCATGTTTTATAAAGTTTTGCCTAAATGTATCAACCCTTCAACTCACTCCATTTCTAACACAAACTTACCCTTCCCCTTTCGTAAGAAGCTTAGAATCCTCTAGTTTAGGAGTATTGACATCATTAAGTCTGAGCTGTTTTCTGATCTCCATGAGTCTAATTGACCTTACGGTCTTCAAACTCTCATTTTATACAATTAACCGATATATCCCCTTAAATAAATTTTAATCACAGAATTAACACGTTTATATAAATTATAAATTTTGCAATCACAATATTTGTCTGTTTATATTATTTACAATCCATGATATTAAAAATTCTTATAAGCCTAAATAAAGTATATAGTGTTATGAAAGATGAAACAAGGGCGTCCATAGCGGCGTCCATTGGCATAGCATTTGAATTTTACGATTTTTTAATATTCGGATTCATTAGCGGTATCTTAGCAAAGCTTTTCTTTCCATCAACTAACTCATTAGTATCTCTCTTGGAAACTCTTGCAGTATTCGCAACAGGGTTTGCAGGAAGACCAATTGGTGCAATTATTTTTGGTCATCTTGGTGATAAGATCGGGAGAAAGTATACTTTAATACTTACAATGACATTGATGGGGCTCTCGTCATTATTCACAGGACTCCTTCCAGGGTATGCTTCAATAGGTATATTAGCTCCTCTACTCCTGACCACGTTAAGGATATTACAGGGAGTTTCTCTCGGAGGAGAATTCGGGGGAGGTATAACACTTTCGGCAGAGTTTGCTGAGCCATCGAAGAGAGCTTTTTATGTAGGTATTGCTCAAATGGCTCAAGGTACTGGTCCTCTGTTAGCTACGGGACTAATTTTCCTGTTCAGCTCATTTATGTCAACTCAAGAGTACAATTCCATAGGATGGAGAATATTATTTGTGATAGGAGCATTAATAGCAGTTATAGGAGTGATAATAAGGCTTAAGATATCAGAATCCCCTGTTTTCAAGAAGGTCAGAGACACAGGTAAGATATCTAAAATACCCTTGGCAGAAGCATTTAGACATCACTGGAAAAAGATACTTCTGGGTCTGGGTTTCATAGTGGGAGGAACTACAATGACTTATGCAACAGGAGTTTTCGCCTCCAGTTACTTAGAAAACGTTATCGGAGTGCCCACCAAAGAGGTGTCACTAATACTGGTCATAGGTTATATAATTCAAACTATAGCCATATTCCTATTCGGTTATCTCGCTGATAGGATAGGGAGGAAACCATTGATGATAACGACCGCTGCCGGTCTGGTGATTTTCGTTTATCCGTACTTTTACTTACTATCTACAGGTGCATTTTCTAGTGTACTCTTAGCTCAAGTAATTTACTCTATAGTCGGCTCAGCTAGCACAGCAGCTTATGCGACAGCGTTGACAGAGATGTTCCCTACGTCAGTGAGATACACTGCCCTCTCATTTGACTATCATGTGGGAGTTGCAGTGTTTGGTGGTACAACACCATTTATAGCTACATATCTAATTTACGCAACAGGTTACAAACTTGCCCCAGTGTATTGGGGGATAGCTGGAATGATAGTTACATTAATAGCTTATATACTATACAAGGAAACATTAGGGACAATGTTTGAAGGTCAACAAAAGGTGAGCTAAATGGATATATTAATTAAGGGAGGACAAGTATTTAATGGGAAGGACTTTATAGGAAAAGCTAATGTGTACATCAAATATGGTAAAATAGTAGAAGTATCAAAGGAAGTGAAAGAGGCAAAGGAGGAAATCGACGCCAGAGACATGTTCGTAATGCCCGGATTAATCGATGCTCATATCCATCTATCGGGAATCAAAGGAGGTAGCCTAATGAAGACAATGTTTGAAAGACCTGAATATAGGGTACTTAGAGCATCAAAATGGCTCGAGAAATTACTGTTAGCAGGTTTTACCACGGTCAGGGACTGTGGTGAATATGTTTCTCTTGCCCTTAAAAGAGCTGTCCAGGAAGGAACCATAAAGGGTTCAAATATTATAGCTGCAGGTAGACCAGTTACACAGACTTTTGGACACGGTGAAATAAGTCACGATATTCCCCTTGAGTTCTCCCATAAGGTGGGTTTCTCTGAGTTCTGTGATGGTACTGAATCATGTATACATGCAGCTAGGAAAATCCTCAGGGACGGAAGTGACTTCATAAAGGTATTTGCAACTGGAGGTGTACTATCTCAAAGAGATAAACCTGAAAATCCTCAATTAAGTTACGATGAAATTAAGGCTATAGTAAACGAGGCTCATAAGGTTGGTACATACGTGGCTGCACATGCACATGGTGATGCGGGAGCTAAAATCGCAGTTGAAGCAGGTGTAAAAACCATTGAGCACGGTACCTTACTCAAGGACGATACATTAAAACTAATGGTGAATAAGGGAGTAAGCCTAACCCCCACCCTAACAATTCAGGAAGTTATTTACAGATATGGAAAGCAAATTGGTGTAGATGAATGGGGATTGCAGAAGATTTTCGAGGTGAGGGAGAGGGTCGCTGATGTAGTTAAAAAAGCAAAGGACTACGGAGTGTTAATGATCAGTGGTACTGATCTTGGCTTTGAGACAGGTCTATGGGATATCGATATGGGGAAAAATTGGTATGAATTGGTTTTGTTAGTTGAGAGGGGAGGTTTGACACCTAAAGAAGCCCTTACAACGGCTACATATAATAGTTCTATAGCTCTAGGGATCAACTCAGGGTTTATCGATATCGGAAAAGAAGGTGACCTAGTGGTTATAGATGGAAACCCCTTAGAAAACATTTATGACATAGCTAAAGTCACTCACGTATTAAAAGCAGGGAGAGTTGAAGTACGAAACGGTAAGTTAGAGTCTAAATAATTAGAGGGGAAGTCAAATGACAAACATCACTCTATAAGTCGTAAGGAGATCAGAACTAAGTTTTACATTATAGTTTTTCCTCTCTTTCAAAAATTTTTTATTATTCATTTATGACTTGTACAAATGTATCCTGAGTTTTGCCTAGAAAGATGGCAATCTCTGAGGGACTGGAGAGCTAAGTATGTTCTGTCTGAAAGTGGAGTTGAACCTTTGAACTTGAAGGACTTTGAGTTAGTTGATATTAAACTGGAGTATGGACATACTAAAGGGCAAATAAGACTCAGAGAACTGATCAGTAACATGTATTCTACAAGTAGCGATAACGTGATTATAACCAATGGTGGAGCAGAGGCTAACTACATTACAATTTTATCTGTGATTAAACCTGGTGATCATGTTTTAGTGGAGATGCCAAACTACATGCAAATACCTGGACTACTGAAGGGTTTAAACGCTAAAATTGATTACTTTTGGCTTAGAGAGGAAAACGGTTTCAGAATTGATATAGAGGAAATTAATGAGAAGGTGACTAGAGGCACTAAAGCCATAGTGATAACAAATCCAAATAATCCCACAGGGATGGCTCTGTCAGAGAGTGAAATTAAGGCTATAGCTGAAATAGCAGAGGACAACAAAACTTGGATTATAGCAGATGAGGTTTACAGAGGGTCAGAGCATGAAGGCAATGTAAGACCTAGCTTTATTGATGTGTATGATAAGACAATTAGTACGAATAGTATGTCGAAAGTTTATGGTTTGCCTGGAATAAGGGTCGGATGGGTAGTCGGGAACAGGGAAATAGTTGATAAGATGTGGAGTGTAAAGGACTATACTTCGATCTCACCCTCAGTAATAAGCCAGGAGATTGCTCTTAGTGCATTGATGAACAAGGAAAAGCTTCAGGCAAGAAGTAGGGACATTGCGAAAAGGAATATGAGACTGTTTGAAGAGGTGATAAGGGATGTTGATATGAAATGGATAAGACCCAATGCCACTGTACTTGCCTTTCCGAAAACTCCCTTGAAGGACACGTATAAGTTCAGTGAGGAATTATTTGAAAAATACAGTGTATTAGTTAATCCTGGTGAGTGTTTCGAAATGCCTGGGTATTTGAGGATAGGTTTAGGATCTGAGAACACCACATATTTAAGGGAGGCTCTCACATTGTTCATAAAATATCTGCAAGAGCATGTAGAGAAAGGGACTTAATTGAAGACAAACTGAGGAGATTGGCTAAGTGGGTTTCAGAGAGAGCCTCTCAGGAAAGAATCTGAATTATTCCTTGAAAAAAAAAAAACTTTTTAGCATTTAATGGTTAAGGATTTTGAGTACATTATAGGCGGAACAAGGAAGCATCACTTTACCACTAACCATGCATCAATGGGAATAGAATTATACTTCCTCTTTGTAGCTTTTTCCAAGGGCTATGAATACAGCGGGTAACGCTCCAGTAGTTCCAGCTTCTCCTACTCCTCTGCTTCCCGATAACAGGGCAGAGGGATGTTCCACGTAATCTTCATGTATCCTCAACGGCGATTCCATGGCAGTGGGGACACCGCAGTCAGTGATTAAAGAACATAAAGGTATTCCTCTTTCATCATACCTCATTGCTTCCATTAAAACCTGTGATACGCCTTGTAACATACCGTTTGTCCCCCCATTATCTGTCCTTCAATCTCCTCTTTTTTGTTTAGTACTCAACCAACATCATCGACTGCGCAGTAGTCAATAACCTTAACAAATCCTGTCTCCTTATCTACATCAACCACTACAACGTGAGCACCTGGAGCAAAGATGTCGTCAGCCCTATAAAATACCTCAACTTCTGTTCCCTCAAACTTCGATAAGTCCATCGACTTTAGGGAACTTATGTTAAATTTCTTCAATAATTCTTTCCCAGCAGCGATAACTGCAGAGCCTCCTATAGCACCTGCTCTAGATCCAAAACTTTCTATTCCCTCTTTTACTGTGTCGGTATTACCAGTTATCACCTCAATACTTTCCTCACCTATACCCAATGTCTCAGAGGCAAGTTTCTTGAAGGTAGTAGAGTAAGCTTGACCATGGGGACCTAAACCCAAATAGAAATAGACTTTGCCATCTCTTACCTTGACTCTAGCCCCTTCGCCTGGTGAGGTCCTCACTATTTCCGTAAAGATAACTAACGATACCCCCTTGTCCTTATACATCTCCTTAGCCTTTCTGTATTATACCCCAGCTCTGTTTAAAACGTCTTGATATCCAGCTGGATCTAGCTTAGTGCCAAGTGAAGTTATATACCCTGAATTATTAACTAGGTTTTTACGTCTCAGTTCAACAGGATCCATACCCAATTCTTCAGCGAGATCCTCTACTAACGTTTCGTTTATCATCTACAACAAAGGCTAGAACAGGTTGTCCAACAAAGATCACCTTACCGTTAGTTAGTACAGGCATTCTAGCAACTTGTGCTCCAGTCAATCCTGGGAATAATCTAGCTGACATAAATGACTTTATATCGTCCCAAGTAAGAGCTAAGAGGGCATTCGAGGGTTTTGATATGCTCTTGATAACTCCTCTGGCTATAGAGGATCTGATCACGTGAAGATATACAACGTTCTTTGGGGATATGTCATCTATGTATGTGGATTTGCCCGTAATTATGGGGAAATGTTCATTAATCATAAAAGATTGTTCGGCACCGACCTAATAAAGTCAATTAATACTGTATACCTGAGAGTCAAAGCGAGATAAGTGGTCATAACTGAACAGACAGAAACACTGTACATGATTAGTTAAAAATCGAGAATTTTAGTTTTAAAGATACTAAAGACAGAAATGAGAAAGTTGGTTAAAGTTAGACTAATCAGGATTTACGAAAGAGTTTTAGAGATAAGCTTTATTTAATGTAGTACCGTAAGGTTCAATACAGGATTGAGTGTGAAGTTGAGAAGAGTGGTCTGAAAGTGGTATATGTAGATCATTCTATTCTTTTTCTACTACATGTTTATATGTGGTATGAAAATGAGAGATGTCTCTCACAGGTATTTTACATGTGAAAACTGTGGTTATTTAACGTGATTGCAGTTTTGTATGGGAGGATTTCTCTGAGCCTTTCGACTTGCCCCATATAAGGGATTTAAACCCGAATTGATGAGGGGATCCCTCATGGCGGAGAGGAAGCTAGTTTAAAACTCATTATTAGTTAATCTCTTCTTCGTTTATGATAAGAACTATTTATACGTATATATCATGATAATTACATATATATGTTTGTTATTCCATCTAAAGGATAATGAATTCAATTCAGATATATCTTATCCTAGCTACATTCTTGGTCTCAATAGGCTTACTGATAAGTAAGAAAGTGAGATTTGACATAGTAGGTATAGTATCGTTAGTTGTCCTCATCTTGATAGGTGGAATTTCAGTAAACCAAGCCTTAATAAACCTTGCTAACCCAGCTGTGGTAGTCTTAGGTAGTTTAATGGTGATAAGTAAGACTCTTGAGAAGTCAGGCTTTTTAGAGAGTTTTGGAGAGCTTATTTCATCTAGGTTAAAAAATAAGTATGTAATATTTGGGACTCTTTTAGTCATCACTGCTCTTTCATCAGGTTTCATGAGTGATGTTGCCCTTACTGCAGTGCTTATACCAGTATTCTTTTATGTATCTAAGAGATTTAATGATAGTCCATCAAAATATCTCATACCATTGTCCTTTACAGCTATCTTAGGCGGAAGATACACTATTATAGGTACGACACCTAATTTAATACTAGACCAATTATGGTTTGAGAAAGAAGGGAAATTCCTCCCTCTGTTTCAGTTTGCACCAATCGGGCTAATAGTGGTTGCAGTAGGTCTTTTGGCAATGGTCATAATTGTACGTATTTTACCATCAAACTTAACTAGGGTGGGAAATGTTGAGGATTTCAAGATTTCCAACTACTTAGTAGAAGCCAAAGTGGAAGATGGCGATTTAATCGGAAAGTCAGTAAAGTACCTAGAAAAACTTGGGGTGAAGATATTAGACATTTACCCAAGGAGGATAAGTTTTGGTCCAAGAACAATACTTAAGGGAGACCTGTTATTGTTACAGGTTAGCCCAGATAAGTTGTCTGTTCTTACATCCATACAAGGACTTAAACTGGCACCGTCGTCTGAGGAGGTCAAAGGGGAAGACTTATATGAGCTGCTGATCCCATCAGGATCAGAGGTAGTCGGGAAGACTTTAGCAGACCTAGAGCTGGATTTCGTCTACGGAGTTAAAGTTCTTGGAATATCGGGAAAGTTCATTAGGGGGAAACTAAGTAGGGTAACTCTAACCCCAGGAGTCATATTACTGGTTCAGGGAAAGGAAGAGAGGATAACAAAAATGATGAATAATTTAGGGCTCGTCCCACTCTACAAGAGGAGTGTTAAAATATTTAATGTGAAAAGAGGAGTGCTTGCTCTGTCTTCACTTGGTCTATCCATTGCACTATCGTTATTGGGAATTAACATAGCAGAGGCGTTTTTGGTAGGCTTAATTCCTGTTGCCGTAATGGAGTACAGAGAGATTTACAGGAATATAGAATGGTCTATTCTTGTTTTTGTTGGTACTTATATTTCCATGGGTGATACCCTTGCGTCAACTGGGTTATTAACACATATACCACTCATAGGGAACCCAATAATATTATTCTTCATAACAGCCTTAGTAGCTAACTTTGTTAGTAACACTGCAGCAGCAGTTATCTTGGGACCAGTTGCACTAACTATGAGTAATCCGTTATTAGCTTTAACAATTGTAGCCATGGGAAGTTCATGTACATTTATAACCCCGTTCAGTCATCAAGCTAATCTTTTAGTTAGCGAAGCCGGAGGTTATAGAGTGAAGGATTTCCTGTTGGCAGGTTCTATAATGCTGGTCATTGTAGGATTAGTCACATTGCTCTTTCTTGGGCAAATTTGAATCTACATAGTCGTTAGAACAGATTAGACATGAGTTTGAACTGAAACACTTTTCCACAATTAGGGTTAAATTATGAACAAAAAAGGCAAGTCTGCTCTTAATTCAAATAACGACAGGTCATGAGTTTATAGAGGAGGCAATCTCTTGTCGTCAAAAAGAGTAACAAGTAATGTGATTTAAAGCTGACTTCCTCACCTCCCTGGAGGGCCAGGCTTTCGTCATTTTGTAAGCTATGCCTAATAATTTCCCCGCCCGTCCTAAATTATGGATTCTAGTTAAATTCCTGTAAACATTTTTACATCTAGAAATGATATCAGGTGAGTTCTCTCGTATACCTACTCAATCCCCAGAAACAACTACTACAAGAAAAACAAATGATTTATACCTCAGTTACTTGACTTTATATCATGCCAGATATATTATATTTATTACTGATATCTGCTCTTCTAGGTTTAGGACACGGACTGGATGCGGACCATATTGCAAATGTTAGGATTTTTAAGAGCTTAAAGAAAATTTTCCAATTTTCTCTTTTTCATTCTGCAGGATTTTTGATAATGGCCATTCCGCTTAGTCTGTTGTCTCTAGTCACGATCTTGGAATTTCCCCTCCTAATAACTTCCTATTCCATAGGACTACTGGTTAGTGGGCTGTTACTTTACGGGACTGTAAAGGGAAAGGAATTTGAAATTGAGCCCAAGAGCCTTGGACTACTTCAAGGCGCATTAGTGATCAGTCCTTCTAAACTAATAGTGATAACACTAAGTCTAATGTCCGAGAACATACTCTATTCCGTTCTTATATTATTTGTCTTTATAACTACTTCAGTATTGTCTTTCATGATATTCTCTTTATTAAACTTTATTCCAAAGAGGTTTGATAAAATAGTCAATATTCTTATATCTATAGGTAGCATCATTTTTATTCTGTATGAATTCATTACAACAATTATACACTAATTCATGGTTTAAATAGACATTAATAAAGTGAGGGAATGATGAATCCATGATTAGCGCAATGGATGTATTAGACAGTCTAGTTGACTCCCTCCTTACTATTTATCGTGAGGCTTTCCTCATTTTGTAAATACAGTTTATATTTTAGTTTATAAAGAAATATTAGGTAGACATTAAAAAATCTTATAAATTCCTATTAGAATATATTATAATGAAATATTAAGGAAGATAAATCTTGTAACAGAAGAACAAATAAATTTAAGATTTTGATCGCACCTTTAGTGTCTTTAGCTATAGTACCTATGGGAATTTTACCGATAATATCTAATGCATAATATGTCTGGTCAACTTAGTACGTCTACACAGTCAATTCTATTGGTCAGAAAGGTACTGAAGTGAACGTTACATTATACGCGATACAAGATCCCTCAGGCTTGATAGATACACGATTCAGTTATACCAACCATAATGTGTGGGTGGCATGGTGGTGCTTTTTAGGATGTTATGCAGAAATAGATAATGTTAATAGGAGTGTAACCCCATACGCCATATACGAACATGACCAATGGAGACAAGGGAGTGCTATCTCAGGTTATTCTGGATGGACTAACGTAGAATTACAAATAATAAATGGTCAATAGGTAATCATGAAATTGAGTTGTGAACTAGACGGCCAGAATCAAAATCTGATGCCAATAATAACACAAATAGAGCAGTGGAACCATAATATTGTACTTACAGAGCCCGGTACATTAAGTTGATGGTCATGAAAGGCATTTCATATCTTCTTGCCTTTGTCATTTTGTTTGGATTATTATTTTATCTGGTAATTTACCCATATGCAGTTCTGTTTGTGAAATATCTCCAATCTCATAAGGACTTTGATCAAGGGGCTTGGGCTACCTATCATATCTTTGTGGAGATAACTATAGTGGATAGGTTGACTAATCCTACACATATTATGGATTACGCCTATGAGTTTAAGCTTAATTTCTCATATTTCAGTAATGATGTCGTTAATGCATCAATTACTCTAATGAATCAGAGAGTAACAGATAATTACCCTAATAATTATACCACTAATCCATATTCCTCTTGGATCCTAGTAAATAAGAGCAATGACCTTTTTGAGTTTTTCTTCCCTGAGAGTAACTCCCTTATGATTGGGAGGTACTACAATCTATCCATCTGCCCTAATACAGGTGATACAAGATTTGGACCAATTTTAGGTATGCCATCAAATTTAGGCGTCCCTTACAGACATTATGCGTCAAACTTGATCGATCACATTTTAATATCTGCTGATATAAGTATAAACTGTTCCATCATGAAGGGCGAACCCACGATGCTCCATTTCGACAATTATGGGAAGCTCCAAAAAGGCTATATACTACTTTACTATTCACAGGACTTTTCACCTATAGGTGCAGGTGACGCTCCTGGAATTCTTAGAGTTGAAACCTTCGTAAATTACGGTTCACCGTTACTGAGCTTGATTACATCCAATTTCAATATTCCCCAACTGAATATGGTGTTAAACGAAGCTAAATCAATAATCCAAAAACACTTAATGTTTAACCAGAGTCTTATTGTAGATGATATAGTCACTCTTTACGAAGGGACTAATCTCGATAGCACTAACATCCTCCCGGTCGAGCAGAACTTCTTAGGTGGAGTAACTGCAGCTTATTTGTCCATAACTCCTGTCTCGGAAATATTAACATTAGGTGTTATAACAACTCTATTTCTGTTCTTTAGATAGGGAATAGGTAACCGTGGGCTGATCACATGAGAATTACTGCAAGAAATCTCGTAAAAAAATTCGGTAAGTTTTCAGCGTTATACGACCTGAACTTCGATGTGGATGGGGATATAATCGCAATAGTTGGTCCAAACGGTAGTGGAAAATCAACACTCCTAAGTATAGTTGCCGGTCTTAGGCACCCTAGCAGGGGTAATCTCTATCTAGAAGGTATCGAGCCGTATAAAAGAAGGGAGGACATAAGCAAATATATATCGTACTCCTTTGAAAAGCCTAGGTTTGATCTGAAAATCAGAGTTAGAGATGTATTAGAAGCGTGTAGGGAAACTTGCAAAGACTATGACCATATAGTCTCTATGATGGACGAGGTTGGCATAAAAAACTTAGAGGACAAGTCACTCTATCAGCTTTCCAGTGGTCAGTCACAACTATTAGCCCTATCATTGGCTCTTTACTGTGATGAGACCTACATCGTCATATTGGATGAACCTCTCTCCCACTTGGATATCAGATTTCAGCATTTGCTCATAGATAGAATATACCAGAGAAAAAGAACGGTTTTTACTACGCATGTAATGGAGGAGGCTGAGTTGATCGCAGATAAAATACTGATTTTAGAGGATGGCAAACTTAAGTGGATAGGCGATAGTCGGGATGTATATCAGTACAGCATATATGAGGTCATTATACCTAGGCAGAACTATCAAAAGGCAGTCGAGATGCTCAACTCCTCTGGAGCAGAGATCATAACGAACTTGGGGACCAGTACCTTAGTCAAAAACGTTAAAGAAGAATATCTAGTAAAGTTATTTGACGAGAGATTGATTATAGGCTTCAGAAGGGCAGGACTTAGGGTGAAAATATATGGGTAGGCTTAAAAGCGCTGTTAAGTGGTACATGAAAGGCGGAATATTTAACCCTGCACTCATAGTGTTTTACTTACTACCAACCATTATTATATTGATTTCATCAAGTAATTATAATATGTTCTTACAAAACTTTGTGGTATACGTAGATATAATCCTCACACCCGTAGTCATGACAGTAATGATGACCCACTTTATTAGGGAGAGACAAGTCACCATATTTGAGCTAAACCTAGTGAAAAGTTATAGAATTATCTTCTTATCAAAGATCATATCGTTCTTAATAGCATCTGCAGTCCAATTTATTCCACTATTTCTGATATTATATTTTCAAAGACTACCAAGCGAAATAGGGATAGCTATACTCTCAAAAATTCTCATGTATACCATGATCCTGAGTGTAGGGATAGTATTGGCAGGTCAAAGAAGTACATTGATCTTTTTTATACTTGCAAACATACTATTACCTTACATACCTTCAGCGATGTTAGGTAGAGCACTCACATACCAGTACACATTAGATCCCTTAAGCAGCGTATTCAGCTACACTATAACTCCAATATTGGCTACCACTAGCAGACATTTATTAAGTATTAGTCTGCCTACAGTACAGGTAGCTTCAACCGTGCTTTGCGTCGTTATAATATTAATTTGTTACATTATTTATATGAGAAGAGAGTGGAATGTGTAGAAGTGCAGATACATTATCAATTCACAAAAATTAAAGAAGTGTTGTGTACATTTACATTAGTACATCTACATGAGTGTGTAAGGCAAAGTAAGTCTCCGCTTTTCTATTTATGATGGATTAAAAACTCCAATAGCCTCTCAAAAAAAAAAAAAAAACGATGTTATATTCTTTATAGACAAAGGAGAAGTAGAATTTTTTATATAACCATTTAGGTAGACTATTGATAAACAAAGGGAAGTTGACATTATGAAGTTTACATGTTTTTTGTTGATTTCTAAGTAAAATCGGCATGACTAAGGGCAAAGTAATTGCCTTCTAATTTAATTAACCTTATATAATAACGTATTTTTACTTACAACTAATATGAACACCCTTGAAATCACACTTTTAGACCTCGGCATTATGTTGATTTTATCAAAGATCGCTGAGCAAGTATTTTCTAGGCTAGGCTTAATCCCTTTTGTGGGGTCCATATTCGTAGGAATTGTTCTAGGTGAAGGGGTCACCAACTTAATCCAGGTAAACACAATAATCTCGTTTATATCATCTCTAGGTATAGTATTTCTACTCTTTCTAGCAGGTGCTGAAGAAATAAACACAGAGTATAAGATTAGTAATAAACTGCTCTTTACTACTATTATTCAAATTATCTTGCCCTTCCTTCTCATATTTCTTATTTTACATGAGGTTCTTAATATACCGGATTACTTAGTACTCATAGTCCCTCTAATTATGACCAGTGCAGGTCCTTTAACTAGACTACTGATTGACTTAGGGATAAGTAGAAATGAAGTTGGAGCAAACCTGTTCTATCAAGCAACGTTAGTAGAAATTATCTCCGTGATTTTATTCTCGATATTTTCACAGTTCAACAAAAATTTGCTCCTAGTAACATTGGAGATAGTATTAATCTTCCTCTTGATACTCATCTTAGGTCCCTTTATAACAAGGGTACTGGAGAAAATTGAAGGTTACATAAAAGTTAGAGAAGTAGAATTTGCAAGTATAATTTCACTTGTGCTTATAATTGGTTTCTTGGCTGAGTTCTTCAACTTCAACTCTGCCATAGCTGCACTATTTCTTGGTTTCCTACTGAGAGACTATTTTAAGGATAGACCGGACCTCCTAGAGAAGCTACATGGGTTTACTTATGGCTTTTTTGAGCCTCTATTTTTCGTCAGTATAGGTTTATTCTTTGTCAAAATTAACCTTCAAATACTTGTTGTGGGTTTCATCCTCTTCTTATCTGTCTTGGTATCAAAGTTTCTTGCAGGTTTAATTTCTGGTAAAATAATGAGAAATGATCCAATTACAAATGGTCTAGGGACATCAACTAAGGGAGGAGTTGACGTTTCATTACTAATTAGTGCGTTGACTGCTGGTATAATTACCCCAATTGAGTATTCTTACACAACTCTAGCAATATCTCTCGCCTCATTAGCTATTCCGTTGTTGTTCAAGCTAAGGACAGGCTATAGGGTAAGTCATGGAGAGCGGGTAAAGCTTAATACTAAACTATCCTCCCTAACGAATGTTACATCAACAGTTTTCGTTAGTTGTGATAACACTTTGAGAGAGGCAATATTAAAGATTAATGAGAAGGGTGTCAGAGCACTAGTTGTTGTGGATGAAGAGATGAGAGTAGTAGGTTTAATAACTGTAAAGACTTTGCTTGAAATAAGTCCAGACGATTACGATAATTTGAGAGTTTGTCAGGTTTATCTTGATGATGCTGAAATAATTGATGAGGACTATAAAGTGTCTGACGCATTGAGAAAATTTAGGGAATCAGAGACGCCAGTGATAGCTGTAGTAGATAAGAGAAGAAAATTGAAAGGAACAGTTTATGAAAGAGAGTTGTTGAGGTTTCTAATGGGCTGAGAGCATGGAAGTCTAGATGACAAGAAGTAATTGTATTCGTCGGATATCAGGTGAAATAAGAAGTATATCGCGGCATCCCTATGTTACTGTTAAAAGATAGTAGACTCAGCAAGATTTTTATATAGAAATACATTTAGTTGAGGACAAGTATTTTATTGCTGTAAGTAGATTAAATATCTGTGGTAACTGCTGAGGAGATAAAAAAAGTACTAGTAGAAAATCCTTCTATTTTAGTGGATGTACTCACTGCTAGACCTGAGATAATTTATCAGGTCTTATCAAGATTAACTCCTTGGCAGAACTTAGCTACTAAAACAGACCTGGAGAATTTAAGAAAAGACATTGACACTAAATTTGATACATTTAGGAAAGAATTAGAGGGGAAGATGGCTACTAAGGAAGACCTTCAGAAGATGGCTACTAAGGAAGACCTTCAAAAATTGGAGAAAAGACTGATTACTATGATTAATGGCATAGGAGCGAGATGGGGAGTAAAGAATGAGGATTCCTTTAGGCAAGGAGTAGTAGAATTACTCAGTGATGTAGGATTTACCGCTAACAGAGAGCTACTTTATGACAATACAGGCTATGTTTATGGTGATCCGTCTGATGTAGAAATAGACGTCGTACTAAAGAATGGAAAAGTGATAATGATAGAAATAACTTCTGGTATCAGGAGAGGGGATGTGGGAATAATACTCAAGAAGAAGGAATTTTATGAAAAGGCTAAAGGAGTTAAGGTAGACGAGGTCATTGTAATTACCTCAATTATTGAGGACAGGGATCCTGACAGGGTCAAGGCTAGGGCGGAGAGCTTAGGAATTAAAATCATAACTCCATCAGACATCCAGTAAAATGACTGTAATGTGTCTTCACTGGCTTAATACACACAAAAAGTAAGTTTTACCGTAAGATTTAGACGTATTATGATAACGTCATTAGAGAAGCTAACCTCAAATCATGTTGCTACAATCGATTCAATCCTTATTCCCTTCACCCTCATTTAATCGCTATGGGGTTAACAGGAGAACCCACAGCACCTTCAAATAGTAAAGGTTGAGCCACAAACATAAACGTGAAGAGTTTGTCCTTTCTACAATGATCAGCTAACTCCTCAAGCTGACTTCCTCCCCGCCCTAAAGGGCGAGGCTTTCATCATTTTGTAAAATATTTCACCTACAGTTAAGCCCATATTTGGGATAACTACATCATGCCATGGTTGCATTATCTCCTCTACCTCATTAGGAATAACTTCCAATCCCCATGTGTCACTTGCGACACCAGCGACTCTCTTCTTATGTAACCTTATTGCATTATCTAATCCAAATCCTGGAGCAGGAGTATAGCGCGCAAAGTCCTCCCAGTCACCTTTTCTCAAATATCTAGCCATATGTCCTAATGAGTAAAAATCTCCTTGTCTAATCTTAACATTTTCAAACTTGATTATATCATCCAAATCCTCGGAGGTTATAACTTCACCTGGCTCTAACCATTCCACACTCCTGAAAGATGGAAAGTCCAATAACACTCCTCTGCCTACTACCTTATCCTTGATATTTGCAATATCGTTTTTGAGTGCTCCGGATGAGTTCACCAGAAAGGCGTTGTAGCCATTCCACGTTTTACCTTCAAAAAATATATGACTCAAGGCCATCCTATTATGTAGCACTCTGTAAAGGCATTATAATTATATCGTCAGCCTAAGAGATATCTTTCTGATAAATTCTCTTCGTCAATTCACTCTGGGCAGCACTTATCACATCTGCACCAGAGGCTGTCATAAGATGGATAGGGTTAAATCTGCCTCCAAATCCTCCTCTTTGAAGACCTGAGGGATCAAAATTTAGTAACAACGAGAACACTCTCCCTTCCTTTACCTCCCTGGAGGCTTCAACTACGGACTCATTAGTTACGTAATTTAGAGTCCCCATCTCGTCATCTTTTCCCCATCTACCCCAGTTTCTCACTGATAAAGCAATCTTCTTCTTAAATTCCTCTAATGTATATTTTTTCTCTATCCCATTAACAATCAATATTTAACCTATTAAGTAAATTTAAAAATCTTCTTCCAATAGCTACAAGAAGTAAGTTAAGCTGATTAAAAATTTGTAGATTCTTACTACATAAAATATCTCGTTGTTTCAGTTGTATAATTTTTAAAACCTTTTACACTTCTGCGTTGTACTCCTTACTCACACGGTTACAATTACCTCTCCAATTCGTACATAAGAGACTATACACCTCGTGTAGATCGCAGAACTTCATAGGTTGAGTAGTGTTATAAAGAGAGGCTTTCGTTATTTATGCATCTGACCTCCTTTCCCCTAGGGCGAGGCTTGTCGTTCCTTTGCCATGAGACTAAGAGATCCTTATTGTACAAATTGACCACAAGTAATTTCTCATAACTATACTTAATTTTAAGGGTAGGACTATTTACTATTCTACTCCATATGTAAATTGTGAGCCTGAATGTCGTTACAGGTCTACTCTGTTCCTTTCTGGACGGAAAAAGAGTACAAAAGAGAGTTTATAAATAAGACCCTAGAAGTGCCTGTGGGTGGGTCTATTTTCTACTATGACATCCCTAATAATCCAATGGTATACGTAAGCGAGACTAAAGGAGTGTTATACATAAACGGTTCATGTTACTGGGAACCCATGGTATATATGTTGCAAGACATTAAGAGTGAGTTCCTCTATAACGTAAATGTATTAGCCCACTCTCTGGGAAAATCTATAACAAACGAAAAGGACGAACTATTGGGAATTGATGATACAAAGAAAGCAGAGAAGAGAAAATATTACGTGGTAGTAGAAGATACAGAAATCGGATTCTATTATAATTTGTATTTACCTTACAATGGCAGAAATGGATTCATAGAGATAGTGCACTACTTCAGGAAAAAGTGAAAAAATAGATGGGCAAAGAGGTAAAGTAAACTGGCATCAGAGTGTATCTAAGGTCTCTTTTTATGTAATAAAACACCTGTCACTACTATTCCCAAAACAACTATAATGATCAAGGCTCCTATTCCAATAATTACTGGTAAGTTAATGGTCTCAGTAAGGTTTTCAACCAAAGGTCTATTTACAACTAATTCCGCACCAGGAGAGACATTATAAGTGCCAATATACTTGCCAGTCATGTAGAACGGTATATTTGCATTGAGAACTACTGTTGAACCGTTATTATACCATGACGAGTTTCCATTTATGGTGACTAAATACTGTGTTTCAGTTTTTATCTCTATTGTTATAGGACTCGTTACTATGAGGTTGGAGGAGATAAATGTTGGAACCAGTCTCTCGTTGTCTGAGACATAATACGTGTAATTTATAACCTGTATCTTTGTTTCACTGTTTACCCAAGATGAGTTTAAGGTTGTTTCAGTCCCGTTAACTAGAGCTTTAACAGGAATAGGAGATATGACGTTAATGTAATACTGTTTTATGAAATTGGCTGAAATATTTAATGGTCGATCTACGGTAAATGACTTAAAGGAAATATAGGTCATAACGTACCTTTGATCATTGGATATGTATATTGTTATGTTCTCTATCTGTATTTTTGTTCCGTTGTTGTACCACCCTGTTGTCAGCGTCACATTAGTTCCGTTAATTAGTGACTCAACTGGTAAGATGGAGTTAACCGTTATGTACATCTGAGTTACTGTAGTCACGGTAATTATCATAGGTGAGTTTATCATGAAGTTTAGCCCTGGGGAAATTCCACTTAATATAATTCTGACGCCGTTAGTTACGGGGTACGTCTCATTAATTATTGAGATATTAGTACCTTGAATATACCACCCTGAGTTCAATGTATTTTTGGTGCCATTTACGTAAGCATAGACAATCACAGGGGTTTTCACTGTCACGTAATACTCGTTATAGTAGAACGCTGTAACATTTCCTGGGGAACTGATGACACCTGTTGGGGATAAGTCTACCCACCTTTCATTGTCTCCTTGTAAGATGTTTTGAAAATAGTACTGAGAGTTTGAATCGACCCAGACTGTAATAGGGACTGTACTCTCATAACTCTGACCGAATGAGGTGTATTTCAATTGAGGAGTTGGATAACCTGAACCTCCCTGTACTATAAA
The DNA here is from genome assembly GCA_000508305.1 of Sulfolobus acidocaldarius SUSAZ. NCBI lineage: Archaea > Thermoproteati > Thermoproteota > Thermoprotei > Sulfolobales > Sulfolobaceae > Sulfolobus > Sulfolobus acidocaldarius. The sequence goes on from CP006977.1 coordinate 1,566,201, forward strand.
GTTAAAGTTCACTAGGTACTGTTGGTAATATGTAATGTATATACTAATGGAACCGTTTACTGTGCCATTTATAGGTGAAGTGCTTGCCCACCTTATATTTCCCGAACTCACAATTTGTTGTACGTTGTAGATTGTACCAGTCGGCAGATAGAGGGTTTCCCCCGGACTTATTGTTAAGGTCGATATAGTGCCGTTAGGAAATTGAAGTGTCAATGTTGGTGAGGTAGGTAACTGCGAACCTATTACGTTTATATTAAATTTTACCGAATATAAGGCTTGGACATAAACTGAAAATGTAGCCCTCAAGTAATATCCGTTCAATAGGTCAAGTATCACTGTAACGGTATAAAATCCGGGGGACTGTGGGTAAATCCTTAAATTTACACTCCCGTCTCCATTTAAATTAAGGTACACCTGAGATAGAGAGTAGCTCAGTCCACTTGATGAATTAACGTAAATGTACGCAGGACCTTCTCCTATTATGTTTATTGCCTCGTTATATGATTGATTAGCATATAGCTTTATCAAATCACTGGAGAGGTTTAATGCAAATCTCTCAGTATTCACCACATTAAGACCTTTGTCACCTGGGGAGTAACCCTCATAAGCTAACTGACCATTTTGATACACTAGGATCGAGTAAGGCATAGGATATAATGTCAGGATGAACTCTCCTCCAGTAAAGTAAAACTGCTGAATATTAGACGAATCAGAGAATGGTACTGAGAAATTATATACTGTCGCATATCCACTCTGTACAGGAGTGCTAACTTTAAGGACTGTCACGGAATTATAATTCCACAATTCACCCAATGAGCCACTACCTGAAGTCAGCCCTGCCACGGGTAATCCCGTATAAGTATAATAGTAATATGAATCAATTACATTCTCAGCAGACTCTCCAGTATCTGAACCAAAATTATAGGCATTTTCAACTTCTTGAAAGTTATGACCATTCCAGAACAACAGTTGGAGATAAACCTCAGAAGAGTAAACATACGTTGTTGAACCACCACCCGGTCCTGCTAATACCATTTCAGAGTCCCAAAATGTTCCGTAACCATTGTACTGAAACCCATCCACCATGAAGTATACCTGAGATGAACCCTGTGCATTAGTAACAGTAACAGTGTCATAAAGTATCCACCCATATCCGTCATTATAATAGAAATAGATTACTGGCTCCCCTAAGGAATTGGTGGAAACATTTACAAGTAAAAACACAGTTGCAGGCAAAGTGAGGGTTGCAGGACTTCCAGGATAACCTGATGCCTCATATTCGTAAAAAGTGGTGTTTAATCTGGAGTATGAGTAAATATTGCCATTTCCTTGGACAGAAGTTATGTATGCTTGAGGGGAGGAAAGATTCCATATATTGTCTAGTATTTGTATGATATTGTTTTGAGTATTAAAGAATGCCACATCTTGAACCCATAAGTCATAGGTATAACCATTCAAATAATAGTGCAAGTTCAAATTTAGTTGAAATGATACAGAAGTGGTGTTTGTACTCAAGCCATATAGATTTATTACACCCATCCACTGTGTAGTAGTCAAAATATAGGAACCGTTAGGGCTTAAACCATAATCAGCTATTCCCATAGGGGCAGGCTCTGAATAGTGTAAACGATATAAAGAGATATAGTCAGGAAAGTATTTCCAACTGAGTGACACATTTGGAGATATAGGTATCTCAGAATTTGGAATTATTTCGGTTTTTACGACTCTTTGAGTAGTACTTCCGACATGCATGTTCACGTATGACTGTACAAGGAGTGAAACTAATATTATGAGGAGGACAAATGATATAAGTGCTTTTCTCACAATTAATGTTTTTTAAAAAACGTTAATATACATTACCAAGATCACATTAAAGTGGGAGAAAAGAAGAAAATCCTAGATGAAACAATGACTTTCTGAAACTAACGTGAAGTTTCGTAAAAATCTAACCCAGAATTTATGCTAAGCGAAATACATGGATTCTACTTCATGATAGCATTTTTCTAAGGAACACGCAGGATAGACTTGTGGTTATTACTCTTCAGTCCTCTACCATCACGTTAATCTCATCTTCTCTCCTAACTTAGTTAAGTTACCATATTCAGCCTTTCTCTCTCCTAATTCATTACAATAATATGACAATGTTGAAGAGAAAACTGAGACTCCATATTCATTATTGATGTAAAGGTCATAATAATTCGGTGAAGCACTTGTTCTACCGCTTTTAACACGATCCCAGTGAGAAGGGCTTACGTAATTCAGATAATATAGTTCTGCCTCTCCTTGTCTAGAGATGTTTACCACAATTAGGTTAAGTGCTGACTTCGTGTAGTTCTTCAAGGCTTCAACTCCCTCAGAGAGGTCTTTGTAACTTGATAGAAACTTTAAGGCTAGTTCAGAGTCGACCACGTATTCTGAGTCTATGGAGAGTTGCTTCACTAGTCCTTCCTTATCCACACTTCCATTATGGGCAAGAAAAATTGAACCGTTCTGGTTCACTTCTAAATAAGGGTGAGAAAACTGTGAACCTACGGGATTACCACTACTAGCCTGTCTAGCGTGAAATACAACAATCATCTCTTGATCGTCCAATTTAATGGGTAATCTATCCTCAAATATTGGTCTTCCACTTCTATAATGAATTACTTTATCTCTAGTTACTATGACGAACCCCCACCCGTCCTTATGGCTAGAGCCATTAAAGTATGGGTCTCTCTGGGCTGATCTACTCAAACAGTTAAACAACTCTTCAACCTTAGACCATGATGAGCCATAATAAGCGAACATTCTGCACATAGGTTTCTATTATGATGATAGATATTGATGGTTTATAAATATATCTTAAGCTAAAAACTATTCCATTTTGTTTTTAGACAAATTCACGTTGTTATAAAAACCTTTTACCTTGCTTTTCACTTTTCTGCATTTATATTTTATCTAAATTCACATTATTAGTCTCAGGTCCTATGGCTAACCCAATTATTGCTATTAACCAACCAATTGCGAATATGGAGAAGGTAGCGACGAATACGTTAATACTTTGTGAGAGCAGTGAGATAATCAGCTGTGTCCAGCCTGCTACCATAAATGCACCATTGTAAGCTGTCCCTACACCTGTAGCCCTTGAGAAGGTCTTAAACCTCTCAGCTAAGTATGCAGGGGATATTGACGAGGCTAGATTAACTAGGAATCCAAACAGGAAAGTGTAGTCTGCCAGGAGATATGTAGAGGGTAAGTGGAAATAGAGTAGTGCACCACTAATTATCCCTATTACAGAACCTATTATACCTAAAAGTTTCCTTCCCACGTAATCTGACAGAAACCCTGCTAAAAGCATTGCAGGAATCCCTATGATATTCATGTACAGTATGATTTGCCCATAATAAGCTGGGTTTAGCTTCATCACTGTACCATAAAGGACAGGTAGGAATTGTGGTCCTGCATAAATTGCCATCCAAAAACCTATCATAACTATTAGTGGTTGCCAAACGTCCTTAATACCTGATAGTGGGTTTTTGCCCTTAGCCTTCAACCACATCTCAGGTTCAGACATCTTAAACCTTATTAGAACAGCCAAAAGAGCCGGTATCATGCCAATACCAAATATTATCCTCCAGTAAGTAGTGAAGAAAGCTTTTCCGTAAATACTTGCTAAATAGGTAAAGAGGGAGTCAACTATCACAAACCCAACTAAAACCCCAGCCTGCATTAGTCCTGATAATATCCCCCTTCTCTTTACAATGCTTTCCATTGATATTGTAAAACTTCCTGCGACATCTCCACCAATAAAGATTCCCTGTAATATCCTAAGTACGGACAAGAGGACAGAGGCGAGAATTCCTATCTGAAGGTAAGTCGGTAAGAACGCAGTCAATCCTATTGACAGAGAGTATCCCAGGACTGTTATGAGCATACTTGCTCTTCTGCCTAACTTGTCACCTATATAACCAAAGAGGAAACCCCCAAGAGGTCTGGATATTATAGTGAATATAATTGGGAGTGTTGCAGCAAGTAGTGCCAACTGCTTAGGGTAAAACAATTGACCCAGTATAGAGGACGTAATAACCACTGCTCCTAGGTCGTAACCATCCATGATCCAAGATACGTATGCACCGATCACATTAGTGGTATTGTTCCTCATAAATTTATAAAAGGTGGATGAAAATAAAAGATTTTCTCAGAAAAATTTTCATATTCATAGTTGTAGATTTACTTATTATTTTAATTTTTACTAAATAGTGACAAAAACTCACCTATTAAGTAAGTCATGAAGATCTCCTTGCATCCCGCTAATTAAGCCAAGTTAAAACCATAAGAGACTCTAATACGTCGATTTTGAAACAAGCTTCCATAGTCTCAGCTCAACAATTTATATGAGGAAAAACCCGTTAAAGTAATAAAGCCTTACTCAACTTATATCTGTCTATGTTGTCATTCCCAAAGGATTTCAAATTCGGTTGGTCCCAGTCCGGATTTCAGTCTGAAATGGGGACTCCAGGTAGCGAGGATCCGAACAGTGACTGGTACGTTTGGGTTCATGATAAAGAGAATATAGTCTCACAAGTTGTTAGCGGAGATTTACCTGAAAATGGTCCAGGGTATTGGGGGAACTATAAGAGGTTTCATGACGAGGCAGAAAAAATAGGACTAAATGCAGTGAGAATTAACGTGGAGTGGAGTAGAATATTTCCTAGACCAATGCCAAAGCCTGAAATAGAGACAGGGACTCATAGGGAAACCAGTCCTGTCATTAGTATAGACTTTAACGAGTCCAAGCTGAGAGAAATGGACAACTACGCTAACCACGAAGCGTTAGCCCATTACAGGCAAATATTGGAGGACTTGAGAAACAGAGGGCTCCACGTAGTACTGAACATGTATCATTGGACTTTGCCCATATGGTTGCACGATCCTATCAGAGTGAGGAGAGGGGATTTTACAGGACCAACAGGTTGGTTGAACTCAAGGACTGTTTATGAGTTCGCTAGGTTCTCAGCTTATGTAGCTTGGAAATTAGATGATCTGGTTAATGAATACGCAACAATGAATGAACCTAATGTGGTTTGGGGAGCAGGTTACGCTTTTCCGAGAGCAGGTTTCCCTCCCAATTACCTAAGCTTTAAGCTTTCAGAAATAGCCAAATGGAACATAGTTCAGGCTCATGCAAGGGCTTATGACTCCATCAAGAGCATATCAAAAAGGAAAGTTGGCATAATATACGCAAATACCTCATATTATCCACTTAGGACACAGGACGCTGAGGCTGTGGAAATAGCTGAGAGTCTGAACAGGTGGAATTTCTTCGATACCATAATAAGAGGCGAGGTGAATAGTGAGGAAAAGGTCATTAGGGAGGACCTAAGGAACAGGTTAGACTGGATTGGTGTAAACTACTACACGAGGACTGTGGTCACAAGAACTGAGAGGGGTTATCTAGCCCTTTTAGGTTACGGAGATCGCTGTGAAAGGAACTCACTGAGTTTAGCTGATCTACCTACAAGTGATTTCGGTTGGGAGTTCTTTCCTGAGGGGCTATATGATGTACTTCTTAAGTACTGGAATAGGTATAAGTTACCGTTATACGTAATGGAGAACGGTATCGCTGATGACGCTGACTACCAGAGACCGTATTACCTGGTATCCCACATCTACCAGGTGTACAGGGCTTTAAATGAGGGAGCGGATGTAAGAGGTTACTTACATTGGTCTCTGGCAGACAACTATGAGTGGTCATCAGGATTCTCAATGAAATTTGGTCTATTGAAGGTTGATTACTCTACAAAGAGATTATACTGGAGACCTTCTGCCTTAGTCTACAGGGAAATTATCAGGAGCAATGGAATTCCTGAAGAGTTAGAACACCTGAATAGAGTACCTCCCACAAAGCCCTTGAGACACTAACAAGTTAAGGGATTGCAATTGGGGACAAACAAAAAGGGGAGTACCTAATTAACTTGAGACCCTATTTCGCTTCAAGATTATAGTACGAGTAGCAAAACAATTAGAAGGGGTAAACTTAACGTCAATCTCAGTATGAGAATGGATTTTTTATTATCATAGTTTAGTGTATAACCAACAAAGGCTCTTTTAGGCACAAAGACCCTATCTTCATCCTTATTATAATAAAAGATCCCTCCAATCCCAATACTTGTCATCGTCTATTGTTTCTAGTCCTAAATGACCATCTTTCATAGGCTTTCTTAAAAGGCTAACCTTGTACAAGAGATAAATTATTCCTCCCAGAACACACACGTAAAGTATAGAGATAGATAGGACAATTGCAATGTCTATACCTATCATTTCCCAGACTCCAAAGGATATAAGTGAGGTAAGAAGTTCAATACCTATAAAAATGATCACCAAACTTTGAACAATATACTTCCTCATAGCCTGTTCTTCTTTAAAGCTCTTCAAGGGGTTTGAAGTACTAAGTCTGTTTTTAACACCGCTGGTAGCCCAAAACTATGAATGGGAGAACATTCAGTACAATGGTAGAAATAAACTGGCTTAAGAAGACATTTATGGGAGTTTTTGGTACATATGTGATAGAACCTCCTTGACTTACAAAATGATGAAAGCCTCGCCCTTTAGGGCAGGGAGGAAGTCAGATCAATCAGAAACGTGAGAAAGTCTAACACCCATGGGATGAGTAGAAGTAATAAGTATCTCCTCTCGGTCTCATCAGTGTGTAATACTGCATACCTTATGTTGTCCCTCACCTAAATTTCTCCCCTCTCTTTCCAGCAGGTAACTTCTGAATATGACGTAGTTTAGGGTCTGTAACGAGGAGCTGAGTACTATACTTACAATTACAGCAAAGACCTAGTTTATGTACGTCATTAGAGTATATGCTATCAACAAGGCTTATACAGCAGAAGAGGAGATAACATAAGCTCTTATTATCTTCCTGTGTAAGGGCTCATCGAGTGATTTACTGATTCTTGCACCAATTAACATATCAGGAGGCTGTATGTAAGGGATAGAGACAAAACTGATCCATATCACAACTATGGTGATAAAAACTGTGAAAACGAGTAAGCATTCCATCACCTCGTATTCGCCTCACTTATAATCCTATTGATCTCATTAACTATTTCATCCCTATTCTTGTTTGATGCCAACGCTCTGTAGATTACGACTCGTAACATACTTTTCCAACTATCATCTCTTACCTCGCTCTTCACTACATATCTTCTCTTCTGGACTACAATAAAACCCTCGTTAACTAGGTAGTTGTAAGCCTTGTTCACAGTTAGCATGTTGACACCGAGCATTGATGCTAACTCTCTTATAGAGGGTAATTTATCCCCAGGCTTTAACTTACCCTTAGCTATTAACTCGATAATCTGGTCAGCTATCTGTTTATAGGTAGGAGTCTTGGACTCTAGGTCAATTTTTATTATACTTGTCATATAGCAAGTATATAATTTGAGAAAATAAAAACCTTATCTTCTAATTACAAAATGATGAAAGCCTCGCCCTTTAGGGCAGGGAGGAAGTCAGAGGAATTAGAGTTGACTTAATCGTTTTTGAGTTCGAGTGCGAGGCAGAAAAGGGAATGAGTATGTAGAAACGCAGAGATTCTAAAACACGGAATTTCATTAAAGGTGTAGAAGTCTCTCTCCATTATATATTCTCACATTAAATGCATGATTTAGGTCGAGGGAATAGAGTGTCGTGTTGACCTCTTCAAATGCAGGGCAGTGTGGTTGAACATCTAGTCAGTGATCCAACGTCGAATAAATTTGATAGTCTTGAGCATATACATCAGCCATGGATTGATGAGAGTGTAAGTTACAAATCAAATTCTTACGGAACACCTAGTCAAACCCTTAAGGACAGATGATGAAACAAGGAGAAGTGATAAGCAACTGGTCTATCGCTCCTATCAAAATGATGAGATTTGTTCTTTTTTAGTTTCGGTTCAAAACACTTTATTATATGCAAAAACATGCTAACTTATAGGAATCTTTTAGGTATAACGTGTAAAGGAGAGAAGCGCAGAAAAGAAAAAAACTTATTAGGCTTTGTTCTCGGAAATACGTTTTATTCCATTTCCTTACCTCTGGTCTCTTTTAATGCCAATAGTGCTCCTATTGATATGGCAAAATAGATAACAAATATTAAGGCGAACCAGTACCAGTTAACAGAGTAGTTCTCCCCTACAAGCGCTGCGACAATAAGTGGAGCCAATCCACCTGCTATTGGAGCAGCCATGTGGTAACTTATTCCTGTCCCTGAATATCTGTATTTAGTAGGAAAGTTTTCAGCAAAGAAGGCGGGGAGTATGGCGTAAGACCCAAGGACTGCTACTGTTATTAGGATTTGCGCGATCAGAATTAATGCAAAGTTAAGTTGCATTAACATCATCACATAGAGGAAGCTAAATATGAGCCCAAACCCGAAGGCTGTTATCATACCCGTTCTTCTTCCTAGTTTGTCCGCATATATTCCGAACAGTATTGTAATGAATATTCCTATAAGTGAAGATATAGTGACTGACAACAGGGCTAGATTTCTGGAGAAGTGTAATCCTGTTAAGAAAGTCACCGAGTAAACCGAATATAAGTAGAATCCTGCGTTCTGTGCTGCCCATGATCCTGCTAATAGAAGTATCTTAGTCCAATACTTTCTCCATACTTCTATTGACGGCACCTTAGAAACTTCACCTCTCTCTAGAATACTTTCGAACATAGGGCTCTCCATAATTATCAATCTTATGATAATACCAATGATTGCAGCTATTGCCCCTATCCAAAAGGCTAATCTCCATCCGTAGTTATATAAGCCTAGGGGAGAGTCGCTGGGAAATACCGCAAAAACTCCCAAAATACCTGAAGCCCATAATAGACCTATTGGAACTCCCTGTTGAACCCAACTTCCCCAGAACGCCCTCCACTTTGATTTAGCAGCATATTCAGTGAGCCAAGTGGTAGCTCCGCCCCATTCTCCGCCTACTCCTATTCCCTGTAAGATTCTGGAAACTGTTGCTATAACCAGTGATCCATATCCTAGGACGGAGTAACCAGGCAATAGACCTATAATACCAGTCCCTAAACCCATTAAGATTAGATCCCATAGAAGACCTGTCCTTCTTCCTAACTTGTCCCCCAAATGACCAAAAATCATAGCACCAATTGGTCTTGCTACGAAACCAACAGCATAGGTCGACAGGGATATAAGCAGAGACGTTATTGGTGACGAAAATGGTGGGAAGAAGAGTTTAGGGAAAATCAGTGTAGCGGCATATCCATACAAGAAAAAGTCGTACCATTCTATTGTAGTTCCTAATGATGTGCCTATTGCAACTTTTATGACTTGTGTTCTACTTATTTCCTTTCCAGTCACACTTATATATTGTAGATCTAATTTAAAAATTTTACTTTTTATCTTATAATATATTTATTCTTTACAAATATAAACATATCTTCTAATATTTAATAAAGCCAATAATATTTACAAAAGAATTTAAACCTTTATTTATCAAATAAATATAATTAGACAATCTCATATCGCCATACGGGTATTTGGTTAGTTCGCAAAATTGATTTAGAATGAACGTAGTTATGTCAGGTATAGTATCTAAATATAAAATCGAAAGTGATCTTCTGCCCTTATAAGTATGGCTGAGTATTTCTATTTTAAAATCTAGAAAGCTTTTTTTTCTATATCTAAATTTATTTCAGCTGAACACTCAAATTTATTAAGGAGCCCAGATAATTATTTTGACAGTTAGCGAGATCTATAAAGTATTGACTTAGATTCTGTCTAAAATCAACGAAGTCTTAAACCATAAATACTCAATTTTCTTAAAATAATTAACAAAATTCATGATCGTGTAAAATCTTTTTAACCTTTCCTTCACCAGTAGTATAATGAAATTTAGGTTGATTGTGGTATTATCTACTATTATTCTCCTAGTTTTTACACTTGTCTCTATCTTTATAGTATTATCACACTATCAATCAAGAAATGACTATATCATAACACTGGGTAACTCATATGGTGGAAAGTTTTCAATACTAGGTAACTATCAGAGCGATAGTGCTTACGCTATGGGAATGGTTTATTCTAAGAATGCCTCACTATTTATCTCACCTTTTCTGTGGAACTTGAAGAGTGCCTCAGGTTACACTAATCTCACTTATATGGGCAACATTTTGCTGGTTAATGTTAACTTTACTAATTTTGAAAAGATAAACTCGAATTTGCAAGTTGACGGTTATCCTGGAGTGATGTATGGTAAAGAAGATTGGTTTCCTTTTGCCGGAAAGACTCTTATGCCTTCCTATTTTGTACTTCCTATGAGAGTTATAAGTCTACCAAACTTTAACTCGACCTTATCATATAAGACCTATGACAACAAAGGGATAATAGATGACCTCTCGTATGATATATGGTTGACCCAAAGTCCAAATACTACATATCTACTTTTCCCTGACATGGAGATAATGATATGGCTATATTACAACGAGACACTATCTCAGTATTTTGTTAAGGCTGGTGTTATAAGGGAAAGTATCGTGGTAAATGGAACTATGATTCAAGATAATTTCACAGTATATATTTTACCTCACACAGGATCAGTGAACGGTTGGATTGGAGTATATTACATAAGTCAACTAGAATTACCTGCGGGAAACGTTACTATCCCCATGTCCTCATTAATAAAGGATTCATTTAACTATGTTAGAGGCGTATTTCCTGACTTACAGACCTCAGCATATTATTTATGTGCAATTCAAGTAGGAATGGAGTTTAATGACATACATGGGGTAGTGAATGTGGGTTATACATTGTATAACTGGACAATGACCATCCAGGATGAGATGTAAAACTAAATCTTTTTCACAGATAGAGAGCTCATTTATTTTATATAATGAGGAGAGCCTTAATCTTTAGGGCAGGGATGATAAAGTATAAAAATCCCTATTTCTCAAGTCATTTCTGTGAGTAGGGAGTTAATAAAGATGGGTTAATAATCAGGGCTACAGTCACTCTCGATCTTAGACTATCCTAGGAGCTTATCTTTTTATAAAGACTGGCAAATTAGAGAAGTTAGACTATTACTTAGAGGTGGCAGAGCATTTCTGAAGATAACTTTTCTTAAGGGCTAAGAGAGCCTATTGTAAATGATGGTATTGCTGTTGAGATTAATATGAGTGAAATTATTGTTTGTAAGGACGATAAGGATTATATTAGGTTTCCAACTCGTTTAGAGGATGCTCACAACTACAATAGCTTAGCTGAGAGTTTGGAGAGAAAATATGATAAGAGATTGAAAGAGAATGAGAAAGTTCTAAACAGGATTAAGTCTTATCCTAGAATAACTAGAAAAGTCTTGGAAGACTCTGCTAAGAAACTTGGTAAGTGGGTTTATTAATGTAGCTATTTACACGTTTTAGTTATCTTCTAAGAGGACTGAATAATAAAAACATAATAAAACATGATAAGAAGTCACAGACTTGTCTTGGGGATATTTCGTGCAGTACCGTCGTGTTCAATAATGGATTAAATGGGAAGCTGAGAAGAGTGGTTTTAGAGGTGATATTTATTTATCCTCACTATTCTTCTACCAAATGTGGAAGGGGTGTAGGGTAAGTGTTCTCTCACAGGTATTTTTCATGTGAAAACAGAGGTTATTTAAAATGATTGTTATAATGAATTTGTATGAGAGCGGTTCTTTATGTCTCTCAATTGCCACTCACGTGAGAGATGTAAATACGAATTGATGAGAGGAACCCTCATGGCGAGGAGGAAGTCATATATTTGCTGGAATAAGTATATAACCTCATCTATTACACTTTTTCTAAGAGTTACTCTCTGACCCTATTGATCGTCCCTATCATAGTTCTAATGATAGGATCTTCATTCTTCACCTACTTTGAGACATAGATGAACTATGTGTATCGGGTAAACTTTAAGGAAACCGAGACTAATATTAAACTCTTTCTGGGCAGACTGTTAGGTGGAGGATTTGGGGAGCACTCGGCAATATCTATAGTCATATCTTCAATCTTAGTTTTATGATCTCGGCAACTCAAATACCTGAGACTATTAAAAAGTAATTGAAGACCCTTGTAGAGAGATCTGTTTTTCAGCTACCTCCATTTATCATAACTGTGTAAGTTGTCCTCTTTTATTTTACCCAACAAAGTCTCTTCAAGTGACAGTTGGATTACTAGATTCCTTTGTATCATAGGTTTTCAGGACAATGTGTAAAGTGAGAGTACAAACTCTTCTTATCATATGAAGAGGGTCTCGTTAAAAATTAGTTAAGTAAATGACACTAAGTAGTGAGAAGTAAAACCATCACTTAACACAAATTAGTGTTGATAAAACTTCTTTAACCACCACTCTGGGACCCTAATACTCTCTACCCTGTCAAAGTAGTCATAGGGCTTTATATCAAGGACTGGAGTCCCATCCACAGCGTTTATCCCTCTAACATGGAGCACATTACCCTCTACCTTTAGCAACTCGACAACAGATATCCCAATGGGATTGGGTCTTTCATGAGTCCTAGTGGCGAACACTCCTACCCTTACTCCCTCATGGAAATCTCTCACCAGATTACCGTCAAATTGGGAGAGGTGGAGGTGGTAGATAATTATCAGGTGTGAGTAGTCCTCTATACCTCTTAACCCTTCCTCATAGTCCTTGTCCACAACAATCTTCACTACATTCCGTCTTGATTGCGAGTTGTCTTCTCTTTTCACGTAGCCTATATACTTAAAACAGCACGACATCAAAAAACTCTAGACCGACAAGTATTAATCCTTTTCTGAAGGAGAGAGAACAAACCTTGCAAGATGCCTTCCTACATTTAAGATAAATATAGGACGTATATGTACCTGAGACTGCAACGTAACATGAGAAATAGTTTCTTAAGTTCGTGTAAAATCGTTTGAAGCATGAGAATATCTTGTCAGAATGAATTTATGACGACTTACCTCTTGTTAAAGGGCAAGGCTTGTCATTCTCTAGCAGGAGTTAAACTCAAACTTATTGAGGAAATGTTCGAAGAGGTTAATAGAATAGTTGAACAGCTTTTGATAATTAATGAGATTTTGAGTTTTATATCCTAATTTGTTATCAGAAATCTCATTAAACCGTATCAAACTACTTTAAGGCTCAATACTGTATTCGGTATAAATGATAATTAAGGTTGATAGTTTTCAAAAAACAGAAAATTATGGGAGCACTCCAGCTACTGTATATGATTTAAGGATACTAAATACAGCTGTATCCACGAGTACTTTAAAGAAATTCTCGTACACATATAGGGAGTTATATCCTGACCTTCTACGATGAATAAATATAACCCTTTTAAAAAACATAATATCATGCGATCTGAAAAGTTCATTAATTGCGCAATCGTATACCCAGACATAGAACGTAGTAATCATTCTTCAAAGTTATTTGAACAGTTGTACACTGAAAATTCTTCCCTTATTCAACTATACTACTGTCCTTTTTATACTTCAGAAGACAAGTCTAGTTGGAAATATAATCTACCTCTTGGCTATACTATTAAGTGTAACACACCTCTTACCTAACCACTCAACTTCAATCAATTTTGCGTTAATTATAGGGGTCTCCTTCTGTTCATAAGCCTTTTACTGATCGGGGTTAGACATTTCCAGGTTAGGAAGTGAATATAACAACTTGCTAACTGAAATAAGTGGGTTACTTGTACTAGAGCTAATAATACCAATCACTAGCTTCATCTTTGGACTCAGTGACTTAACTATTGCGTTAGCCGTCATTAGTATTGTTGGTGGTGAATTGACTAGTGTTGGTGCTCACCAAGTCCAGAGAGTACTAGAGAGTAAGCAAGCAGGGAAATAAATGGTTTACAGGTTGAAAAGAGTTTTGAGGTACAGCTTCGAGAGTGGTATGTGTGGTAATCAAGTAAGCTTTCTCCCCTTTTTCCCAATCTCCTTCACTCATGAACACAGTACTTCATGACTCACCTCTCCCAGTAGAGGACAACAGAGAGAGATTGACTGTGTTATCTTAGCATTTGAATTTCTGACCGTTGCAATGCGTTCTCCCTCGAACTTGAGAAATATCTGCCTAGATAGGGGTGAGGTACAAAATAAAAGTATGGAGAGTTTTATAAATACCGTGTTTGACTGCGTTATAATGGAAAAAAAGTAACTGAACATCTTTGCTAACGCTAAAAAACTGTTTTAACGAGTAAGGTCAAGTATCGTCCTCCCTACACTGTAAAATTAACGTGGTAAAGTCTCACAGCCTAGATAGGAGTATTACCATCACTAAGCATAAGTTAAATTATATAGAGATATTTCTTAAAAATTCATGTCGTCACTCATTCACATACTTTTAACCTTTCACTGAGAAAAGGTCACGCTTTAATACATAATCAACGTAAATATTATCATGGAAGCTGAGACCATAACCAAAACCTTTGAGAAGGAGTTCGGCGACAAGAAGTTCATCACCGACGATAAAGTCCTAGAGGAAGAGTCTAAGGCTCCATATCTGGTCTCCCCAGTCCTGTCTAAAATGGGCAAAAAAGTGATAGGTGTCATCATGGCAGAGGACGAGGAGGACATATACAGCGCTGTCAGGCTATGTGACACATACCGCATACCACTGCTAGCCAGGGGAGCTGGTACCAGTACTATAGGGCAAGTCTTACCCATTTCTCCCTTAACCATTGTCTTAGATATCAACAGAATGAGGGAAGTAATAGAGTCAGACGACACCTGGGTGAGGTTAACCCCCAGTGTAAAAGTGTTTAAGGCTCTGCAATACCTGAGAAAAAGGGGTAAAGAGCTAAGGGTCTATCCAAGTAGCTTCTACATATCCACCCTAGGAGGATACATAGCAGGGGGAGACGTAGGGATAGGCTCATTTCAGTACGGCTATCACTTCGATAACGGAGGGATAAACTCCGTCAAAGTCGTTGGACCCACTGGAAAGTATGAGCTAAGGGGTGAGGATACACTGGGAGTAGCCCAAGCTGCCGGGACCACTGGAGTAATCTCCTCAGCGGAGTTGGCAACAGTGGACTATGAGGACTGGAAGGACCAACTGGTCACGTTCAACAATGTAGAGGAGGTGACAAAGTACTTAGTGAAGATGAGAGAGTACAAGCCCAAGATAAGGAGGATTACAGTTGAAGACAAGGAAACACTCTCGTCAGTAGCCAAAGACAGGTTAGACAGGCTAGGAGAGTGGAACGTAATAATTGCTAGTACACTGAGCCTAGGAGAAGAGGTTAATATGAGGTTCCTAGACGAATTGGCATTTGCTGCAATTTACGTCACAATGAGTAGGTTGACCAGCCTCAAGGACTACTTCTACGAGGTCAGACTACTACCCTTAGAGGGCTTCTCAAGGGTGGTAAGGCAGGTTAAGAAAGCTTTAGGCAGTAATGTCTTTATTCACGGAGATGTTATGACCCTGAGGGGAGAGACAATAATCTACACAGTGTTCATGTCAGATAGGGGCAATTTCCCGGTCATAGACAGCATAATGACAAGGGAAGGGATCCCCTTTGAGATTCACTCAATAGAGGTGAACTACAGGGTAGACGAGGAATCCAGGTTAAACTTAATAAAGAAGTTGAAGAGAACCATAGACCCAAACAATATACTTAACCCGGGGAAGTTGATACTATGATGTTGAAGACCTTAATGGAAGTCATTGACGTCTTAGAGTCCAAGGACCCAGTGGACAAGGTCAGGGAGAGGTTAAAGGGAAAAGTAGATGGATACGAGGAGAAGCAGTTGGGCGAGGTCACCTACGTTAAGTGCCTATACCGGGGTAGAGGTAAGGAAAGAGTAGAGGTCCTGGGTAGGTTAGGGGCGATACAGGTGAGACAGGAAAAAGGCTTAGTGTCTGACGCTGACGGTGCAATAGTGAGCCTAGCTATCCTGTTTGAGTTGTTGAATTTAAGGGAGAAGGGGATTGAACTTGATGTTGACGTATCTTTCGTGACAAACATCTCCTTGGACGCCAAGCTAATACGCCATAGACCATTTAACTTCATGGTTCCACTAATTGGTCTTGACGAGGCGTTAAGAGAGGAGGTAGACGGGGAGGCTAACCTGATACTGTCCATAGACTCAACAAAGGGGAATAGAATAGCCAAGTATGATGACTTTGCCATAACCCATGTTATAAAGGACGGGTACATCCTGAAGGTGAATGACGAGTTAGTGGATATCTACAACAGGGTCACTGGGCATGAGGTATACTTCGTACCCCTGACCACGGGTGACCTCACTCCAATGGAGTATAATGTCTACCACATAAGTACTTTGGTCTCGCCTTGGCTGTACTCTAGCTCTCCTCTTATAGGGATAGCCACTGTATCGAAGCAAGTTGTCCCAGGTTACGTAACTGGAGTTCAAGACGTGGAGATGTTGGAACACGCCTCTAGGTTCTGCCTAGAAGTACTTAAGTACGTGGAGAAGGGAGGGAGGGTCTACGAGGAGAGTGAGCTGAAGGAGTTAAGGGAAAAGTTAGGAGAGTCGAGCCTCATGAGGTTAAAGAGGAATTTTTAGAAAGTCCAGGTATCCTAAACACTCAACCTCCTGAGTCCGATAACATAACACCTCATGTATATAAGACACATAGGCTCTAAGCCGCAGCCCAAATCACTGAAAAAAGACGCTATAGATTCTCCCAACATAAAAATCACAGAGGTTTTCCCAGAGATTAGTAAATCTCTACGCCTCCCTCTCGTCTATATATCCTCTTACTTACTGGAGAATGACCCTTGAAAGTACTAGACATATAGTGAAAGTGTATTAAAAGAGGAGGAGTACCAAAGATGTGTGAAGTCTAAGCAGAGAATAATATTTTCCCATATTAAACATCCTTGATACTTGATGGAAGGTATACGAAACAATTTAGTTTTTACAAGTTAGAACCAGCATAATGTCGTGGGTGAGCTAAGCTTTACTGAGAAATATCTGGATTTCTAAGCGTTTAACCAACGTTGATATTGCTTATGCCATTATACAATGTATTACTAAAAGGCACTCCTGTGTTTTAACTCTTCAGTGAAAACCCTCAATGTATAATTGGGCTTGTTAGATGTAAATAAGTGGAGGAAATTTCCCTTATATCACCACATTTAAGAGATTAACCTAAAATTTATAAGGGCACTGCAAAACAACTCATTACTCACATGATTAAAAGGAGCTGTCTAAAGGTATGACTTAATTAGTTCACCTATTTTGACCACTAGGAGTTCCAACATCGTTTATTACTATCTCAATGAGATCTCGCTTATTCTGCACAGAACACTTTGCTTTAGATTCTCATTATTAAAATTGTTACAAAATAATGAAAGCCTTTCCCTTTAGAGCGGGGATGTAAAAGAATAAATATGGAATGATAAGAGGAATTCTCGTCATTTATGGCAGGGAGGAAGTCAGGTATTTGTGGGTTAATAAGAGCTCTACTCCTCACTCAGTTATTCCATTAAGGCTCCCAATACACATATTCCTTTAATCCTGATCCTCACTCAGTTATTCCATTAAGCCCCTATTCAGCCACTCAGCTTCTAAATAATAGTCCATGAGTAAATTACATAAACTGAGTTTTAATAAATGAGAGAAACCATATAACCCCTAACCAGCTATTGGAGACCCCCATGCGAAGTTGAACCGATGTAAGCGTTAACTATGAAATATTGTTGAGGTTTCTCTGTTCTCATTTCATGAACACTTCACTGGGTCACGTTAATATCAGAATTTCACTTGGTGTACCGTAAGGTTATAAAGTAGAAGGCATACGCTCCAATAAAACTCCCGCCCAGATGATAGCTCCGCCATAAGAAAAGCCCGAGATAACAAATAGGAATCCCCTTAAACAGGCACTGACTATTGCGCCAAGTGCAAAGATAGAGGTTAGAATTACTTTCCAGCTTCTGTATCTCAAGGAGAGGCTCAAAGTGATAATGTTCAGGGCTAGTATAACGATGCCTTCGAGCATGCCATGTGAGGAATGGATCCGAGGCTGTAATCTACCTAATGAAAGCCGAGGGCTGTATAGGAGTAGAGGGTTGAACTGTAATGAACACATTAACATAATCTCCAGTCAAACCCAGGAGGAAAGAAAAGCCAGATCCATTACTAAGAGTGCCCTAATTGGCCTCCAAGGGTCGGCTTTTAGTTTCTTGTCGTTATTACGCCCTCTTTGTGGCTTCAACGTTTTCGTCTGGAGAGCCGCAATCCTCAGTCACTATGAGACTGTCGGGTGATAGGGCTATTACTTCTCTAGGGTTTAACGCTTGCCATAGGGCATGGGCGGAGAAGAAGGTACGGTATGAAGTACCCTTGAACTTGTAGTCGACTACTGAGTAGTTAGTTACGTCTCCTGCTACATAAATTAAGCATGTCCGTTGAGAGCTCATATTTAAGTCTCAGTAGAGAGATTTAAAAGGTTTATCGTTCTCCATGAATCAGTAAGGCTATTCTCCAGGTTCACGTATTAGTTTATACACTTGAACTTATAGTTGTCCACGGTAAGGTGTTTAGCTACTGGTGTTATGAGGAAGAGCTGACTTTTTACCCGCCATAGATTGCGAGGCTTTAACTAATTTATTAACTCTTTACGCTCGATCATGGAAATTGAGGGAAGGGTCTCAGTTCCTACAGGAGTGAGACCTATTAACTTAACTGAGACTCATAGGAGTATACCCACTCGCCTTAGAGATAAAGTGGATGTATAATGACAGATGGATAGAAAGAGCTATGAAAGGAACTATAACTTGTCCTGAGAGAGCGGTCACTATCTAGAGGTATGGGAGGAGTACAGAGGTCTAAAGGAATTTGTGGTCAGAGTGCTCAGCTACATCACCTATCAGGTCGCGACTCCGTCATCACCAATTAACTTTCAGATCGAACGAAAATAAATTATGAGTACTCTCTTCTTTCAACCTCATAACATATTATTCCTAAGCTTATGAAGGGTATGAACGTGAATTCTGGGATATTGTGTTTTAGTAGACTAAAGCACTTAACCGAGAAACTGTTTTTGTTTGGTAAAACACAATATCCTCATGGGTTACTTTATATTATGGACAGTGAGAAGTTGAAGAGCATAATAGTCGATCAGAGGGAAAGTATGGAAGACCTATTGTAGAAGCAGAGAATAATAAAAAGAGACGTCCCTTTTGATGTATCCAACTATCTGAATCACCCAACTGTGTTAATTGTCTTGGGGGACAAACGGTTAGAAGATGCGGTAAGTCAATCTTTTCCTATACGCTCTTAAAGGACATCTTAGATAACTTTGCCTATATTAACTTTGATAAAAGAATTACAAACCTCGCCCTTTAGGGCGGGGAGTGGGTCAGATCCTTTCCTTTCTTGATCTCGAGTGTAACAGAGTGAAGGACAAATTCTCATTTTTCCTAGCATAACACAAAATATTGAATGGAGTTTCAGCTCGCCTTATCAACCAGATCTACTTTATTCAAGGGTAACTAAAGCCTATCTAATCAAGAAAGTGAACTTCTTATACCTGTTCTCGAAACCCTGAGGAGAGTTCTCACCCATTATCCCATTAACTCACGTGTTAATGTTGTTTAAAACAGACCTTACTCTACCACCATTGACGAAATTATTGTAACTCCCTCTTTCTCTAACTCTTCTTTAACCTTCTTGTCAACATAATTGGCCACAAGGAAAAGTTTAACTGGTTTATTGAAGAGCTGTGGGATCAACTTCTTTCTGACCACCATTTGCTCTAACGCACCCTCATCTGCGAAGTTCTTTATCTCGAAAACGTAAACATAGTCATTGGTTTCATAGAAGTCCACTTCAAATATCCTACCCTTATCTATTACACCTATCGTATCCACAATATTACCGTGTTTAACCTTTTCTGGGTCTATCCCGTGTAGCTCTAAAGCCTCTTTATACACCATCATTATGGTCTTCTCTAGACCCTTACCAGCCCTGTTGGTAAAACTACCTATCTCTGTTGAGAGCTTTATGGTGAGCTTGCTGACCTCCTTTATGTCGTTGGACAACTGTTTTACTGCTTCCTGTAGTCCTCTTATGGCTTCACTGTGTTGTTTTACTGTCTCTTGTAAATTTTTTATCGCTTCACTGTGCTCTCTTAGTATCTCTCCTTGTTGTTTTACTGTCTCTTGTAAACTTTTTATCGAGCCTCCTTGTTGTTTTATTGCTTCCTGTAATCCCATTATCCCCTGTTGCAAATTTCTGATAGCTTCAGTATTTTCCTCTAACCTTTTTATCACGACTTCATCTTTAAGTCTATCATAAATTTTACTAACTAAGGTTGAAATAAACTTAGGATCTTCTAATAGTTTTTTAACCATGTCGTCGCTTTCGCTAGCCATATGTTCATTACTCCACAAGAAAAGATTTATACTTTTCCCTGTTTACTGGATTTATGGCCAAGTTTGCAGAGTCGGTTCCTCGCCTCACACCAAACGCTCCTTAATGATAAAATCAAATTGTCATCACAGGAGGTAATCAATTAGGGCTATCGACCTCCCCCTCCCATTATTTTGTCAATGGACTTTTTACTCTTCTCTCTAAATTATGCGAAAGTCCTTTAACGTCAAAGATAATAAAGTGTGGTCATGGTTAGAATCTTCGATTAAAGAGGTTCAAAACTCTCAACTCCGCAAATTTAAACCTTGCTTTGGAAAGAGTCATATGTCCTGTGAGAAAGTCACTACATTGCTGGAATATCTTAAGACTCTCAAGACACGCAAGAAGTAAACTACAAGAGACAGGGTAACTTTCTAACTACACCTCCATAACACCCATTTCGTAAAAGGCTTAAAACTGTCGTATATGAAAAATTCAGGACTCTGTAGGTGTAGTCTTACACTAAAGGACAAAGGACGACGTACCCCCGCCTAAACCTTACTTAAACTTCACTGACCAAACTTAAACCTCCAAAGCAACCATTGAACCCCATTCGCTAAGGTAAGTAATATTTATAAAAAGTATTAACTAAACATTTTCACATTACTTCTAAAGACCTGGATCACCTAAGGCGTTGGCTAACCCTACTTGTAGTATTCTACACAGTGTTCGTAATTTCCAACATTGCCGTTGTGAAGTACTTTGAGCGTCTCTTTCTAAGAATGCTAGGTGTTCTTCTGACCAACCGTATACCCAAGAGCTACCCCAGGAAATCAGATATATTGAAAAATATAGTCTCCCTGTAGATGAACAGTAATGTATATGGATAATGCCCGTAGCACCTCAATTAAGTCTATCATCATCTCCTTACCATTTTTTCAGGAAAGCTCATCCCCAGCGGTTGTGAGGGGCAGAGATGAGGTCTTTGTGAATAGAGAAGAGTCGTATATGTCAGCAGATTCATCAACCTTGCCTTTGTAACTACAATTTATACCTGTAGATTTACAGTTCATTCAAATCTCCATGTGCTCCCTTTCATTCTCTATTATCCATTCAATCTCTTTGTCCCCAGAGAACCTCTCGAGGTAAAAATTGATAGCCCCTGCCTCTAATCTCCTTATAACTGCTTTAGTAACCTTCAGACCGAAGATTGAAACCAGTAGACCAAAGACGAGAAGTGCGTAATAGATAGGCTTCTCTAGGTAAGACGACCTGAACTTCTTAAAATAAGTCCAGTGTGATAATTCCTGGTGGTAAGCCTTCTCTAACTCCTTGAGTTTAAACCTCATGTAAAATGCCTTTGCTAAACCCGTAGCGCCTGCCTCACCGAGTAATGCTAGGTAATATTTGTCCATATTTATAACTTTAATGTAATCAAAATAAACCCGTGTAATAATAAACCAAATTAAACTAAATAAACCGAGGTTGAGATTGTAGTTGAGAGTATAAAGTATAAGACAGAGTGAGTCTGTTAAAGAAAACAGTTAAGGCTACTCAGTTCACATCTGACTTTTTCCGCCCTAGAGACTGCTCTAGTATTATCTCGTGAAGGATAAAGGGTAGAGGAGGAGATGTGAAACCTATTGAAAAATTAATTTGAAAATCGACCTGCCTTAAGTGGTTATATAGGTTTTATTACCTTATCATGTTTTTTCCTCTATGGAGGGTTTTCACTTATACCATTTAGACTACATCTAGCTTGTACTAATACCCCTTTTTAATAGAAGTGGGGAAATTTTCCTTCTCTTTATTATCATGAAAATATTAACTCACACGAAGAACTTAGTTACCCTGAGTTTTCAATGGGAAGTTAATTTGAGTGTATATTCATTCAGAACAACACATATCTATATAATAAAAAAGGGGAGCAAACGTTGAACCATAAACTGGAAAATAATTCATGGTGTCTGGCTATAACGCTTAATGATGACGAGAAGAGAGGGTATCAGAAGTTATATGAACCTTTTTTATGAACCCTATGAACTTTAGCAATTCATAACACATGAGGTAGAGACACTTGATGATTAGGTAACTAAATTGGTCAGCTCAGCGGTCTTAATCACCACTCATTCCGCGGCGCCATGATTTTAACTCATCATCTTTTCAACAGGGAATAATCGACTGAAATTATTACTACTTCCCTTAAACATTATCTCATGCCCTGAGTAGTTATCAGGCTTTTCTGCCCTGTAATTATACGTAAAAAATTTTGAGGGTCAACAAGTGTGTAATCACCCGATCTAAAAAACACTTACTTAAAGTCCTATCTATATCGTCATCCTATCCCTTAAGCCTTTCTGGTAACATTAATGACTCGGTGTAGGCTATACTTCTCAACAACTTGGCTGAGTTACCCTCCACATAGTTATCACCAAAGTCACCAAAGAAGTTCTCCCCAACCCTCAGTATTGTAGCTAACCTCTTAGGTTTAAACTCAACCTCCTCTCCCATGGCATTCCTCATGGCTACCCTACCAGACATTACAGCTACATTAGCTGACATGGGGATGTCCTCGTTTTCGAATGTCGCACAGTCACCTGCACCATAAATGTCACTAAACTCAACTAACCTCAAGTACTTATCAACAATTAACCTGTGGTTCTTATTCCTGTGTTCGATTGTGTCTATAATCTGTGGACCTTTAAGACCACCAGCAAAGATCGTCAACTCGGACTTCACAAAGCCGTCGGATGTAACAACACCTTCTTTAGTTATCTCCTCTGCACTCACTTTTAGCATCAAGTTCACACCGAGTTCTGTTAACAACTTTTCAGCCCTCTTCGACGACCCTGTGGTCATTGTCGGCAGTAGCCTGTCCCTCCTGTGGATTAATGTAACGTTCTTTCCCCTGATGTTCCCAGCCAACTCCACGCCTGTAGCACCTCCTCCGACTATGACTACGTTCTTTACTTCCTCAAGCCTCTTCCTCAGTGCTACAGCGTCATCAAGTGTCTCTATCTTATGTGCGTACTCCCTTGCACCTTTTAATCTGGGCAAGTTTTGGTGATGACCTAGGCTAACTATAAGTTTGTCGTACCTTATCTCCCTCTCCCTATCCAGTATAACCCTCTTACCCTTATAATCTATTTTCCTTAACTCACCCAACACAACTCTCTTGTATTTTACTGTCACGTCTCCTAGCTCTTTAAGACCACATATGTAGTCTATGACCCAGGGGGTTAGGAGAAAAAAGTCCTTCTTGTCAATAATTACTGCATTACTGTTCTGATTGTAAGCTGAAACACCTGAAAACCCTCCTCCTACTATCACTATCAACCTAGTCACCCTGTAGCTTCTCCCTGAATATCGAGAGGACGTACTCCCCTGCCTGTTTAAAAGTCAGTTTAGGTGGCATAGGTCTCTCGTTTGGATCCACTACTGCGTCAAGTACGGCCCCTCCCTCTGCATTAAGGAACTCCTCAATGACACTCTCAGCCTCACCGGGTTCCTCTAACTTGAACCCCTTAAAGCCCGTTGATTCAGCTAGTTTGGAGAAGTCTGGATTGAGCAGATCAACACCCCACTCTGGGTAACCCATGACCTCCTGTTCAAACTTTATCATCCCCAGCTTCGAGTTGTTGTAAATAATGACCTTTACAGGAAGTCCATACTTCTTTGCTGTTATTAACTCCATCATGGTCATTGTGAATCCCCCATCACCTGCAAAGGCTATTACTTGTCTCTCCCTGTTTGTGGCTAACGATGCACCTACAGCTCCAGGGACTCCTATTCCCATTGACCCAAGCCATGAGGAGAAGACAAATGTCTGTTTTCCTGAGGCTCTAAAGTGCCTTGCAGTCCACATTGTCACATTACCTGTGTCTGTAACTATCACAGCATCATCTTTACACTTCTGTGAGACTATGTAAGCTACCCTCTGAGGCTTCATGGGTTTGTCTGAACTGCTCTCCTGCTTACTGATCTTGTCGAGCCAGTCCTCCTTCTCCCCTTTTAACTTCTCATAGAACTTCTCCTCCTTCTCCTTAACCTCGATCTTGAGAAATTCCTCTGCAGGAATTGGTAGGGATATGTCGACATTAATCCTCTTTCCTATGTTTGATGGGTTTAAGTCGACCTGAATTACTTTAGCGTCTCTGTTCAGAAAGTTCACGTATGGGAATGAAGTTCCCAATAGGATGAGCAGATCAGCCTTGTCCATTGCAGATATGGAGGGCTTTGTCCCTAATAGTCCTATTCCTCCCATTACCTTGGGGTCTAGGTCAGGTAATATACCCTTCCCGTTAAGGGCGTAGATTACTGGAGACCCTATCTTCTCTGCAAACTTGTTTATATGTTCCCCGAGACCCCTTGCTCCACCACCTATCATTAAGATTGGCTTTTTACTGTTATCTATAAGTTCTTTAACCTTTGAAAAGTCCACACTGTACTCCACCTTAGGGACAATCTCCTCTCTTTTACCCTTATACTCTGAGGACTTCCTCAATATATCTGCAGGGAGGTTTATGTGCGCAACTCCCCTCTTGGTGACAGCCTCCCTGATAGCCCTTCTCACTGTGTACTCTGCGTTGTCAGGGTTAATGAGGATTTGGTTATAGACTGCAACGTCGTCAAATAACTTGACTAAGTTGACCTCCTGGAAGTAGTCGTGTCCTAGCATATCAGACTCCACTTGACCTGAAAATGCTATGACAGGTACGTGGTCCATCTTTGCGTCATATAAGCCATTCAATAGGTGTATTGAGCCTGGTCCAGAGGTACCCATACATGCCACAGGTTTGCCTGTGATCTTAGCCTCAACTGATGCGGCAAATGCAGCCCCTTCTTCATGTCTAACTTGGATGTAGGATATTTTTGACCTCCTTACCGCGTCAACGAGTGGGTCTATTGAGTCTCCAGGGATACCGTAGATCCTCTGGACTCCGCTCTCCTCTAATACTTTTGTTATCACTTCGGCTACAGATTGCATATATATAATAAGGTGTCTTTCTATAAAAATATTATGTAAAGAACTTACAGTTGTAGAGTCTATCTTGACAAATGAACATGGGCAAGATAACGGCAAGCCCTTCCCTTAAGGACGGGGAGAAGAGATGAGATTGTAAAAAACCTAAAGGGGAATGTTGAGTAAAGACACCCACTCTCTAGTTTTCACCACAACTATGTCGTGACTACCATCCCTCATATACAGTTTTTTCCCTCAAGTAAAACTCTAGAGCCTCCTCACCCATCTCCTTCCAGGTTGTTGCCCCCGAGTTCTTAAACCCACCAAATGGTGCCTGTAGCTCTAGACCAACAGTTGGCTTATTCACCTTTATCACTCCAGCCTCAACTTCTCTCACAAACCTGTTTATGGCTTTTATGTCCATTGAGACTATACCTGCAGTGTGACCATACTCCACGCTATTGACGAGGGAAATTGCCTCGTCCAAGTTCTCAGCCTCAGTTACAGTTAAGACAGGTCCAAAGATCTCTTCCTTGAATAATCTCGATTCAGGTGTAACTCCGTCAAATATTGTGGGCTCTAAGAAGTAGCCATTACCTGGAATCACGTTTCCTCCATAGATCAGCTTATATCCTTCTCTTTTTCCGATTTCCACATACTCCAAATCCTTCTTGAACTGACCCTCGTCAACTACAGGTCCCATGTCAACTTCATCAGTACCCTTACCTACCTTCCATTTCCTTACCCTCTCTAAGAGCTTTTGCTTGAAGTGGTTATATACTTCCTTATGAACTATAAGTCTACTAGTGGCTGTACAGGATTGGCCGGTCAATCCAAATGCTCCCCTTACAGCTAACTCTGATGCTAACTCCAGGTTAGCACTCCTGTCCACATAAAGGGCATTCTTTCCCCCCAACTCCAACTGGATCCTCGTCATCCTGTTCTTATCACCCACTAACCTGTAGATCCTCTTTCCCACTTCGGTAGAGCCTGTAAATGACACAGCTGATATGCTCTCATCAGATATTATCATATCACCTAATTCCCCTCCTTTGCCTACAACTAGGTTGACAACTCCATCAGGTAGTCCAGCCCTGGAGAGTATTTCAACCAACTTAGCTACTAACAGAGGGGTCTTGGTGGCAGGCTTTAGGACCACTGTATTGCCTGTGGCTAGCGCTGGGGCTAGTTTCCACACCGGTATTGAAAGGGGGAAGTTCCATGGTGTGATGAGGGCAACTACGCCCAAGGGCTCCTTCAAGGTGTAGATCCTTGAATCAGGGTCAGCTGAGGGCAGTGTCTTTCCGCCTATTTTAAAGGCTAGGGCACCGTAGAACTTCAGGAGGTTGTAACTCCTAATCACTTCTGCCATGCTGTCCTTCAGTGTCTTCCCCTCCTCAAGTGTCATAAGTAGTGCTAGGTCTTTTGCCTCCTGTTCCATTAACTCTCCTGCCTTAAGGAGTATTTGACCTCTCTTTGGGGATGGGGTCCTTGACCACTCCTCGAACTTACTCAGAGCCCTGTTCAGGGACTCCTTTAAGTCGTCTTTTGTAAATAGTCTTATTTTAGCCAACACGTGTTCCTTGTCGGCAGGATTTATGTCCAAGTACTCCTCTCCACTACCTCTTATCCACTTATCTGCTAGTTCTTGATATGATTTTATCATATGTATTATCTTATCATTCTAATTTTTATCATATAATGTTAACATGTTTGCTATTACATTTAAATACAGTCACGAGTAGAGGGTTATAAATGAGAATATTTAGAGTAGTAAAGAAGGGCTCACATAACGTACATTACGCTATAGTAGGAAACGATGTAGTAAAGTTAGATGAAGACCCAGTTAAAGCGTTAATTAGGTATTCTGAAAGTAAAGAGATTTTAGGCGACAAGGTAGTAGGGTTCAACCTTGAGGAACTGCTCACAAAGTTTAAGAGTGGGGACACTAGGATAACTAAGCCCTTTGACCCCATAGAGGTGTGGGGGTCAGGTATAAGCTATGAGATGGCTAGGGAGAGGTATTCAGAGGAGGATGTGGCTAGAATAACGGGGAAGACAATTTATGAGAAAGTGTATGACGCAGTGAGACCGGAGATATTCTTCAAGGCTACAGGAAACAGGTGTGTGGGACATGGGGAGGCGATAGTGGTGAGGAGTGACTCAGAGTGGACTCTGCCTGAACCTGAGCTGGCTGTTGTGATCGATTCTAGGGGGAAAATCCTGGGTTACACTATATTAGACGACGTGTCAGCTAGGGACTTGGAGGCTGACAACCCACTCTACTTACCTCAATCAAAGATATACTATGGTTGCTGTGCCTTTGGTCCGTTTATTGTAACACCAGATGAGGTGGGTAACCCCTACAGCCTTGACATAAGGCTAAAGATAATGAGGGAGGGTAAAGTGCTCTTCGAGGGTAGTGTGAACACGAACAAGATGAGGAGGAAGATCGAGGAGCAGATTCAGTACTTGTTGAGGGATAACCCAGTCCCTGACGGGACTATACTGACCACTGGTACTGCAATAATTCCTGGAAAAGACAAGGGGTTGAGACACGGAGACGTGGTGGAGATAAGCATTACCAAGTTGGGCACTCTGTTGACTCCTGTTGTGAAAGGTACAAAATGGTAAAGGGATATTAAAGCTATCGATATGTCTTTTTCTTTAGACCTTTGTTGACACGTCTACGTGTGTTTGTGCGTTTAGACGTGTATAGCATAAACCACTTTTTTTCCTTCTACTCCTCCTCTACACCCTTCTCATAACCTCCTTGATAGACTCTGTCTATGAACTCCAGAATTGTCTTCAAGTACTTCTCCCTCTCCTCCCACATTGCCATGTGTGAGCTGTTCTCGAAGACCACTAGTCTAGAACCTTTAATCCCCCTGTGTATAAGCTCTGCGACATTTGGTGTCACCTCATCATACTTACCTACTGTTATAAGAGTCGGTACAGTGATCCTCCTCAACTTCTCTGTCAGGTCAACGTCCTTTATTGTCCCTATGATGGTGAACTCATTTGGACCGTTCATAATCTCGTAGGTCTTCCTCCTCTCCAGGTATTCAAATGTCCTCTTCACAGCCTCAGGCATCTGGTCTAACCTCAAAAGGTGTCTCCTGTAAAAGTAGTTTACTGCCTCCAAGTACTCTGGATTCTTATAGTCCTTAAGCTCATCATATTTCCTTATTGCTGACTTATACTTCTCTGGTAAGTCATTTATTAACCTCTGCATCTCCTCAACAGTATATGGTACACTGGAGAGACCGCTACTGACTATTAGCCCCCTGAGATTCTCCTGGTATTTGATTGCATAAGCCAGAGCTAACAACCCTCCATAGGAGTGTCCTAGGACAACTACCTTGTCGTTGAACACCTGCTTCCTCAGTTCCTCTAGTTCCTCTACACCGTAGTCAACTGTGTACTTACTCGAGTCCTTAGGCTCCTCGGATCTACCACACCCAAACTGGTCATAGAACAGGACATTCACTCCGTAGTTTGACAGTTCAGATAATGGTTCTAGATAATCGTGGGAACCGCCAGGTCCACCGTGAAGAGTTATCAACTTCTTCTGACTGTTTACCTTGTAGAGCCTATAGTAGATCTTTAGTCCAAAAATGTTTTTATAACCTTCTTCGGTCTCCATAACCATATTTTTTTATTTAGGTATTTTAGTTTATCGACTTTAAAAATACCTTATATATACTAATTTGAAACATCTCAATTTATTTTTGGCTCATTTGACATTAAACTTGGGTTCTTCCAACCTTAAAGGGCGAGAATTCCCTCCCTTTACAAAGCTTCTCGATAACTATTCCATAGAACAGTTCTTAGGATTAAAATAATCTGAGAAAAATTTGATGAAGAACATAATTTGCCAAACCTTATGGATTCCATTAATGTCGTTACCAAGTAGTATTTTCTAGGGGGAATTTTTCTAATGAAGTTAACATTGCTTATTAGATATTATAATTCATAAAATACTAAATTTATTTAAATTATATATATACAAAGATTTTAAATAATCATACAACTACATGATGGAAAAATCACTACTATATACTTTAAGAACTTTGTAAACAATGAGTAAATTAATTTAAAAATAGGTTAGATTCTTAATTAATAGGATGAGCATTTATTAGTTGAGACCCTTTAATAAACAAATAGTTATTATGTATATAAATTATGAGAAAATTTTATATTTTAGAAAGTATATAAATACTTATGACTGAGCAAAAAAGAGCGAATCCAGCTCCACTTGGTCTATCAGGTTTCGCCTTAACCACACTGGTTCTAAGTACCTTTAATGCAGGCCTGTTATCCTCTTCTGGAGTCGGAGTGGTCTTAGGGTTAGCTGCATTTTACGGTGGATTAGCCCAATTATTAGCTGGAATATTAGAGTGGAGAGCGGGAAATACATTCGGATATACAGCCTTCTTCACTTATGGAGCATTCTGGGAGTGGTATTTCCTTACAAGCATTGGGGTATTCGGAAATGTAACTGCAGCTGGCGTTGGACTAGTGTTAATAGCATTCGGTATTTTCACACTAATAATGTGGTTCGGTACATTTAAGAGTAATTTGGGATTATTCTTAACATTCTTATTATTGTGGATAACCTTCTTCCTTTTAGGAGTAGGGGCTATGACTGGAAATGTAGGATTATCTCACGCAGGGGGTTATATGGGAATATTAACAGCTATAGCGGCATGGTATACTGGTTTAGCAATAGCAGTTTCAGAAAGTTTAGGAGCGAAAGCTCCATTAGGAAAAGCTCCAATGTCATAAAATATAAATGTCATAAAATATAAATGTCATAAAATATAAATGTCATAAAATATAAATGTCATAAAATATAAATGTCATAAAATATAAAGGTAAAAGTTTTTTATATTTATTTATTTTTCATATTTTAATACATGGTTGTCGTAATGATAAAAATTTATTGACTCTTTTACTAAATAATGAAAGCCTCGCCCTTTAGGGCGGCGGGGATGTAAAAATATAGAATGATAAGAAAATTCTCGTCATTTATGGTGAGAATAATAAAATTTAAAATTTCTTTCCCTCTTTCTTAATTTTATGAGTAGGGGAGTTAGTAAGAAGGGTGGGAATGGAATCATCGCTATTATTAGCCTTATGATTCCCCTCACTCCTCCCCTACTCATTCTCGTCTCGAATTATGAGAAAGGGTTGAAATATGTTCTTAATTGGTTGAGGGAAAATAAGCCTGAAAAGGGATTATTAAGTAAAGTTCATAATGCAACTTATCAAGTGCTTAAAGATAGGTTTAATCTTCATCCTAAGTTGGCTCAAGATTATTATAGAGATGCAATAGCAATATATAAGAGTTGGTTAAAGAATCCTAAGCGTGGTAGATATCCTAGGGTAAGAAGAGTATCAGTTTGGTTAACTCATAATATTTCTTATAAGCTAGACCTTGAAAACATGAAAATATGGATTAGGGATGTTGGTGAATTGCCAATTCTAGGTTATCCTAGGAATCTTAATTTTTATAAGGGTTGGAATATTAGGGAGGCTAGGCTAGTTTTAAGGCAAGGTAAAGTATTTTTGAAGGTAAGTCTTTTCAAGGATTATAAGGAACCTTTAGTTAAGGATGGTGTTGATATTAATATGTATGAGGTTGTTGTTGGTAAGGATGATAGTTAATATGTTAGGATTCCGACTCATTTGGCTGATGCTCGTCATTTCAAATCTTTAGCTGAGGGTTTGCAGAAGAAATATGATAAAAGATGGAGGGAGAATGAGAGAATACTAAATAGGATTAAAAGCTATCATAAAAAGGCTAGGAGTATTTTGGAGGATTCTGCAAGAAAGGATAGTAGGTTGTTGATGTTGTTAAATTAATGAGTGTTGATGCTATTTTTCTTGAGGATTTGAATAACATGATTGAGCGTGTTAAGGATTTGCCTAAAAGGTTTAGGGATAGGTTGTATTTGATGGAGTATTCTCGTATTCAGTATTGGATTGGTTGGGAGGCTAAGAAGAGTGGTTTGACTATTGTTTATGTTGATCCTCGTTATTCTTCTACTCATTGTCCTAAGTGTGGTAATAATATGGTTGAGGTTTCTCATAGGTATTTTAAATGTGTGAAGTGTGGTTATGAGAATGATAGGGATGTTATTGCTATCATGAATCTTTATGGGAGGGGTCTCTGACCCTCTCGACTGCCCCTCATATGAGAGATGTAAGCCCGAACCGATGAGGAGAACCCTCATAGCAGTGAGGAAGTCAGTAAAGATCGTAAAGTGATAGTTGTATAATTAAGCTGGGATCTAGGTGGGGCAATCATCTAGGGTGTATACTAACTCGGGATAGGTTTACAGTACCTGAATATCAAAGAATAGTTACAGAAAGGTTATTTCACATAAAAATAGTTTAATTCATTTTGGTGAGAAATGAAAGGTTTAAAAAATTAATGATAGAAAGAAAGTTCCTAATATTATTGATGAAGAAGCTGTCCAAGTAGCAAATATTGCAATAAAGATAGAGAAGAGATATTCTCAAGGCAAGTAAATATAAGAGGAAATAAGAGATGATTAAGATTTACATATTAGAGGTAACAAGAGAGATAAGAACAGACGTAGAAGAGTAAAAACAAATTATCTCATACTATTCTGAATAATCCTTCAAAATTCTTATACATAAGGTAAATCGCTACAATTATTATTATTATTACGAATATCTTTCTAAGCGTGTCTTTAGGAATGGATACTGCCATTTTTGTACCTAAATATCCTCCAGCCACTCCTCCAATTAAGTATAAAACAGAGATTAAGAGACTTATTTCTCCAGCCATAGTGTATCTTATTGCACTTACTACTCCAAATGTTCCTACAGCAATTAATGACGTTCCTACTGCCCTTAGTATGCATAATCCTACACTAAATATTAAACCTGGAACTATTAGAAAGCCTCCACCTATTCCAAATAATCCTGATAATAATCCAACGGCAAAACCAGTAGGCAAAATTCTCTCATATCTTATTTTGCAAGAAGATTTCGCTTTCTTCATTTCCGCATTCTCAGGTTCATCTGATCCTTCCTTTCTTCTCCACATCATTACTCCCACCACTATCATAAGTATACCAAATAAGAATAGTAATGAGGAACCATTAACTAACAATCCTATACTTGCGCCTATAAACGAACCAACAATTCCTGGAGCAGTGAATAATATCCCTTCCTTTACTTTTACATTTCCTTTTTTAAAGTGAATGAAAGAATTAATGTAAGCGTTAAGTCCAACTGCTAATGCTGTAGTTCCAATAACTATGTGATCTATCTCATTAGCTTCCGGAGTACCTTTAGGATATAGATATCCTAACCCTACGAAATATAATAGAAGAGGTACTGCTAGAATTGATCCTCCACCGCCTATTAGACCTAAACTAAATCCTACAATTAATCCTGCTATTACTGAAAATAGGTTAGTCCAGTGGTGTAATATCTATGGGAATCGTAGTACCGCCTAAATTAATTAAAAAAAGCATTTATAAATTTTTCCCCAATTAGGGAAAATTTGAAATTTTATATGAGAATTACAAACTATATCTTCATTACACACATTAATTACAACGACTTATAGTATTTTTTATCAAAATATCCATAAATTACATGAATAACTATATAAAACTAGTTGAATATCGGCATGCTAAAAATAATTGAAGATATTTTTGTTCTGACTTCCTCTCCGCTATAAATGATGAGAATTCCTCTTATCATTCCATATTTATTCTTTTACATCCCCGTCCTAAAGGGCGAGGCTTTCATTATTTTGTAATCCCATGACTCTCTTCCCCTTTAGGCGCGTAGGTGAGTGAGAGCTAAGTTCCTACATTTAACCTTGGACTTCAATGAAACGATATGAATGACAGTGTAGGGATAAGGTTTATGGAAACACACGAAGGCTTCACTCCACCACCCTTCCCTTCTTTGTCTCACCCTTCCTCTTAACCTTGAGTATTGATAGCATTGCAGGGAAATAGATCGTTCTTATCACAAACGTGTCTATCACAAGTGATATTATGAACGCTATGCCCAACTGTTCAAGGAACCCGATGGGGATCAAGGCTAGCGCACCTAATGATGCAGCAAGTATTAGACCCAGTGAGGTAACTACTATTCCTGTCCTCGATATGGCGAGCTGAATCCCTCTTTTCTCTCCGTGTTCTTCTATGTCCTCAACTACCCTTGATATTATGAACACGGTGTAATCATTTCCTAAACTCATCAGTATAACGAAGAGTATTACCGGTATAAGGTAGATAAGGGGTTGGTTCAAGACAAACCTAGAGATCAAGTAGAGGAGCCCTGTTGCCCAGGTTATACTTATCAACACACCTGAAATGGAGATCAAGGGGAACTTCCAGGACTTAAAGGATATGCCTATGATCAAAGCTACAAACAGTGTTATTAGAACTTCTAACTCTGTGAAGTTTTGAGCAGTTTCGGTTTGCTGGTCAATTACTGACGAAGTTAGACCTCCAACTAGGAGATCGTGGTACTCTCTCAGTGCATTAACTGTATGTATTGCGTTAGAAGAGAATGGGTCATATTTCGTGTAGGCGGTGAACAACAAGTAACTACCATCTACGACAAATGCTGAGATGTTTGTGTTGTTTGTGATCTCCTGCCCATTAACATATGGTCCATATACCTTTGTTATACCAGGGGTTGAGAGTATCTCCTTTGCTGTTACGATGATCTGGTTCTTTAGTGCTGTGTTGTTGGAGTTTAAACTACTACTACTGTTAACTTTCATTAAGACTATGATCGGGTAAAGCTCATTGGCACCAAACTTGCCCTCAATGAAGCTCAAAGCCTTAACTGAGGGTAGACTTGATGGTAGTCCTGCGTTAAAGTTATAGGTAGTGGGAAGGTTTAGGAAGAACATGAAGGCTGGGACAGCTAAAGCTAAGATTACTATAGCTACAACGTATTTTCTCCTTACCGAGAGGTCACTCACCCTGTAGAACCAAGATTTCTCAAGGTTCTCTGTTGTCACTGTGTTTAACCCTCCTTTTGTGAAAACTCTCTTCCTGATAATAGAGAGTATTGAAGGTAACAGGGTTAAGATCAACGCAGTCGATACCACAACAGCTAAGAAAAGTACTAGCCCCCAGCTCAAGAAGTTGGGGACTAAGGAGAATGACAGTAAGCTGATTCCCACAGTCAGCCCACTTATGAGGACTGCCCTTCCACCCTTACTGGAGGCTATCTCTAGAGCCACCCTGTCCTCCCTCCCCTCCCTTAACTCCTGTCTGAATCTAGCTAGGATGAAGACCACGTAGTCTGTAGTGACTCCAACTAACACTGCAGTGAGGGTATAGTTAACCACGAAGTCCACGTTAGTGACGAGGGCACCGACTAGGAATATGGCAAAATAGCCTATAAGTGTGGTTATTGATATGAACAGGAGTGAGACCAATGAGCCCTTGTAAGACCTTAACGTTATCCCTACAGCAATGGCGAGTATTATGAACACTAAGCCAAATGCGAATGCGTTCTTGGAGGTTATCTGTTGGGTCTCATAGGCTATAGCTCCCTCACCTGTAAGTGAGGCATTATCGCTGAAGTACCTTTGGGCAATGTCCTTGACCACGGGGTAAGCCTGTTGAGAGGGAGTTTCACCGTTTTGTAATATGAAACCAGATGACTTGTTGAATGTCACAAATAGAAGGAATGTGGTGTTGTCAGGGCTAACGTATCTGGAGGTGATGAAACTGGGAGCCCCTTTTAGACCGTTCTGTTCAACGTACTTGACCGAATACTGGTGTGCAAGAGTAGTGTTGTGGTAAACACCTGAAAGCACAGCCGTTAGGAAATTTATGTAGTCGTTGAACGGTGACTGAACACTTGACAAGTAGGGAATACCCTTAGATAGTGT
Source organism: Sulfolobus acidocaldarius SUSAZ (assembly GCA_000508305.1). Taxonomy (NCBI): domain Archaea; kingdom Thermoproteati; phylum Thermoproteota; class Thermoprotei; order Sulfolobales; family Sulfolobaceae; genus Sulfolobus; species Sulfolobus acidocaldarius. The sequence goes on from CP006977.1 coordinate 1,601,407, forward strand.
TGAGTTCTGGAAGGAGAGTGACTGGTTTGCTGAGTAAGAGGTATATGGGTTTTCCTTGACAACTACTATTAGGGTGTCGTTGTTATATGAAGTCCCGTTCAAAATCTTGTTCACTATCGCAGACTCGCTGTTAGATGGTAAGCTTTGCCCTGTAGAGTAGGATATGTACTTAGTATAGTTCATAACTGCTGGGGTAATGAGAATCAAAATAACTGCCCAGACGGCTATGATCAACCACTTCCTTTTCAGTATGAAATTGGTAACTGTCATGGTAGTGTATTGGGTGAGGGCGTATTAAACTCCGTCTTAGAGGTGAGCTAAGAAAGATTTATATAGGGAGGGGCTAAGAGTTGTCCTTCCTAGAAGAGTTGAGGATATAACGATATAACTAAATTACTAGCATACTAGTTTAGGGAGGGAGCACGTTTTTTCTCCTTCCCCAGAGACTATTCACTCTCAGTCTCCATCATACTGTAGATCTCAGCCACTAAGAAACCTATGATTATCCATGACATAAAAACATATACTACTATGGGTACTGAGCCTGCAATGGAGTATATTAACTCGTATACAGTGTAAAGGGCTGAGGCAACACCTATGATTAACTGTATTTTCCTCTTGAGTACTTTCTTTATGGATATCCTAATGAGTGAGAAGTTAGCAGACAAGTGTACGAACAGGTTGGCAAACAACGCTACAGAGGATATGAGTATGAAGGCAGTGAAGATACTCCTCAGGAAGTACAACCCCACGGAGATTATGGCAAAGTATATCAAAACAGATAGGAGGACTGCCCTTACAGGTCCCTTATAACTTTCAAATTTTGCAAAAAATTTCGGTAAGAAGTTGGACGACGCCATTGCAAACACTGTTCGTGAAGTGGCTGTCAGAAATGCTAGGCTTCCCACAATTCCGTCGTTGATCGCTGCAAATAGTACAAACACTAATGTGAGTAAGCCCAGCCTGTCCCTGATTAATGTCAAGATGTCCACATTGTTCATGGATAGGTGAAAGTAAGAAACGTATGTACCTATAGCATATACGTCAAAGGCTGCTAAAAGTCCACCTACCAGGATCACTGTTATAATAGCCTTGCTTATCACATTCCTGGCGTTTTTGGTCTCACCCGATATTGGAGCAATTGACCCATAACCTGTTGGGATGCTGGAGCCAAACAGGATTGCTATGGCTAATTGGCTTAAATTCAGCTTTGAACTGAAGGGGTTGTACAGGTGGAAGCCAGTTGATTGGATCAGGAGAACTGCCAGTGCTGTCATCATAATTATCTCAACCAGAGTTGCAAATATAGCGTATTTTGTGCTTATCTTTATTCCGAGTATGCCGAGAAGTGCAGAGACTGACATTACACCCAGTGTTACGATCCAGGGGTTGATGTTCAACACGTGGTACAGGACATAGGCAGTACCGAACACATAACCTGCACCATAAGTAGTTGAGTAAAGTATGTACATCCAACCTGTCTCAAATCCTAGCCTTTTGCTAAGTGAATAGAAGGCATAAGTGTAATACCCTCCCTCCTTTGTAAACCTCTTAGATAGTTCATAGACAGATATCCCGTTCACCAGCACAAGTAGTGTGCCCAGAATAATGGCTATTGGACCAAACAGGCCTGCATATAGTAAGGCTACAACACCGTAAGTCAATATACTTAAAAAGGGTGACTGTCCACCTATGGAGAGGAAAACAATGTCTGTGAAACTTAAATGACGTTTGGGCTCCTCTGGTACTCCTTTTGCTTCATTCTTATCCATATAAGGGTTATACACGTAACGTCCGTATTTAAATTCTACCTAACAATTTATGGTAACCATATAGATTATATCTATTTTATGATATTAAATATTTTATTATTTAAGAGTAAAAAATTATTAGACTGTTGAAATTAATTAAAGATAGCTAATAGCTCTCTCAGCACGTATGAGGGATTAATAAAACAGGACTAAATATACTAAATTAACCATGAATTCAATTTTACGGTTCGTTTCTGAGACGACACTAGAGAGGTTAAAGGGTATGAGAGCATTATAGCGGTTCGAATTCAAGAGGTTCCAACATGTAATGGGACTCCTCTAAGGACAATTGAACTGTTACCCCTCTCCTAAAGGATTTAAACAAAGAAACAACATCCTATGTCGCTCTACTTAATGCCTATTTATTTTACTTTTTAGCTTTTTATCGAACGTTAACACACTTAGCCCTAATCTCCTCGCGGTGGAAACTATCAGGAAGTCATTAAAGTCGTCGTATTTTCTTGGGTCACTTCTTGTTGCAAAGTACAAGTCCTCAAGTGTGTTCTCAACTACTTCCACTTTAGGGTCACTTAGTATACTCTCCATGACGCTCTTGACTTCAATACCGTTCTTCACCAGGAAGTAAGCAATTTCCACTAGGCTAATAAATGGTAAGTAGGCTTTCTCTAACTTTTTCCAGTCCTCTAATGCTTGTTCATGAAAGATGTGGTCCTGGAAAATTACAGCTATGACGAAATTGGTGTCAACCACTACCTCCAACTTCCTCTCCTGCTTCCACTATTACTTTATTAACCTCTTCATCAGTAAACTTCCTACCTAACTTTAGGTTTAAGGACGCTAAGTCACCCTTCTTTTTAACCAGTATTATCTTATCACCCTCGGTATACAGTATGAGCTTATCGCCGACCCTGATGCCAAGTTTTTCCCTAATAGTAGCTGGTATTGTTATTTGGTAATTCCTAGTCACTTTTGTCTCTTCAACCATGTTTAGTAACTAATTCTAGTAATATATAAAATTTTTCTCTTCAGCTAGCTCGTGGTTAATAAGACAGATTAGACAGCTTCCTCAAAGTATTTCATGACGTTGATCATGTTTTCATACACACTTTAAACTTACACCACAACTGAATCGTTTTCACTTCCCTTTTTCGTTCCTCATTTTACCGTATAAAATCGCCATATCTAATTTAATACTTGATTAAATAAGGAAAAGACTACAAGAGAAGATAGGGAGGAACAAGTTATGTCGACGTTTCTCTATGAACAGTGGACCCTGAAGTCGTTTCATGAGGGATATTAGAAATTTACCTTCAAGGAGACGTTCCCTTCTTTACGGAGATTGGATAAGACCATCACTTCACTTAAGCTGTGGGAAATTTTGTGCTCAAAGGTGAAACTGTGCCTCCAATTAGTTATCACACAGGCTGACAGAATGAGAAAAAAGCCTAGCCCTCAAGGCGGGGAGGAGGCCAGTCTTATATCTTCTCAAAAAACGGTACCTTTGACTCCTTCCCCAGGAACTTCACCCTTACCATATCCCCTATCTCTACTGGTACAATGAAGTTTGCATACATCCTAAACCCCTCCTCCAGTTCCACTATACCGTAATAGATTTCTTTGTTGTCTCTATCTCTAAACTTTGTCATGGAGAACACTGATCCAACTCCCCTACTCTCCCTCACCTCAAGCTCCCTACTCCTACATTTTGGGCAATAATCTCTGGGATAATAGAAGGAGTGACCACACCTAGTGCACTTTAGGTATGGTAATTTCTCATTTCCAAACATTTCTTGATATTTCTTCTTTATCTCTTCAAACATTTCCCTCACCCAGAACCATGGTTACAGAGTGACCCCTATTCCACCCTCCTATGCCATTAATTAGTACCCTGTTGGCATCTTTCACTTGGTGGTTAGTAGCCATGTCATTCAGCTGAAGTATAGCCTCCTCTAAAATCACTCCACCGCTCATGAAAGCAGGCTGACCTACATTTAGAGACCCTCCACCGGTGTTTATAGGGACCTCACCCTGATAGGTGATGTCAGTCCTCTCCACAAACTCCCCTCCCTTCCCCTTCTCAGTTAAGCCTATGTCCTCCATCTGGAGCATCACAGTGATTGTAAATGAGTCATAGAGCTGGAAAGCGTCAATCCTCTCCAGGTTAACCCCATTACTGCTCTCCACTGCAGGGGTGTAAACTATATCAGGTAGTTCTGGGGGCATCTCAGACCAGTGGGACTCACCATAAAACTCGACCTTCAAAGGTCTCAGATCAGACTTCCTCTGGTGCTTACTCACAACAAACACGTGGAAACCGTCAACGGGGTAGACTATTTCAAGGAGCCTCAGAGGGTCACTTACCACTCTGGACTCCAGGACATCCTTGACAGTTAATGGCGTCTTGTACATCGCCCTCTCATTACCTAGGGCATTTTTCCTCTGCATTACGGCAATTAGAGCTCTCTGTTCATCACTGGTTCCGAACAACTTTGAATGCCTTTTGGCTACTAGAGCGTAGTCACTTACAGGGTTAAGGTCTTGGTAAACTCTGAACAGGTCATCATAAGGGGTGAGTTGCACATTCCCCAGGAACCTGTCTACAGCATCGACTGTAACCTTGTTCTCCCTCAGGAAGGAAGCCTTTCCCCCAACTACACATAAGGCTGTGTTTATCTCTCCAACCTCAATTAACTTCTCTGCCCTGTAAACCATGGTCAGTGCTGAGGGTCCCCCATACTCCACAAGCTCTATTACCTTTGGCTTTATCCCCAAGAAAGAGGGTATCTGAAATGAGGAGAAGTGTAACGACGCCTTTCCGTCAAAAACTCCCGGTAAGACAGTGTAAAATATACCGTCTATGTCTTTCAGGTCAATAGTAGCCATGTCTAGGGCTTTGCTCACAGTCTCGGCTAAAAGCTGAAACGTGGATCCTTCATACTTTTTGTGTATTGAACTTGAGAACCCGACTATCATTTCACTCAACCCTATACTTCTCTATTACCTTCTCATTTAAGTTTACACCCAGACCAGGCTTATCTGGGGGTATGAACTCACCGTTCTCAAATCTTATAGCCTCTCCTGCTAAGCTCTCCCTCAGGGGGTTATACCTCAGGTGGTACTCGATCATTGGTGAATCTATTACAAGCGCTGCATGTAAGCTAGCGACGAAGCTTATCCCCCCTGCAGAGTAATGGGGAACTACAGGTAGCCCAAACGCCCTAGCCAAGTTACCTATCCTAACCATTTCGGTTATCCCTCCGTTCCACGACGCGTCGACCTGGACTATGTCAACTGAACGCTTAGTGATGAGATCTCTGTACTCGAAGAGGGTCGAAGCTGTTTCATATCCCGCTATTGGTATGTCTAACGCCCTAGTCAGCTCTCCGCTCAGGTCTGGAAAGTCAGTGGATATTGGCTCCTCGAAGAACATCACTCCTAGCTTCTCCAGTTCCCTTCCCACCTTTAGGGCTGTGTTGAAGTCATACACGTTATTAGCGTCTACAGCAATGTTCAGTGAGTTTCCAAAGTTCTCCCTTATGGAGGAAAGCCTCTTCAGGTCATCTTGGACACTTAACCCACCTATCTTGATCTTCACTGCACTAAACCCCTTTTCGACATACCCCTTAACCTCCTCCAATAACTTCTCCACATCCTTATCTTGCCTATAATATCCCCCAGTTATATATCCCCTTATTCTCCTCTTCTCTCCCCCAAGTAGCTTGTAAACCGGAGATCCCAGTTCCTTGCCTAACAAATCCCATAGAGCGATATCGACACCGCTGAGTGAGGATATAGTGACCCCTCTTCTCCCTAGCCTAAAGGTGGTCTTGTACATCTTGTTCCAAAGTGCCGTGATGTTTGAGGACTCCTCTCCAAGGAGTAATGGTCTGAAAATCTTTTCAACTGTAGTGGAGACAACATCTAATATCCCGTAAGCTATAGCCTCTCCATAACCTACTTCTCCGTTACTGGTTATAACGTTCACGACTGCAACGTCCATATAGTGCTCAGCTCCCCCCTTAACAGCTAATGCGTCCCTCTCATAGAACTCCTTTGAGGAGAGCTTGGTCACTTTAACTTCACTTATTTTCATTCCTGAACGCCCTCCTCATAATTTTGCCTGAAGGGGTTTTAGGTATTTCCTTTACAAAGTTAACCATTTTAGGTACTTTATATGGAGCTAAGTGTTGTCTGCAGAAGTCAATAATATCCTTCTTCAGTTCGTCATTCTCAACGAACTGTTCCCTGAGCTTTATGAAGGCTCCAACAGTCTCTCCCCTATAATCGTCAACTATTGAGACCACTGCCACCTCTTCCACTGCAGGGTGCATATACAAAACCTCTTCCACTTCCCTGGGCATGACCTTAAAGCCTGATGCGTTAATCACGTCTTTCTTCCTGTCAATAACATATATCCATCCATTCTCTATTTTCCCAATATCACCTGTTGGCAACCAACCGTCTTTAAATTTCTCCATCCTCCAGTATCCTGAGACAACCTGAGGTCCCCTTACCAGGAGTTCCCCATCATGGCTGACCATTACCTCAGTGTTATAGACCGGGATACCAGAACTGACTACGTTGTACTCACTATCAAGTGGTAAGTCCCCTTCATAAGGATATGGCCAAAGGGTTGCAGGTGATGTGGTCTCTGTTAAACCCCAAGCCATGTATATCCACGAACCCAACTTTTCTCTCCACTTCACCTCTAATGAACGGGACATTGCCATACCCCCTGATGACCACAACCTCATTGAGGATAGATCTTCCACACCCCTGTATGCATTGACCATGGATGTATAAGCGGTAGCAACTGCCATGGTGACTGTAGTCTTCTCCTCCTCAATAACTCTAAGGGTCAGGTCTGGGTTAAACCTGAAGAAAGTGGTTATCTCAGAACCAGAGAGGATAGAGGAGGTTATTCCGAAGATCTGACCTGTTATGTGAAAGAAGGGGGCAATAGCTAGGTTCTTGTCCCTCTCACTAAACTTGAACCAGTGTTTGTATATAGTAGAGGAGGCAAAGATGTTTGAATGGGTTATTGGTACACCTTTAGGTTTACCTGTAGTCCCAGAGGTGTAAACTAATAGTGCTATATCATCTGGTCTTACATCAGGTTCGTGTCCATTGCTTTGTCTATCACCTGATTTAAACTCAAGATCCTCATTGCAGTCCTTCAACTTCCACGCCTCACGGTACTCACTTGAGATTGGACTAAAGGTCTCAGGATTTGTCCTGATCACAGGAATCTTATCTGTGCCAATAGACTCACATGAGGCTATCATTAGCTTAGCCCCAGAGTCCTGAATAAGGTAATCCAACTCCCTCTCTGTGTAAGAGGGATTTACTGGTAAGACTATCCCTCCCCTTTTCCATATGGCAAACTCAGCTATTATAAACTGTGGGATATTCTGCATGGACAGGAGTACAACGTCCCCCTTTTTCAGGTCTAGACTAGAAGACACCGAATTGACCATTGAGTTGAGCTGCCTGTAACTTATCTTCCTTCCAAAATAACTTACCGATACATTGTCTGAGGAACTTCTCTCCTCTAATGCCTTAACTATTGAAAAAGGGTTATCTAACTCTTCTAACCTTTCCCCTCTAGCTATCACTGTGAGAAGCCTCCGGTCACTTCAATCTCAGCCCCGCTTATGTATGACGCCTCATCAGAGACTAGGAAGGCTATGATATTGGATATTTCCTCTGGTCTGCCCATCCTACCTGCAGGGATCCTCTCCAGGAACATCTTCTTTATCTTGTCAGGTAATGGGGCAGTCATGGGTGTGTCAATAAACCCTGGGACGATGGCGTTGACTGTTATGTTGTACTTACCTAACTCCTTTGCCAATGTCTTTGTGAACCCTATTAACCCAGCCTTTGCAGCTGAGTAGTTTGCCTGTCCTACATTACCTTTCCAACTGATTGAGGACATGTTGATTATTCTCCCCCACTGGTACTTTATCATCCCTTCAACTACCTGTTTAGTCATGTTGAATGCTCCGTACAAGTGGACTTTGATCACTTGGTCCCACTGTTCTCTGGTCATTTTAACAAAAAGGGCATCCCTAAGTACTCCGGCGTTGTTTATGAGTATGTCTACGTGGTCTATACCTAGATAACTGAGAGCTTGGTTGTAGAATGCGTTACAACTTTCCCAGTCTGTTACGTCTAGGTGTAAGCCTATAACTTTCTCGTTTTTCGTAGCTTCCCTGACGCTTTTTGCTTTCTCCTCTATATTTTGGGCAATATCCCCCATTATTACACCATAACCCAACGAGGCTAACTTTATTGAGGTTGTATACCCTATGCCGCTCCCTCCTCCTGTAACGATTGCGTATCTCATAGAGAATTATTACGCAAATGGATATTTAAATTTCATTATAGTTTAAATATAAACTAATTATGGAGGAAGAAGTATTGTAGTCAAAAAAATTAATATTTACATGTAAACATTTATTAATTTAACATAAGTTTATCATAAGTAAATAGCATGAGTGACAAACACTCTCAACAGAAAATAGAAGATGGAATTAAAGAGATCTACAATTTCGTTTTATCAAAGAAGAACATTTCCTCAAGGTATATTGCAGTTTTGGCATTAGCCTCCCTGTGGCTCGACGCTTTTGATTTCGCCTCCTTAACCTTTGCTGTGAAATCATTACAAAACACATTTATTGGTACTCCAACACTCCTGTTATCATTCTCATTGGGAGTAATACAACTTGGTGCACTAATAGGTGCTATCTTTGGAGGATGGCTGAATGATAAGATAGGGAGAAAGAACATGTTTACACTGAACATGATTCTCTTCGTCGGAATGGCTATACTAGCCGGGTTATCGACTAACATATATGAGTTCATAGTCTTTAGGGCCCTACTGGGCTTCGCTTTAGGTGCAGATACAGCAACAGGTTTCGCATATATATTTGAGTACATGGAGAGAAAGCAAAGGCTGTTCTGGAGCAACCTATGGCAGTTACAATGGTATTTGATGTACCTGTTCACCATATTCCTGGTTTTATTCCCATATTATTTTGTGGTAGGATCACTCACTGATCCAGGTCTCTGGAGGTTATTGATGATTATTGGTGGACTATTCGCTCTAGTCATACTCATTTTCAGAAGTAAAATACCTGAGTCTGTTCTGTGGTTAGCCTATCAGGGTAAGTTGGCTACTGCAAAAGCCATAATAAGAAAGACTTACGGTGTGGAATTAAATAATATACCAGATGTTGATATGGTCCTGAGACCAGTAGCAGGAGGAGTTCGAAGCGTATTTAAGATATACAGGAAAGAGAAGTGGAGGGAACTGGTATACGCTTTTAACGGTAATTTTGAACAGGGGTTCATATTTTACACTTTCGGTTTCTATATCCCATACATTCTTTTAGCCCTAAAATTTGCTGGTCCTTTATCAACACTTTACGTATCAGCATTTCTCTATGCTGGAGGGGTAATAGGAGGAGTACTTACAGCCTGGTTGACACCTAGGATAGGGACAAAGTCCCAGTATATAATAGGTGCAATAGGAGAAGGTGTATCAGTCGGCTTAATCGCACTAACTTACATCTACAACTTGCCGTTAATTTTCTTCGCAGTGTTCTCTTTCATGTTTTACTTCTTCCATGTAATAGGTCCAGCAAGCCAGGGAATGACATCAATAAGTGCGTTTTTTGGAGCCTCAGAACGTGGTACGGCAGCAGGGTGGGGCTATTCCTTCGTTAAGCTAGCTGCCACAATTGGAGTTGTCATAGGTTTAGTAGGTGTTACACTGAATCCAGTTCTTACCACAATTGCCTTAGCAATTTACGGTGTATTGACCGGAATTATTGGCTTACTCATAGGCTATGACACTAGAACTTATAAGGTCGTAGACGTGGAGGAAGTGGAAAAAGCAACCTAATTTTTTGAACCTCATAAAATATCTACAATTTTTTTAACTATACTCCTTATTATCAGAGATGCCCTCATCTTACTGACCCCTAGTTCCTCAGCTACATCGTCTAATTCTGCACCACGAGGTATGTCGAAGTACCCCATCTCCTTTGCCTTCGTTAGGGCAATTTTCTGTCTCTCAGTGAAAATGACATCACCTATTCCCCTATTGACTATTCTCAAGATATCCCTATAACTCAGGGGTTTAGTCTCAAAATTATTTACTGTCACATCTAGACCTCGGAGGTATGAGAGGATTTCCTCATTGTCTCTGTTCGAGATTACTAGTTCGTATTCCTCGATACCATTGTTTATCCTAGAGAAGGAGAGTATCAAGTTCCGTTCCTCGTTCTCAAGTCTCTTAAACCTTGATACTATAGCGTGGTTCTCTTTCTGTATCATGTCCACAAAAATTATTTTATATTTTCTGTTTCTAGACAGGACATCGACACTGAAGTCTATAATTGTATGATCTTTCCTTAAAGTTTCATTGATCACTTTCTTTGGTTCAGGGTGCCTCGATATTATGATCCTTTTTGCCCTGAGAACTCCTAGGTTAGTCTGACTATCGATTAAAACATCAGAATAGTCAAACGAGGAGGTGAGCCTACTCCAGCAATCGTTGTGGGTCATGCTAATGAGGGCGTAATACCTGTTATTAATCATAATTATAAATAGCTTAGAGCGTTATATATTATTTCCCATGACTTTACGATTAAGACTCTTTAGATATAGGCTTATGTAGGCTGAGGTATTAGGGTAAAGCTCTTCCTCGTGAAGGCTTATGAAAAGTGGTCAAGTACCTATGTACACCTTTCTCCCATTCTTCAGTGTTATCTCCAAACACTTGCCACCCTTTCTGAGGTTATAGTATGTGACTTTTCCATCTATTGTAGTTCCTACAAATATTACGCCCTTTGTCCTGAGCAAATTGCAAAGTTCATCAGGCGCTGTTGTCTCCTCTATCTTTGTTATATCGTTTCGCTTGATCATTATGTTGTAGGAGAGACCTGGAATCCTTATTGTTATTCCATTATCATTTATTTCGACACTCATAATTATCTCTCTAATTTTATAATTATAAACCATATCTGAATGTGCAAGAGACATATTCTGTTAGAAATTATGAGATTTTAGTTAGAATTGAAAAAATACGAGTGGAACTTGTAATATTCTCGCTTCACACGTCCACCTCTATCCATCCACTATTGTCCCTGATCTGGTATGTCTTAAGTCCAAGTTTCTCCTTGGGTGCATCGGGTGCTACGTATGGTGGTTCCAACATATTACCGGTGTTTAAATCAAACACTGCGTGATGGCAGAAGCATTTAACAGTTAATTTCTCCTCATCTAGTAAACCCAGTATGCATCTAGCGTGGCTACAGACTGCGTCCATGGCATACAGTTTACCTTTAATGTTAGCCATGAAAATTACCTTATCTTCAACTTTCACAGACGCATATTTTGCCTTTTCGAGTGCCTTAGCTGAAATAGTTCTCTTCCAAACCATAAGTTCTTTTCCTGAAGCAGAATATTTAAGTCTATGAGTTTCCATTAGGCTTGAGAAAATATATACTTTGACGAGTTATTCATCACTTTACGTGCTTCACGAGGATATGTTAATACGGGATCTAACTTCTGAGTTCCTTTATGACCAAAAGGTAACATGACTTTTCATCTTGTCGCCTCCCATCTCTCCTCAGAATATTTGGTATAGTTTGCTCTGTGATAGGGCACTGATCTTAACTTCCCACATTAGTTAGAACGAGGAAGCCTGGAAAAAATCAAAGATGTTCTACCTTAGGTAGTTCAATTCTGTCTACCAATAAAATGTTTAAGGCTAAGAGTAACACTGCAACAACTACTGATAACAGATTAGCCTGATCTGAGAGGAAGGGGAATAGGAAATTCACCTTTACACTTAGTCCTAGTGCACTGATGATGAAGTTAAAGATTAAAGCCATGATATCGTTCTTTAATGTAATACCAATTATGGTAGAGATTAAGACCAAAATGTAAACTTGGACAATGAATTTCGCTAATGTCATTAAAGACGAGGTCACCCACAACGTTACGCCTATAGGTAGAACAGAGGTGATAGAAAACAGTAGTAGCCTGGTGAATATGATTTCCTTGGGAGTAATCCCCATCATATAGGTTAAGGTGAACATGACTCCATTAAACATGCTACTTAAAACTAGGTAAGTGAAGATAAATGACAAAAAGATAACTAACACGAGGTAGTTTAATATTATATAAGAGTTTAAAGTTATTTTGTATATTTTCTCAACTATAGGTAGTACTAAGAAGATCAGGGGACCTAAGTAACCCAAGTCGTTCATTTTAATTTCTTTTCCTATGCAGTTCTTCATCTTCCTCAACCATCCTCCTGTATAACACATTTAGATCCGCTACATCTATACCAAGTATCCATTCCATGTTTACCCCCTTACTCTTGAGCTCAGTCAATATTCCCTCTAAAGTCGACTCAGCCTCGATGATTACAGAGTTTCCGAAATGTCTACCTCTACCTAAGAGCTTAATGATTTCCTGTGGTTTATTTGTCCTTATAATGACTAAGTTACCGAACTTCGTACTTAACTCTTTAAGGTTCCCATTAAACACTATCTTCCCTCTCCTAATAATGACCAAGTTTGATGCTATATTGTTGACCTCTGAAAGCTCGTGGCTAGATATGAATACGTTCTTCGCCTTGTGGAGTAACAGGTTATAAAACCTAACCCTCTTATCTGGGTCTAGATTGGCAGTGGGTTCATCTAAGACATATAGATCTACTTCTCTTCCTAAGGCTATGGACAGGCTCACCAGCTTGGCTTGCCCTGTCGATAACGAGTTAAAGTTCTTTTTCAGAATCTCCTCAGCACCTAGTTGGTAAACTATCTCCTCGTTAACGTCTGCAATTTTCAAGATGTTTTTTTACTTTGATGTCAGGGAACACAGGCGTATCAATACTGAAGGAAACTCTTTCATGAACCCGCTTACTGTCTCTACACTCAATTCCCAGGATATAACACTCACCCTCATACTTATAAACACCCGCGAGTACTCCTAGGAGAGTAGACTTTCCTGCGCCATTAGGACCCACTAAAGCAGTATAGCCCTCCTTAACATCCAAAGATACGTCATCTAAAACTACTTTTTACCGAACCTCTTAACAACATGTCTGAGGGAAATCATTTACTCATAACCTCCGTATTACTTATTATCCTAATTGACAAGAGGATTAAGACAGAATTATACACGACCAGGAATTGGTTACCAAGAACTTTCCCTACAAGAAACGGAAATCCTGGACCTTGAGAGATTTTATGCTGACCATAATTAAAGATCGTAATACCGTCAGACTTAGTTAAGTTTTCATATATTAACTGAATCTTGACGTTGTTCAACAAGCCAATCTTACACGTGTTGGGTTCGGTGAAGTTGACACCAAATAAGACAGGATAAGAGGATACATACGATATACTATTATAAGGATTTGAGTACGTGGTCATATAAGACCCGTTACTTAACCTTACCACACTTGCGTTCAAATTAAGACAGTCTTGTGGAAAGATTATGAACGCGGTGGAGTTGTGTTGATCTAAAGGGAAAAGTATAAGGGAATAACTCAGTTTCTTCACAACGTTGCTGTTTAAACTATTTAGCGAAGCGTACTCATAAACGTAAAGAGCTATGAAGGATGCGATAAACATGAGAATTAGCAGCAGAATTCCTCTCATCCACATTAATATATTCACCTAACCTGAGTGTGAGTTATTGTATATATGACCTGATTGAAAAGGGTTCCGTCAACGTATACGTATTTACTATAGAGATTGCTACTCGCGTTACTAGTATGTATGAGCACCATTAAAGCAGTTGATAATAGAGTACACAGTATAGCAAAGAGTATTGTCATATTTTTTATAAATTCTATGGTCAAAGTAATATTACTTCTCAGATATATTTGCTTAAAGACTGTATTAAAATTTTCCTTTTGTGATTTGGTTAGAATAAGTTTATAACTTAATAGTTCAGTATTGAACTAGATCCAAAATGGTCCAATACAAGTGGATTGCACTTTCAAATACGACAATTGGAGTGTTAATGGCGTCAATAAACGGAACAATAATATTGATCTCTTTACCAGCAATATTCAGAGGGATAAATATTAATCCGTTGAATTCTTCCTCCTTCGAGTACCTTCTCTGGATACTAATGGGATATAACGTAGTTACTGCAGCTCTGTTAGTAACCTTTGGTAGGCTATCAGACATCTTTGGTAGGGTAAGGCTTTACAACTTGGGCTTTGCAGTCTTCACGGTCGGTTCAATATTACTCTTCATAACACCCAATCAAGGGACTGAAGGTGCACTAGAGCTAATTGTATTTAGAATTATACAAGGGATTGGTGCAGCTTTCCTCTTTTCAAACAGTGCGGCAATAATAACAGACGCGTTCCCGCCAAATGAAAGAGGTAAGGCATTAGGTATAAACCAAATAGCCGGTCTAGCTGGTTCGCTCATAGGTCTAGTCATGGGAGGTATACTTTCCACGTTGAACTGGAGGTATATATTTCTAGTGAGTGTACCTGTTGGACTACTGGGCACAGTGTGGAGTTATTTGAAATTAAAGGAGACCGGAGTGATAAGAAGAGAAGACAAGATAGATATACTTGGTAACGTGACATTTGCTGCAGGGCTAATATCAATTCTTCTCGGTGTAACATATGGCTTAGAGCCCTATGGTAATAGTGCCATGGGATGGACGAATCCCTATGTGATAACAGCTTTAGCTGCTGGTGCTGGATTGTTAATAACATTCCCGTTCATAGAGAGGAAAGTGAAATATCCAATGTTCAGACTAGACCTCTTTAAGATAAGAGGATTTCTAATGGGTTCGTTATCTCAGATTCTCTTTTCTTTTGCATTCGGAGGAGTAATGATAATACTGATAATACTGCTCCAGGGTATCTGGTTGCCGTTACATGGTTATAAGTATGAGGACACTCCGTTTTGGGCTGGAGTCTATACACTACCAATGATGCTGGGCTTTGTAATCATGGGGCCAATAAGTGGCGCATTATCTGACAAATACGGTGCAAGGTACATTTCCACAATAGGCCTAGTGATTATTGGAGCAGCTTTTTTGGCACTAAGTACTTTACCCTATGACTTCAGTTATCCTGAATTCGCAATCACCATATTTGTGCTTGGTATAGGAAGCGGAATGTTTGGTGCTCCAAATATAGCTGCCATAATGAACAGTGTGCCAAGAAATACTAGAGGGGCTGCCTCTGGCATGAGGACTACCTTACAAAACAGCGCTCAGACAGCAAGCTTAGCTTTGTTCTTCACTATAATCATAAGTGTCTTAATAAATAACCTGCCTACAGCACTGTCTAGCGCAGTAACCCAGGCAGGAGCTCCGCAATTAGCACCTTTATTATCTAAGATTCCAGCAACTAGTGCACTCTTTGCAGCTTTCTTAGGCTATAATCCTATTGGTACAATCCTCTCTCTATTACCTAGTCAGCTCTTAGCTACAATAAGTCCTAGTGCAATTGCAACACTTACCAGTACTTATTGGTTTCCTGAAACTATAGCACCTCCATTTATGAACGCATTGAGAGTTTCATTCTACATTGGTGCGGTATTGGTCTTTATCGGCGCAGTCTTTTCGATAATGAGGGGTGAAAGAGTAATATACGAGGAAATAGAAGATCCTCCTAAGGCTGGTGGTGGAAGTGACACAGCTTGAATCAAAGGAAATTGAGATACTCAGGCTACTTTCAACTCTGTATAAACAACTCCATAAGGAGGCAATACAAAAATTGGGTAATGAGATATTACCCTTAGATATAGGTATACTTAACGCCATATCGAAGGGTGTTAACTCTCCAGTGAAATTAGCCTACAGTTTTGGTGTATCAAAATCTGCTATAACATATGCTGTTGATAGACTTGAGAAAAAAGGATATGTTGTGAGAGTGAGGAGTGAGATGGATAGGAGATCCATTACTCTCCAGATAACAGATCAGGGAAAACAACTTCTGAAAAGGACGCAGGCGATATATATGACGTTAGTAAGAAAGAAGTTGAGTGTGCTATCTGAGGAAGAGTTGAACATGTTGTTAAACATAGCTACAAAATTAGTTGAAAGAAATAAGTTAACGCCAATAGAAGATTAACATTTTCTGAAATAATTTTAAACTATTACAATAAAGGAAAGGTAAACCTTGCCTTTTAAGGTGAAGGTTTTTAAACATGAAAATGACTTCCTTTTACTGCATCTCCTTCTGGTCAACATCCTAAAAATGGTGAGCAGGAGCCGATTACCTCCTAATCATAGTTTCAGACAATAATAGTAAGACTTTTCCACGTGGATACTAACAAATGTTCCTAGCTATTATTTAGTCCTCCTTAACCATCACTTCATAGTTATTAACCTTGTTATACTTTGGATTAGCTAAGATTCCCTCATGCACAAAGGGAAAATGTGATATATCTAAGAAGTTATCCATTACTCTAAAAGGATTAGCGTTAAAGGAGAATGGACCTATCGTTACTTTTCTTAAAGTTAGATCATAATATTCCGGGAATTCCGGTATATCGTGTTGATTATTTAATGAAATCCAGACTATTCCAAACTTTTCTTTAACGTTATATCTTTTTAGAATAACATTTTTATGAACTTAGTAATTAGCCTTGATTATAATTTTATCACGTTTCTTAAATTTTCATAAGCCTCAACTTCCCCCTTTGACGCATTCTTAAAGAGGATAATGTAGAAATCTACATTTATCTTGAGCTCCATAAAAGTAGTGTTGTCTCTAACCTCATTACGATAAATTACTGCTACTTTTCTCCTTAACAACTCATTCATCTTAGCCTTAAACAATCTTAACCTTTCATAATTATCCTTGCCAAATTCCTCCAGATTTCGCAGTATGTGATGATTGCTTAATGGAAGTCCTAGACATGGATAACAGAAGATATCGTTATCCTTTTAACAGTTGTGCCTACTGTGGTCCTAGATTTTCGAAAAAAATATAGGAATAATATTTTCAACCCTCTGATTTTCGGGTTCATTGGTAAGTGCATATTTGCTAGTTTTAAGCTTCTGAACACTAATATCCTCTTATTTATGAACTCATTTAAAATAATTTTTCTAATAAAAAATTTAATTTATACGAAAACAAAATTATCCACACATGAAGAAAGCCACCAAAAATGTTCTGTTATAGTAGATAGGTTTATATATTAGTATGCTTCATAGTAATTCATGGAAAGGGTAAAAGTAACTAGGAATTATCAAATAACAATTCCTTCTTCCATAAGGGAGGCTTTAGAGATAAAAGAGGGTGATATTCTAGAAATTTCACTAAAAGGGGATCATATAGTCGTGAGCAAGGTTGTCCCAAGGAGGCCAAGGGTTAAACTACAGAAGCCCCTTACAATCGATTATATCGAGAAAAGCATAGAGAGGGGCATTAATGAAAATCTTAGTTGATACTAACGTCATCATTTACGACCTAGTTGAGAACTCGCAGTTCCATAAGGAAGCTGAGAAAATTCTTGATAGCGCTGAGACGTGGGTTATTCCAACAATTGTCATTCACGAGTTAGTATGGTTTTTGAGAGATAACAATTTGGAAAATCCAGACTACGTTTATGCCTATGTGAAAAATCCTAAAGCTGAAATTGTCTGCGACGACGCTGAGATTATAAGGAAGGCTATAGACATCACGAGGAAGGAGAAGCTTTCCTTTTCAAGATATAACGACCTGGTGATACTTTCCCATTCAATATCTAGGAAATTGCCTTTGGCTACTTTTGATAAAAGGCTGTCCAACTTAACTAAGAGGTACAACGTAGATATAGTTAAATAGGACTCTACGTTTACCTGACTTCCTCCAAGCCATAAATGACTAGGGTTCCCCTACCGGTTCGGGCTTACACCTTTGAGGTAAAGTCAAGAGGCAAAAACCCCCTCCCATACATATTCATTATTGCAATTACGTCCATATCATTCTCACAACCACAACTCTCACGGGAAAAAACCTAGGTAAATCTTTCTAAATGAGGTTCAAAACATTGAGAAAATTATGGAAGTTGGTTCAGGAAAAGACTTAACTCTAGGGTTTACCTGTCAGGCTCTTCATCCCAACTAACACCTTTAAGAATAGCTGAAGAATTAAGGGGAAGAAGTGTAAATTATGAGGTTTATCCGCTATCCTTTAAGGAATTCTTGAGGTTTAAGGTGTTTGAATATAAAAGCTTATGGAATTCACTCCTCAAAGAGGAAAAATATTTTCACTTTTTAGAGAATATCTGTATTTCGGCTCAGATCCCGCTGTAGTTTTGGAGGAAGAAAATGAGAAACTAAGATTGTTAAAATCTTATATCGACTCAATACTGGTTAGGGACTTATCAATGAATAAACCCAATATTGACTCACTTTTTACCAACTGTCTTATATCAAATTACGCTAGGCTGATAACTATTAACAATGTTTATGAGTACATGAGAAGTTTAGGAATAAAATTGGAAAAAAGACCTGATTGAACTTTTTGACAAGACAAGGGAAAGTTATTTCTCCTTTCTAGTGGAAGAGTTCAAGAAGAGAGAGAGGAAAAGTAAAGTTAATCCAAAAAAGTTGTACATCATTGATATAGGTTATCCTAAAGCGCTAGACCATGAGTTCTCGATGTCACAGACTATGGAGAAGATCGTGCTTGAATACTCTCACTTTCTTAAAACCATATTCTTTCAACTTGTTTATCAAATAGTTTACGTCCCTATTCTCTGGCCATTAGAAGATGCTGAATACTCTATTTGAACTACATCAAAGTTGCTTATAGAGTCATCACTTATTAACTTAAATTCTTCACCCTTTATGTCTATATCTGATATTGTAGGTTTATTTATATTGAACTCCTTTAGAATACTAAATAAGCTAAAACTTCTCTTTTTAGTTTTTGGTACGTTGTTTGTATAAACTGATGATCCTCCTGAACAACTCGAAGCTGGGAGTTCAACCTCACCGTCAGAATCTTAAGCATAATCTTTTAATATGACCTTATTAGTTAAGTCAAGATTTAAGCTCAAACTCTTTAATGCTGTTCTATAACAGTCATTATTGGGTTCAAAGGCGTAAACTTTAGCCCCCTCTACTAGCATAGTATAATGCCATCTCTCCTATATATGCACCACCATGTACTACATTTTATCTTTTAAATCCTCACACACGTGATGAATGTTATAGAGGAAAGTTTCAGCAAATATTAACGGATCGAACCCTTCTAAAGTGAATTTTAGTAAATCTGGAGTTATAATTATTTTTTCTTGTTATCAAAGTACCAACTAAAAGGATCATCTTTGCTATTAAGACTTACACCATACTTAGCACTAAATAAAGTAAGTGCGACAGGGTACATCTTTGATTTAGTTGAGTCATAGTAATGTATTTCATCCTTTTCAAGGTGAAAAGCTTACCAGGATTTAACTTTATAGGAAAGTCCCTAATTAATATGATCGTATTACGTATACATCGTATACTGCACACGCCGGAACTACCATCCTTCAGCTTCACATAAATTCTTTCGTTTCCTTACATGTTGAAGTACACTAAAACCAATTCCTATTAACTTGTTGATAAGCCCTAATAATCTTGAGGTAATGACATATTCGCCATAAACTTTTCATAGATGATTAATGTAAGATTATTTTAAAAAATTTTTGCTATTTTGAAGATCGAGAATGAACAGTACTGAATAAAATGAGCCTAAGAGACAATATGTTTCAATACTTTTTAAAGACTGAAGTTATAAAATAATTTCACTTATACGTAACACGACTGATTTCAGAAAATCTCAATAAGCTTATATATTGTCTCAATAATCCCAAAAGAGAATGACCGAAAGAAAAGATATCTCAGTCATAATTGCTGCATACAACAGAAAAAAGTACATAAAAGAGGCAATAACTTCAGTTCTGCGACAAGACTTTAGGAGGGATAAGTATGAGGTAATTGTCGTAAAGAACTTCAAGGACGATAACATTGATAACTATATTGATGAAAATAATGTTAAGTCTATTTATACAGAGGTTGAGGAATTAAGCGGTAAATTTAAAGTGGGAATTGAAGAGTCGGTTGGAGAGATTCTATGCTTCCTGGAGGATGATGATAAGTTTTATGAGAATAAACTCAGAAGAGTAAAGGAATCCTTCACCAAATACAAGGATTTAGCTTTCTATCGTAACAAGAGAACGCTGATTGATGAACATGGAAACATTATACTTGAACCGAAGCATAGGGAAGATGAATACACTAGTGAATTTAATAGGTCTGTCTATGCGAGTCTGATTAAGAGAAGAGAATGGGTAAATAACAGTTCAATTTGTGTTAGAAGAAACACGATAAATCTTGAGGAATTAAAAGATATAAAGATTTTAGTTGATGGTTATTTTTTCTTCAACACATTGATCAACAGGAGACCATTACTTTTAGATCGTACTCCCCTTACATATTATAGATACCACGTTAACAATATATCTGTTATCGGTTTAAAAGACATTTATATTGATCAGAAGCTTCGGCAGAAGTTGTTATACGATTTAGAGAAAATTTATCAAATAAGTAAATGTAATGAGGAATTCAATGACGTATTCTATCATTATTACATTCACACTAGATGGAATTACAATATCATCTTCGAAGACAAGAGATTAGATGCACTTAAGGACAGCTTAAGGATGTTAGGTAGTCCTTTTATCTCCATGACAAAAAAGCTCGAAATTATTGGCGGTTCTCTCCTAAATATGGTCTTTCATAATCAATTCAAAAAATATCTAATTAAAAGACGTAATCAAATTCTCCAAAAATTACCCGAATCATTGATTGATCATTGAAACTCAATCAACCTAACAAAATTAGGTATTTCCCCTTAAAAAACATCAGTTCCAGTAAGTAATGATAATTATATTAAATTCTGACCCACTCCCCGCCCTAAAAGATGAGGCTTTCATAAATTTTAACTTATTTGAAAGGCGCCTACTCATCTGCTGAATCTTCCCTCATAAACCATATATTAAAAGCGACAGTATCACACCTAAGTATATTATTGACCCTGTGGCGACCCAAATCTTGGTATTAGACATCACGTCCTGTGATAATAAGTTATCTAGGCTATATCTTCCTGGATTATTAAGCAGGAAGTAAAGGTTCAATATCATCATCAACAGGTTTAGCCCATATTCCTCTGCCCCTGTCCAGCTTGCAGATAAAAAATAGATTAAGTTTGTGTAGAAACCTGTGACTGCACTGAGCTTTACCCCTAATCCCAGTAGCATGGTCAGACCAAATATCATCTCCCCTACCATTACTATAATACCTGTAATAATGGGATGAGGAAAGGCGACTGCGTACAGGAAGTTCCTTATGATTGACCCCTGAGATAGGTACTGAATCGTAAGCCCTACAAACTCGTCTGAATTAGGGTCAAGAAACCCTGGGTTAAGCAGTTTCCCAAACACACTGGCATATAACCATATTGACGCTAAGGATATCCTGACCACGGTAGACCATATTTCGTCTCTAAACACACTACCCATCTACGGTTACCTCGTTTAACCTCTTTGATATTTGGTAAATGTAGTAAAAGGACATAGTGGACAGGACAACTCCCAGAATTACAGGTGAGGCTAACATAAAGGCTTGCAGGATCCCCCCAGTCCAGACACCCATCAGGAAAGTCCCGTACTTCCACGTCAAGCCTTTTGTCAAAGGTAGAGTAGCTGAAGAGAGATATAGGAGAGAGTTAATTGCGGTTGGTGTTAAGCAACATATACCTCCTATTGTACCTATTGATGGGACTGAGGCAGTCAGGAATCCCCCGAAAGTATTGAAGGTGTAAATTCTGAGGTTGTTTTTGCTTAAAACTGGGAAGTCGTACACGTTCACAGACACATAGATCAATGACACTACGTAATATGAGAGTATTAATGAAAATGTCAGAAAGGCATCAACTAACACTCCGAAAATTAGGAGAACTGGATTAATTACTAAATAAATATTATCAAAGAGGTGAATAACGTTTATCCCATTGCCCTCATATGAGATCACTGTGAGATCCGTGAAGTACCTGTCTACGTTTATCCCAGGTACTATTAAGAGACCAGAGGTTATCATGTACGACACTAAATAAGAGAGTACATAAGTTAACACTATGGATATACCTAACCTATCTCTCAAAACAGCCCTTATCACACTCCTAACTCGCATAGGTCCCCTTATAAGGATGAACCTATTGCTCTTTTTCTTATACAGTATAAAGCCTATTACAGCAGATAATGTAAAGGCTATGGTGCAGAACGTTATAAAGGGGTATGAGAAGGTGACTTGCCCTGTGTCAGCTAAGGGAGAGTACCACAAGTCGAGTATCCTTATGCCGTTGATCAACACTGGAATGAGTACAGTAGCATAGAAGAATATAAAAATGTAAAAAATCGGGTTAATCGCCTTCGTTTTACTCTTCATTCCCTCACCTCAACAGTGCAGTCCAGTGACTGGTGGTTCTAACACGTTATTCACGAGATAGTTTCCAGTGTTTACTTCTACTGGTAGCACTATTGCAGGGGCTGTCGTTAATGGGACTTCATAAGAGACACTTAACGACGACAAAGATATCAGTATAATTATACCACCTGTCTGTACATTACCATGAATTAGCACATATGCATAGCCTCCGTTAGGAGCCAGCTCAATGTCTGCCAGACCAGGTGATGATGTTGAAGGTAATGTTATGTTCTTGACTATGTTAAAGGAGGAAGTCGAGATCGCAATTACCTCATTGGCATTTGAAGGAGCCTCCAGATAGTAGTTATTATCAGGAGTGAACACACCACGCTGTGGAACCATGTTTCCCGGCATCTTAATTATCCCCTTGAACGTAAAGTCTGGCAAGGTATAGAAACCTACTGAGTTATTACCAACATATTCCACTGCAAGGAGGTTACCTTGAAGATTAGGACTTATCATGTAAGGTTGAGAACCTGGTGAGGCTGATAGAACTTTTATTATCTGACCATTAGTAGCGTTCATCTCTACAACACTGTTGTTGTACCTCATTGGGATTATCAAGACGTTTGGGTTTGCTGGATTCCACCTTATATCGCATGGGTAGTAAGTCCTCCCTGTTGGGGACACGAAAGTTTTGTTCCACACCACTTGCAAGTTATTTGAGTTAATCACCTCCACAACTCCAGATGGTCCATCAGCTATACCAACATACTTCATATCAGGTGAGTAGGCTACACCAATGAATCCTATTGAGTTGCCCACAGCAAAGGTCTTAACTACCTTCATGGTGGACGTGTTAAAGACGTACACTGTACCGTTATTCAAGGGGGCGAAAATGAGCTGATTCAAGGTCACCATGGAGTTATACGGTAATTCCTCCCACCAGTAGACCTGGGTCGGCACGCTGGTGGATATGTTAATTATGTGTTGAAATCCTAAGAAGTTAGAGGAGGCAGAAAATGGGTTCACTATCATTCCTATTCCCTTTTGTGTTAGGACTAGGAAGTAGAAGTTGTTTGACTGGGACGTAGACGAACCAGTTGTCGGAGATGAAGAAGTGACGGACGATGTTGTATTTGAAGTGGATGAGGGTGAGTATTTAAGCATTATGTAAGCTGCGCCAAAACCAATTGCTATGATCACCAAAAACCCTATTAATAAGAGTACTTTGTAGTTCACAATTTTATTTCATAAGTACCACATAAAAATCTAACCTTTTTATAAACCTATTTTTTCATTTCCATGAAAAATTATATTGTAATAATAAAATCTGTCTCATCTATTACCTTTTTATAAAAGTCCGGAAAACAGCCTATCTTTGCCTCCTCAATAAGTTTATCAGCAAGATTCCTCATGTAAGTACACTGGTCACAGGCTTGTAAGTATATGCCCCTCTCCCTGCTCAGTCTTGCTAACCTCTCTGCAAGCGGATTTCCCTTCATAAGAAGATATACGTTGTTGTCTATAAAGAACATTCCCTTGACTTCCACATAGTGCCTGTTTTCCTCCATTTGAGGGACTATCATTTGTCCCAATATGTAATTACCTAAGGGTGACTCAACTATGTACGATACCCTCTTCAACTATCCTCACCACCTTCTCTGTTATCCTCTCAACTAAACTGTTAATTGTAAATCCTTTAACGCTTCTCAATGCTTTAATCGCTTTCTCGTAGTCAAGGTTAGTGTTCTTTGAAAACTCCTCACAGATTACCTCCAGGGTGATAATTGTCAAAGGGCACTCTGTGCTATCATACCAAAGTAGCTTATTTTTCTTGTCATAGTATAGTTGAATTTTCCTACCTTCTACTATAGCCTCTCCTATCTTATTGCCATTCCTACCTTTAAATACTCTCTTGGATAGAAAGTCTGACGCATACTTTCTATTCAAGATACATCCACATTCATCTCTAATCTCCATGTATTTAGATACGCTCAATCTCAATATAAATTTAGAAGCTTACATAGTGAGGAAATCTTCACCTTCAGGGCGGGGAGGAAGTCAGTTATATCTATCATTAAATTTAGGCATAGTTACGCGTGCTACAAAAATCCGTTGAGGGAGTATGATCAGTCAGATATCAAGTTCACCGTCTTTCTCTAAATCAATATTTTAAAAACAAAAAACTCCTTATTTTACAATATTTATATACGATTATACATACTATACAAATGTATGAAGATAAAATTAGATGTGAAAGACTGTTCACCGCTCCTTGATATTCAGAGGTATGGCAGACTGTATTCGTTGAGTGGTGTGAAAAAGCTTGACTTTGGATATATCGGCAAAATCAGGATTCTGAGGAGGGTGTTTGAGGTACTTGTTAATGTGAGGGGTAATTCGATTGATATAATAGAGAAGAACGGAAAATTTTGTATTTATGTAGTTTTCTACCCCGAGAGGAGAGAAGTAGAAGTGAGGACTATATCCTCCTCCGTATTACGACTACCCTTGTCTGCCTTGGAGTTCAGGATTGCCAAGAATATAGAAGAGTACGGTAAGTTCATTTGTAAGAATATACACTCCACAAATACAGCAGTAAGTAGTCAAATCCTAATGGACCTGTTTAGGACCAAACCTGCAATTACGTTGGATCTAAGGGGAAGTGTATGTCCGGTACCTGAGATAAAGACCAAAAAGGCAATATTGAGTGCTAGACGTTATGAACCTATTGAGGTCTTAGTAGATCATCCTGGGGCTATATTCTACACTCTACCTGAGGTCGCTAGGATCTTTAATTGTAGGTATGAAGTAAGAAATATGGGTGACTATGCCTCATTTATCTTCGTGTGTGAGAAAATAGATAAGAGTCTGGAGATCAGGCTAGAGGATGTAAAAAATATTATGAGAGACGAAAGAGAGTTAGCTAAGTTATACACTTATTTCGATAAGATCGTAAAGCAGATCAAAGTGGATAAGATAACCGCTGACCTCTTAAACGTAAGCGACCTATTATTGATTGTTGCCTCCCCTGAGGGTAGGGGTTGGTTATTTACGGCTCTCTTTGACAGTAATAAGTTATTGGGAGCTAGGTTTGAGAGTGATGACATTAGGTTGTTTGACGAGCAGGCGTTGTATTCAGTGATGGGTGTAGAGGGAATTATAAACATTTATTACTTAACCCATGATCGTTCAGGAGATCATGCCCAGTCATCAAAAGACTAATACAGCTTTGGACTCTGAGCTCTTTAACGCGAACTCTGATACCCCACTTATTTTGACGAAAGGCAATAAGTCCTCTTTTCTATACCCTTTAACCCTCATTCCAAATTCACAGGAAACGATTTCCACATCATTTTCCCCAAGTTCAATTAAGCTGTCTATGTAGAACTTAAGGGGTTTGGCATTTGGCAAAGCCATTTTCTCAGACTCCTTAGTTAACGCCTTCAGTGCGTCCATCGTAAAGAACATGTAAACTTTACTACCTGCGGAGGCATACCCAATAGCTGTTATAAACCCCATATATATTTTCTCTAACTCTCCTGATATCATGAAGAATGAATACAGGTCATCCAAGAACCTTCACCCTCACATATTTTACTAGGGAGTACCAAAACCACATAAGACAGGCTATAACAGATGAGTAGCCTGCCATTCTAACTATCATGTTCTGCCCTATTATGGAATTCCCCACCAGAAAGAGTAACATAATCTCCAGTGCAATCGCTATTGGCGACACCACGTCAATTAAGCCAAAGGTCACCTTAAAGTTTTCAGCCTCCTGTACCATTTTCACCAAATTATACCAGAACAGTGCTAGTCCCACGTAGACAAAGAAGTAACACACCCAGAGTGTTACAGTGAGATAGCCTTGAAATTGTGGCGGTGTTACATAGACTGAAAAGTCACCATTGTATTGTGCAATCACATTAGAGCTACTCAAGTAAATTTCACTGAACTCATACCAGCCTATCATGAAGAGGGAAAACACGATAGGAGCCAAAAGCTTTCTGATGTTCTTCATCCTTCATAACCTCTCCTGTACCTTTATGGCTAAATAAACACCTCCCAACATTCCAAAAAGAAACAGTATTCCATCATAGCCTAATTGAGCGAAATTCGTCCACATCAGCCCAACATTGCACCCTAAAGCCATTCTCACTCCAATCCCAACGAGTACTCCTCCTAAAAAACCTATTAGCAGTCTCTTCTTCTCCCTGGGAACCCTTATCTTAAAGTCACCGCTTAAATAAGACGCTAGAAAAGCTCCTACACACAGCATAATGACCATTAGTACACTTGGGTCTATAATGGGTAGAGAATCATTAAACCATGGTGTGTTTAAGAAGAGATGGATATTAGCCAACATCAGTAAGTACTCGAAGAACCTACCTCCGTCAGAGGAAGTAATCACTAAGTAGTTGAAAGTATAGCCCGCCCCCACAACGAAGACCAGCAACATGTCTAAAGCTAGAATCACTGTTGACAGGTTCTCCCCATATGGTTTCCTCATCAGTATCATATCCCTTGCAGACTCACTAAGCTTGACCTTCTGTGAGGGAATAGATGGAGTTTGGACATTACTGAACAATTTCATTCCCGATAAACTTGTGGGAAACCTACTGTTAGCGTTGTTCCACTTGGATCTTGTGTATCTTTGAAGATATAACCCTATTCCTATAAGTGGAACTGAAAACATGAGTGTGACAGCTAACACTGAGGTGTTTGAGATATTATGAAATAATAAGTAGGGAACGTATTCAACATATCCACCTGACGTAGTTGAAAGTATACCATTCTCCATGGTGTAGAGCTGAAATGGCCATATCCCTATAGCGAAAATGTAAGTGCCTATCATCATTCCAAACAGCTCTATCCAGTTCTGAACATATCCAGATGCTGCCCTGTAAAGCATAGACAGATTGCAACCACCAGCTAGGGCTGCACCAAATCCAAAGATTACTGAGCCAACTACCACATACCAACCTGAAAAGTAGTTGAAATAGTACTGGTCACTTGCCGGAATCAACCCGAAGCTGACTAGGAGACCTGCCCCTAACGCTGACAGCCCGAAAAGTATTAGTAACGCACCGAACCTTTCATAGCTTTTGACTGTGAATATTGACGTCATGGCGTTTACAAAACAGTAATTTCCCCTCTGTGCAGTCCAACCCAGAATAAAACCTGATATCGCGAATACTGCGAAGACAGTTGACCAACCATAAGAAAAAACTGGTGTCAGTTCCATTGCTGGCATGGAGTTAATCCACCTTCAATATCCTGACCTTGTATATGTCACCTTCCTTTATTACAGTATAAGGATAGCCATGAGACTTGCATAATGAGGGTAGTGTCACATCTACAGCTGGCTGATGATCTGTCAAAACTTCAAGAATTTGCCCACGTTTCATCTTTTTCAATTTCTTACTTGCCATCATTTCCGGTACGGGGCATGACTCTCCCCTCACGTCTAGAGTCTCATCAGGTTGTCTGGACTTTAGTTCTTCACTCATTTGAAACACCTAAGTTATTTTAGTGGAATAGGCTAATTTAAGATTTAAGGATATATATACCATTAATTAACATTTTTGCAATTTATGTAATTTTAGGGAAAAACAACTAAATACTAACTCTGTAATTCAGACATGTTAAAGGTGAAATGGTAAGACAAGAGTGTATTGAGAGCTGAGGAAAACCTCATTAGCCGAGCCCTCGCGTTCCAACTGGATTATATCTTTTTCCCTCTCTGCAAGTTACATCATTAAAGTTAATCAGCCCGGGGAAGGTGTCTAATCACTGAAACGACAAATTACCTTCTGCGCTTTACTTCTACAATTAAACATAAAAATATATAATGGATAGGCTATCCATACCTCATGCAAAACAAAAACACCCCCTTCCCGAAACTGGTTCTCTTCTTCATTTCAGAACTCACCATAACTGCTGTACTCTTCATATGGCTTGAGACACTATCCTCGTTTTTTAACAGTAGCGTAGTCTTCAGAGGTTCCTCGACCACCTTATTTGCCCTAGGGTTCTTAGCTTACGTGTTTGGTCTAAGACACGCAGTTGATGCAGACCACTTGGCAGCTATTGACAACGCAACAAGGAAACTAGTGCAAGAGAACAAACCCTCTACCTTTACAGGTCTATTCTTCTCGTTGGGACACTCAACGATAGTTATTGTCTTGTCCCTCGTGATCATGCTGTCTAGTAGGCTGTTGGACAACATAAGCTCTATTCAAGGCGTTAGCTCCACCCTTGGCACCTTGATAAGCGGATTTTTCCTGTACATCATAGGTTTTCTTAACTTTCTGGTTCTCCTAGAGATTTACGGTATCTTTAAACAGGTAAAAAGCGGTAGATTAGATGAGGGAAAATTGAACGAGGTCTTACTTAGAAGAGGGTTCATGAACAGATTTTTCGGCAAACTATTTAGGATTGTGGACAGCCAATACCACCTCTATGTGATAGGTTTCCTATTCGGTTTAGGCTTTGACACAGCCACAGAGACAGCTCTACTGGCGATAAGTGCCAGCTCTGCAGTACTTTTCTCTAAGGTACCTCTGTGGTACCTCTTAGTTTATCCCCTCCTCTTCACTGCTGGAATGACACTTGTGGACACTACAGATGGGCTCTTCATGAACGGTGCTTATAAGTGGGCTTTCCTAGGAAACCCCCTACGGAAGGTGTGGTATAACCTGAGTATGACCCTTATCTCTATCATTGTAGCCTTTCTGGTGGGTACACTGGAGATACTTGGACTACTACAGTCAGAATTTAACTTCAGCGGACCTTTCTGGAGTCTAATAGGCACAATCAATTCCGACGTCTGGTGGGAAAATGTGGGAATAATAATAATTGGGTCATTCGCACTAGCCTGGATATTCTCATACGTTCTCTTTAAAGTTAAGATACAGAGATATGAGTATAGATCAGGTTAGTAGTACTACACTCGATGCAGTGAATTATTGGGAGATACCCTTTTAAGTGACTATTAGTGTTTTTCACTCTCCTCCTTCAATCTCAAGTAGATACTCCTCAGCTCCTCCCTGAAACTGTGGGGGTCCATATGGTGGAGTATCCCCTTTAGAGCCAAATCTAAACCAGTTTTAGCCTCTCCCTGAACCCTCCTGGAGAAATCCTCCAGT
Organism: Sulfolobus acidocaldarius SUSAZ; assembly: GCA_000508305.1. Classification (NCBI taxonomy): domain Archaea; kingdom Thermoproteati; phylum Thermoproteota; class Thermoprotei; order Sulfolobales; family Sulfolobaceae; genus Sulfolobus; species Sulfolobus acidocaldarius. The sequence continues at coordinate 1,630,793 of CP006977.1, forward strand.
AGTCTACTATCTATTTTTAAGAAGAAGTTTACAGCATACGGAAAGGTGTGTTTCTCCACTGCCAGATATTTGGTCGACCACCCCTGGTTTGTTCTGGAGAGTGACTCTTCACCGGTGTGAACTACTTTACCCTTATTGAAGATCGCTGAATGGTATCCCCTCTTTATCCCCTCGATAGCAATTAGACTCTCGTTATAGCTTCCCCTAATGCTGTATTCAGGTACACTCAGGTTACTATACACTTCCTTTTTGATGCTCATGTTGACCCCTGCTATGGCTAAGGTCTTCTCTAGGTTTTTCGAGTCATGGGGTCTCCTATCAACCGAGAGACCTGTCTTGGTTAAGTACCCCACATAGTCCTTAAACCTGTGGTCATATTCCTCCATGTAGATCGTGTCCTTGAACAGTTGAAACGTGAAGTTGGGGTAGTTTATCCACTTTTTACCCTCCACTACTCCTGAGGCTACACCTATTTTCTCATTCCTCTCATGAAATGAGACGTGGTCTTGGATCCACGTGTCGGAGGGTATAGCGTCGTCATCAGTTATGAGAAGGATTGAGGAGTGGGACTCCCTGAATATGATGTTTATTGCCTCCTCATAGTACCCCTCCTTTTGCTCTATCGCCCTGTTATAGTCCTTTGTCTTCACCTCTCCCTTGTACACTAACAGCACCTCCACGTCCTTCCATGATCTCAATTTTCTCAACAAGGGGTAAAGGGAGTCTCTCCCTAAAGTCGGAATACCTACAGTAACGTCCAATAAAAATCGTTTTAATTTGTGGCTCACTATTTTTATATTTAAATATAAATATGAGTAGAAGAGTTTTCATGTGTTAAATTTAAAAATTATTATTCAAACTATGAACCTTTGATAAAAACTGGGGAGTAGAAGGACTTTTATCTGACCTCATCCCCGCCCTGAAGAGGAGGCTTTCCTCATTTTCCAAACGGGTGTGTAATTCTCTGCATAAGTAATTATCAAACTTACCTGATTAAGTTTTACTAACACCTTTCCCATCTTATTTCTAACCCTTTAACCGATTAAAGTAATATATAATTATTTACAATTTATATCATATTTATGTAGAAAATTATTATTAACTCATGAAACTCACTTGCGAGAACCCTCAGAGTGAAAAGCATGATAAGAGAGTTTTACACCACTACGTTCTGCACTGGCACTATATCACTTCCTCTTTCCCCTCATTTTACGTAGAGCCTCTAGCGTCTTCTCTACCTCATCTCTGGATATCTTATACTGTGGGTTATCTGGGTTGAGCTTAATTGCTTCATCCAATTCCACAATAGCCTCCTCGTATTTACCTAGTGTCTTTAACACTACACCCTTCTGGTAATGGGGAAGGGGATCATTGGGGTTAAGTGCTATTGCCTTGTCGTACTCCTTTATTGCTTTGTCGTATTTCCACAGAGCCTTTAATGCGTTACCCTTGTAGTAGTAATATAGGGGGTTTTGTGGGTCAAGCTTTACAGCCTTATCAAACTCCTCCACAGCGTCCTCATACATCATAACATGGAAAAGAGCTAGTCCTAACTGGTAATGGTACTCAGGGTTATTCGGGTTTAGTTTGACGCTCTCCTCTAATTCCATTACAGCCTTCTCGTATTTTCCCAACTCGTAATAGAGGACTCCCTTCCTGAAGTGGTACTCAGGGTTATTCGGGGTGAGCTTTATCGCATTATCATAGTTCTTGACTACGTCGTCATACCTCTTCAGATCCTTTAATATTAACCCCTTCTGATAATAATATTCAGCCACCTGGGGGTTGAGGGATATAGCCCTGTCCAACTGGTCAAGGGCTTCTTTCAATTTGCCCTGGGATTTCAGGAGAAGAGCTTTCCTAAAATAGTAGGTGGAATTCTTGGGGTTTAACCTAATGGCAGTCTCCACTTCAGCTATTGCGTCAATATACTTCTCCTGGTCCTGAAGAATAATCGCTCTCCTGTAATAGAACTCAGGGTTGTTGGGGTTTAACCTAATTGCGTCTTGATACTCCAGCAAAGCCTCGTACTGTCTACCCAAGACCTCTAGCGCTAAGCCTTTCTGATAGTGGTACTCAGGGTTCTTAGGGTCTATTTTTATTGCCTCATCAAATTCCTTTATTGCCCTCTCATATAACTCCGAAATCCCTGCGTTGAAGTTAACATTCCCAGTCCGTTGCAGAGCTATTAGACACAGGGCTTTGTAGTAATGACTGTCTGCGTGGAAGGCGTTCAGCCTGATAGCCTCATCAAACTCCCTTATAGCTTCACCGAAATTGTTCAGGTTGAAGTAAGCGAGACCTCTGTTAAAGTGATAAATGTAACTCTGCTCTCGGGAAGGATTCTGTTCACCCATCTCGTCATAATTTTTGGAAGTTTCGTCAGTATTCATTTCTCTGATATAATAGTGTTCAAGAATTAAAAATGTTCTTGAGAGGACTAGTGGTCTAGTTAAGGGGTTTGACAGAACTGTAATATCGAGTAAAGCTGATACTAATCGGAACAAATGGCCTATGGTACGCTATTTTGTTGAAATACCAACGTGAAGATTAGCATTAAATTTATTTTTACCATGTTTTTTTGGAGTTAGTCTCTTCAAGTTGGGTAAGATATAGTAGTTTGTCCAAATTTGACGAGAGAATATGTTAGGTTATCACATCAAGAGCTTACGTCTGTCACTCAAGACCTAAATACTCTCCCTATAAGTTTTTCAGAAGGACAATATTCATTTTTCTCCTCGTCCTTTATTATCCACCATGAGTCCATCAGGTTGTTAAGATAGTTGTAGATCTCTGAGTCGCTTATCTCTCTGCCCTCATAGATCTCCACAGCGGTCTTTATCTCACTCCATCTACTACAACCACTTGCTATTCTCTTCATTATTACCCTATACCTCTCCTTAGCTATTATCCTCTTAGAGAGGAAATTGTTGAACTCCTCTATTATTAACTCTTTAGCCCTCGTAAGCGTTCTCTCCATACTTTCCTCTAAGTTCCTTGTCTGGACGAAGTAGTAGCCAAAATACGTTAACCACCCTGGAATTCCTCCCAGCTCTTCATACACCCTTTCATAGTCCCTAAACTCCACATTGACCTCCTCAAAACCTCTCCTTAAGAACTCAATGCTCTCCTCGTGGTCAAATGGTCTCAGCTCTACCTCGTTCATTGCCCTCCCAAAGAGCGGTGATTTTGGATTTTCGATTCCCAAAAACCTGTAGAGCAACCTCATCTCGCTTCCGCTCATGATTATCCTCACCTTTTGTAGGTTATCAAATGCATAAGCTAATGAGTAGAGTAGGTTCACTCCTCTGAGGTTTATCAGGTCCTGGGCTTCGTCAAAGGCTATTATGACCCTGTCCTTTGCCCAGTCATTTAGTGTCTCCAACAATTCACTGAAGTTTAACCTATTTTTTACCCCCCAGTTAAACCTTATCTCGTTTCCAGCAATGTTGACACCTTTGACCCCCTTTAAGAAGTCCACCAGGGAAGGGAACTTCCTTGTGAGTTTCCTCACTTCTCTCTCCAACTGAAGTAAGAGGTCTTTATAGGAGATATATGCCATGACCTCAAACTTCCTCAGGTCTATGTATATACTTGGTGAGTCTAACTCGTTAAGTGCTATCTTTATGATAGAGGATTTACCTGTTCTCCTGAGTCCTAGAACTAATGTAATGGGTGAGGAGAGGGATTTAACCCTGTCTATTTCCTTGTCTCTGTCGAAGAAGTCTTCCCTGTTGTCCTTCGGTGTTGGGTCGAACAGCAACTTCTACCCCTAGAAGTAACTTCTACCCCTAGAAGTTAATAAATTTTGGTGGGAATTTTAAACATTGACAGCAAAAACCCCTGTGAGAGGAAAGGGTAGTAGCCCCACACCTACGACACTACTAATCCCTACGAAGATCCTAAGCAAACCAGTCCAGTCACTTCTCAGTGATAGAGGCAAATTATTCTTCCTCACTTTTAGAGGAGGTCAAAGAGAAATTTTATTGTCCTATATTTTCCTTTAACAGTAAGAAAATTAGACAATTTAGTTCTAGTGAGATAAAACCCACACCTCTCATAAATAATCACAGAAAAGGCTGTTTAACCCACTATTTTACTCTATTAAATGAATTCTCAAAGATATAATAAGCATCTATTATGAGCTAGTAGACCTCCTCACTTATGGAGATAATTGAGGTAGACTTAAATAAATAATACCGTATTAAATGTATGTGGAGAGGAAACATACAGGAACGAGGTCATTGAAAGAGTGAGAAAACATCACTGATTTCCTCCCTAATTAACCCTTTGTTAGGAGTATTTATAGTTAAATGCGATTTTCTCTGTATAGGAGACTACATAAACAAGGTATTTGTTGGCGTAATTGATATCGGATGGGTGGGATATATAGAGGATTTGTTTATTTTTATAATCGAATACATATTTAATAATTAAATTATTTTCATTTTTTGTAATCAATTTTATTTTATAATCTTTAAAAAAATTTAACCTATAATATATATTTTTGAATTTATATATAGTACACAGATCCTGGTGGTAATAATATGCAGAAATGAATTACTTAAAAAATTATCTTTGCCTGTAAAAGGATACTGGAAAACCTTTGTTTTGTGTTAATAAATTATGTAATGCATAATATTTACAATTAGACTACCCTCTAATCCAACAAAAAGAATATACATTAATGCTAACAAAATTAAATGTGGTCACTTTTTTTATTATTATATATATTTCTTTAATAAATAGTGTTATAAATAGAGCATATAATAAATAAAAATTTCCATAAATAATTTTAAGATTGTTATAGAGCTTTTAAAAATAGCAATTAGAAATAATTATATATTAGAAACTCATACATATTGTTAGGAGGCATATTGTTAGGAGGGATATAAATGACTAAATATTGTCCAAATTGTGGTACACTAAATGATGATTCTGCAACGTTTTGCATAAAATGCGGCTATCAGTTCCCTCAAACACAACAACAGGTCGCACAACAACCCCGCACAACAACATCAACAAGCCACCCCATGATTCCAAAGGGTTTCACTTTAATAAAGGGAGAACGCCCTTACTGGTACGGTAGGATTAGTTGGAAGTCCACTTGGCCTTACATGTTTATGGGAGCTCTAGTTTTGCTTTTTGGCCTTGGAGTTATAAATCTCTTTGGGCTGGCTGGTTGGGTAGAAGGATTAATCTTTATCCTTATAGGACTATACATAATATTCGGAGTTCCATACTTGGTCGTCAAATCTTCGGATTACTTAGTGACAAGCCATAGGATATATGTTAAGTATGGTATTGGCTCGAGACATTCTTACGAAATAAGAAACGAGTGGATAACAGACGCATCGGTTAATCAAGGTATTTTGGGGAGACTATTAAACTATGGAAGTATAACGTTCAGCACTCCAGGGCATGGTGGGAATGTCATGATCCCCCAGGCTAGGGAAGGGACCCTTGCCATATGGAACATCTCCGACCCATTTAGAGTTAAAGCCATTATAGATGATGCCATAAGAAAATACATAGACATAGAGAAGATCCAGGAGGCTCTAAGAGATCTCGAAAAAGAATATAATTATGGAAGGATCACTAAAGAGAAATATGAAGAACTAAAGAGAAAATACGAAAATGAACTTGAAAAACTATAGCATTACATAGCACAACTATATCCATGATTGGAAATCATGGCTCCATTGAAAACCAAATTAATAACCAATTTACAACCATGGTTTTTTAGCCTTAAATTTGCTTTCCATCCTCCATTTTATCGTGGTTTTTGAGACCTCACCTTAAAATTAAGTATTTTTACCTTATTTTGGATGAAAACTTAATTTTCAAACGATTTAAACGATCCAAATTTAATTTTTAGCCTTTTTTTAAAGCTCTCTGATGCCTTCTTACTATGAAAAATTGGAACTCATGTTAAATTTCAAAGATGCCTAAAACGATTTTCATAAGCATGACGAATAAAAATAATTAACTTTTCATTTCATTAATTACGCCAAAATACGTTGTTTACATAAGTGTACCACTGGTTCATAGTTGGTTCAGATTTTGGTTCAAAAATAAGAGTATAGTAAAAATAAGTATAGTAAATATTGATTAAAATAATTAATAATTATAAATAATAATATGAACTAAGTGAACCATAAATTTTCAAATTATTTCTTAAAAGTTTGGTAAAAAGGCAAAATATTTATATAAGTCTAAGTGTATATTATAAAATACGAATAAAAATATGAATAATGAAAACTTTCAAGAAACAATGATCGGAGATTTAATAAATGAGCCGTTCACAGAAGAAAATATTGATCAGAAATTTGGGCGTGCTCTTATATTTTTAACTTTTGGAATCTATGAAATTTTATATGAGGATGATTTGGATAAGGTAATGGTAAAAGCTAAAGCGCTGGATGATTTGAATAAGGCAATTGATCAAGTAAGAAAAATGACCGCAGAGGAAATTATTGATGATTTGGTAACCGAACCTTTTACTGAAGAAAATATTTCACTAAAAATGGTTGAGGTATTTCTAATATTACAAAATGGAATTTTAGAGCTTATTTCAGATCTGAAAAAGAATTCATAGCCAAAAAAGCCAGCAAATAAGTAAATTCAAGAGTATGCATATAGGAAAGCTTACAAAGGGCTTAGCAATGTAGAAGGACTAATTTATAGATCTCTAAGATATTATGTTAGACTAATGTTAAGGACGACTTACCTAATTCCCTATGCCGTGTTTATTTTCATAATTCTAATGTTTACACTGCTTACTTTCATCCATATCCTAGGAGTGTCTGAGACACACTCTCCTATATTCTCGTTCTACCTATGATGGGTGTTGGAGTATTAGGTGGTTTTAAGATCCACAGGTATATTGAGAGTCTTGTGGATACACTTGGTGGAAGTGACTAGTCTCCATTGGAGCCTTTCCGAGCAGAGACCCTGAGAATTCCATTTATACCTTATAGTGGATATTGTAACATCTGACAGGACTTGGGATGGAAAAAGGTTGCTTCACCTGAGAGGAAAATATGAGACTTTAAACTTACACTCTAGAACTCATTACATACAATTTAAACCTGTCAATTGTCTGGGCTAAATCTCTTACCCCTATGACGTCTCTTATGAGCAATTCCCCTTCTTTCCACACTATCTTTATGTCACCTGTTCCATCTTTAACGCTCATCACCTTCACATCTTCGATCTCTGAGAGCGGTACCCTAATCTCATTATACTTTAACCCCTTCTCGCTCACAATCACGTAACCACCACTATATCTAAATATAAATATCCATGGAATTAGCTCTGCCGCAATCATGAGAGGTAAGAGGGATTTGAAGGTTATTATAAGATAATCCGTGACGAGAAAGGTCATCAGGTAGTTTATGAGATACAATGTCTGCAATTTCTTACCTTTTCTCGTAAAGAATTTAGCCTTTAGTAACCAACAATCTATTAATTACATTTTACTCCTGTGGATTAAAATTTTCCCATTCAGCAGATGATCCCGTTCACTTGTGATGAGTTCTGTTTACCTCAAGGTAAAAGGACTTTGGGATTTAACTCCAGTGATACATGCTTAATACGTTGTGTATTAAATTCATAAGAGATGTGCAAGAATTAGCTTAACTGCTTCAAATTTTTCACACTACCGTCCTCTACACCGGAGTGATCAAAACTATCCTAATTTACATGGGGACAAACGGTATCCCAAAACGCAAAACTAAGATGACTCAGTACAATCTCAGAGCAATTTTTCACTTTTAACCTCATTAGCCACTCCATCCAATCTATCACACCTTCAAGTGCTTAAAGTTAGTCAGTCTCAATTTCTCCACAATATCCTCTAAAGCTCTCTCCTTAAGCTCCTTCACCCTCTCCTCATCAAACCCACCATCTTTTCCTAAACATATCTTGTCGAACAGATAGCTGTCCCTCATACTTCCCAGTTCCTGCGATATGTCCTTCAGCACATCTGAGCTCAGGTCAAGGCTCTCCACTAGGAACCTCACTTCCCTCACTATCTTCCTAATAGAGTGAAACTCCACCTCCTCCCTTAACCTCCTGTAGTCGTTATAAATCCTCTCCACAACTAAAAGTCTGCTCCCGTAAAGTCTTGGGAGCAGGTACTTCCTCATGATTTGAAACATACTCACAGTCTCCCTAGCTAGTTCATCTCTGCTATTACTCCTGACACAGGCTAAGATGTCCATGTCCCTTATCTTCCCAAGCCTTTTCATCAACCTACTTGCCTTTAACACGCATTCAGGGTTGTTGTGTAACTTATATGTTGTTCTGGCTATTATCAAGTACTTTCTGAGCTCTACCCTAGCGTCGTGTATATCCTCCTGAGATATACCTGTTATAAGGAGGAACTTAATAAGGTGAGCGTTGGCATACCTTTCAGGTGTCAATTTTTAGCTCCTCCCTCACTAACCTCTCTATCTCTCTATTCACTTCGTTCACGTTGTTTTTAGTAACTAGGACATTTGGGGAAATCGACTTCAAGCGACTCTGAAACTCCTTCACATACTTCCTGTACGCCAAAAAGGTGTCTTCTTTCACGTTCAGGTCAACGCTCTCACTCAGCGGGTCAAGAAACCCCTTCCTCTTTATCATCCTCCTCATTATCTCTGTGGGGGGCGATATCAATGAAATTGAGAGGGATGCCTTAGGCAGTACTGAGAGTACTCCCTCGACCCACTCCCTCTCCAGTCTCCTGGTCAGAGCCCAAGCCTCCAGTGTCAGGACATAACCATCAGCTATAACAATAAAACCTGAGTCCAGTGAGGGCTTCACTAAATTCTCAGTCTGGTCTGCTAGGTCAGTTACATAGGCTAAGAACAGTGTCCTTCTCTGGAAGACAATGTCCCTCTTAACACTTGCAATAGCGTCTGCCATCAGCTTTGACGACTGTATACCTATGGTTGCCACCACATATCCCCTGTCCTCTAGGTAGTCCCTTAAGCTCTGGACGTGAGTGGTCTTACCTGAACTCATTATACCCTCTATGGCTATAATCCTTCCCTTCTCCATAACTCCATCACCTTCCCCCTAATCTCACTCTGTACTTGTCTCGGATCCTTTGTGCCGTCAACTACAACAAAGTTGTTCTCCTCAGCTATCCTGTCGTAGACCTCTATGATAGACGACTGGTACTTTATGAAACCCTCCTCAGGGGTGAGGTTAGGGAATACATCAGCCCCAGCCTCTGTTGGCTTGATCTGTCTCCTTGAGCTCTTCAACCTCTTCAGTGCTACCTCAGACGGAACCCTTATGTAAAAAGTGATGTCCGGCTTAACAGCAAAGGAGTAGAGCTTCTTAACCCACTCAATGTCAACCCCCCTCACACTGTCCCTTGCATAGGCAGTGTATATGTACCTGTCGGCTATTACAATGAACCCACACTTTAACATGGGTAAAATGTACTTCTCATACCTGTCGGCAAAGTCAGTTGCGTGGATCAGGCTAAAGGTCAGTGGGGTCAATAGGTTCTTCTTCTTAGCCTCCTTTATGATGTCGTGTATCCACTCAGATGAGTTCCACTCTGTTATGAAAGTGTACCTCCTCTTTGACAACCAGCTCTTGAGCAGAGAAGCCTGACTTGACTTACCCGAACCGTCTATCCCCTCAAAGGCTATGAGAATCCCCTTCATAGCACACCAGCCACTGACGACTCTACTACCCTCCTTATCTCCTTCCCCTTCTTCAGGACTTCAGACTTGTTTGTGACACTCTTCAGTGAGCCTAAACTCTTTTTCTTCAACTCCCCAGTAGAGGCTTTACACAAGAGGGACACCATGACCATTTCACTTGCCGTAAACCCAGGTACCACAGCGTATTTGGTGAATTTGTGGCACATTTCATATGGATCTAAAAACCCTGTCATCCTCATTATACCTGATATATATGACGCCACCTTCATATACTGGTCAGAGAAGTAGTTGTATAACTCCCAGGGCGGATCCACATTAAACCAGTAAGCTATTGACTCTAACCACCTCTCCCTGGGGTTGTCAAAGACTCTCTCCATCAGGACACCTTCTCTCAGACCAAAGGATGAGATCATGATCGTTGGACTGTCTAACGCGTTCCCTAACTCCTCAATAACAACTGAGGCTGTGTGTACTGTGTATGACCTCTCTTTACTTATCCCAGGTAAGTTCTCCCTCTCCTCTGGGTCAAGGTTCATTAACACCTTAGAGTACTTACCTATCTGTTTTGTCTTTATTACATAACCGTGGATTGACTTAAGTGGAAAGGCTGATACTCTGGCGTCCATTTTCGCTATTGCCCTTATATTCCCCCCTGAGCCGACCAGTACTCCCTTTATGGGTTTTAACACTGAGAGCTCACTCCTTATCCTCTTTCTAAGCTCACTCTCGTCCTTCAGCTCTCTAGCTAATTTCAGTGCCCCAAGGTCAAAGTGGTAAACCTCCTTCACCTGCCTAGAGTCAAAGTAGACCACTTCAAGTGACCCTCCTCCAAGGTCAAACATTGCCCCTGAGTCCACAGGGAGAGTATTCAGCACACCTACGGCAGACATCTCCCCCTCTTCTTCCCCTGTGAGGACTCTCATCTTAACCCCAATAATCTCTGACAGTAGTTCAGCAACCTGGTTGCCGTTGGATGCATACCTGAAAGCACTTGTCCCAACTAGTTTCACGTCCCTTATACCCATCTTGTTAAGTATTGCCCTAAATGACTTGAAGACTTTCTCAGCTTCGTTTACCCTGTCAGGAGAAATGGGGGAGCCCTCCTTTACCCCCTCTCCCAGCCTCAAGAACAACTTCTGGGAGCCTAAAATCCTGAAAGTCTGGTTTGGGAAAAGGTCGTAAATACACAATCTTGTGGAGTTATAACCTGTGTCTATTACCGCATATCGCATTCACATCAACTTCATTACCTTCTGGTTAAGTAGTAACTTCAACTGCCCTTTACCCTCCTTGGAGTCATACTCCACAACGGCAAGGGCACCCTTCTTCATCTCCACATTACCCCCACATAGGCTCTTTATCAAGTGGGAGAGAAAAGGCTCATGCCCCACAATGAGGATACTTATGTTGTCCAGGTCTTTGAGTCTGTTTATGAACTCAATCGGGTCCCTGTCAGGGTTGAGCTCATTAAGGGTCTCTATCTTGCCCTGGTCCTCACCCAACTCGTCTAATATGACTTCAGCACTCTGATAAGCCCTCATTAACGTACTGGTCAGATACCTGTCGATTGTGTAGTCCATCTGGTCAAGTAATGACGCGACTCTCTTCATCTGCTTTATACCTTTCTTTATGAGTTTCCTGTCCTTGTCATCAGTACCGTCCACCTGGGGCTCAGCCTCCCCGTGTCTAACTATGATTAAATTTATCATAATGTATAATAGTTCTCTAAAGTAATAAGCTTTTTCAACTTATACTATAGAGGGCTATGTATTTGCCTAAACCTCTCTAATTCCCTGACTTTGTCCAACTTACACAGTAGAGGGGTGTCATGAAGAATTTAATATCCCCTCACACTAGAGTATAGTGTGATCCTTACCTCAGACCACGCCACCTATCACTCCTTACCCTCCCTCCCCCTGAGGCTCATACCTGACTTCTTCCCCGGGAGTAAATACCCTCCTTATGGCTTGAGAAAAATAGAGAGTTTAGTCAACGGTGTTGTCGTCCCACCTCACAGGATAGAGAGATACTTGAGGACAGACAGAGTGTTGGGAATTTACGTTAATGACCCCTTAAACCAGACTGAAGTCTCTGCAAAGCTCTCTGAGATATTTGGAGGAGACCCACCCTACGTGTTCCACACATTCCAGGAACTGTCGAGGAAAGTCTCCGAGTTAAAGGAGAAGTATGACTTCAAGGTAATAGTAGGTGGTCCTGGTTCATGGGAATTTTCACTTAACACTCCAGAGTGGGTTGATACTGTGCTAATGGGGGAGGCGGAGGAGACACTACCTAAACTGCTTAAAGAGGGTAGTGGTCCTCTACCTAAAGTAGTGTATGGGGAGAGGGCAAAAAATTTCATAGCCATCAGGAGACCCTCTTCGAATGCAGAAGTAGAGGTCAAGAGGAAGGACAGGAAGATACCCCTAGAGGTGGTTAAGGCAGAACTAGAGGTCCAGTCGAGGTATCACAACTACCTTAACCTGATATCGGATGACCTGCTCTCTTATGGCACAGAGGACGAAGTCTTAGGTCTCCTTAGGTTAGCCTCTAGTTACGGTAATAAAAAGGTTGTATTTTCTCAAATAAGCGCTGAGTCGTCATACCGCTTCCAACTGAACAAGATCAGGGAAGTCCTCAGGCTAAACCAGGATAACTGGAGGTCCCCTCTCTTGGTCAATCGACCAAACTCCTGTGTTTTAGGTGAGATAGACACTGGGGTGCTCAAGGAATTGAACAAGAACTTCATTTACCCCATGATGTATGTACCTGAAGAGAGGGTTGGGGACTTCATGGACTATAAAGTCCTTTTAATCCCATTACCTCAGACCGAGAAGTTTTACGATGTTTTATATAAGTGCTGGGTTCACGATAAGGGGGTTTTGAGGATGAGGTTTAGCAGGGTTATCGACTACGTGTTGGACAAGAACAGGGAGACTAGGGGTGAGTACTTGAAGAGGTTGAAGATTAGAGGTGTCCATGTCTTCAACCTGGTCTTACTTCTCCTTAGGTCATATAAGTAATAATCATCTGGTAATAATCATCTTGTAAAATCGTACCCTCAAATCGCACCTAAAACTTGTTTTTAGAATATAAAACGTGAAAAAAGAACCATATATTCATAAAAAAGAAGTTTGTTTCAAGATAAATATCAATCAATTCATATTTATATCATGTTAATTTTCCGCTTAATTCTGTCCAGTAGTACGAAAATTATACTTTTCAGAGACAGAATGCGAAATCAATAACTGAAATCTCAAACTTTCCGGTGTGTGGACAACAATTTCATCCACTTCAATAAAATTCAATTTTATTCAAACTAACACTTATAGATTTCGAGTAAACTGTATTGTAAATTATGAAGAATATTTTAAACTTGTTATTGTGTTCCTTGTTGAGTTCCATGGTAAGTCCATGCTTGCTAGTCTATGCTTTAAGCTTCTGAAAACTAGTTCTACCAAAATCCTCTTGCCAAACGTTTCAACCTCATGCTTTATATTAAACCAGTTGAACGCGTTGTACGCTGATGCTTTATCATGTACAAAGATAACCTTATCCCTCCAATTCTCCAGATTAATACCATTTAATATAACATAAACATGAAAACCACTCCTAAGACTAAACATGAAGAATACAGCAAGACTCATAATGCCTAACAACCCACAAGTAATAATACTCACCATTAACCCTCAAAACCCTAGTCTCGTCAACAAGAAAATGATCCCCATCCCTAACGTTAATCTTAAGCTCATAATTAAAGCAAGCTTGTGGAGATGGTAGAGTAAGGTGGTATGAGGTAATAAAGTCCTCCAACTTGACAAGTAAGAGGTTAAGGCTAACGCAACCTCCTCCAAGGAGTGAAATCTTGGCTTAACCTTAGAAAGAGATAATTTGGTGAGGAAATCAAACCTATTCACGTTATAACCCATTAATAACTCGTCCTCACCCTAAAAATACTTTTCCACAAAAAAAGAAAATTCAATTTATATCAAAATAACAAAATTCTTGTCCACACTCACTTTCCGCAGAGCACAGTTTCTGACTTCATTGAAAAATTTCACTCCAGTTCTCCTTTATCTTCTGCACTAGGTCTTCACTCACCTTAATCTCTAGAGGAAAACTTTTGTTGAAAGGTTTAGTTGCATATATTATTGCCCTGGAAGAGACGTACTCTTTTACATTCTCTTTTCTCTCAGCCATTGGGTCCAGAGGTGTACTTGGTACATTCCTTACAACCTCGATTGAGTTAGCGGGATCAGTTCTGGTGCACAGAGCCCAAACCACCTGATTTAAGTCTGAGGGGTCTATGTCTTCATCCACCACTATAACATACCTCCCCCCGTAGGAAGTTAGCGGACTCGTAGCTAGTATATGCCCTAACATGGTCTGATGACCAGCAAACGCCTGTTTTATTGCCACAACCACCAGAGCCCTGGAGAATCCCACCTCGTGTGCCCAAACTCCCTTTATATCCCTAATCCCAATTCTCTCCAACATATCCCAGATCATTGCAGATCTCATCGGACATCTGAAGTAAGAGTAATCATAGGGTGGAATACCTGGAGTAGTACCCAGGAGTATTGGGTCGTTCCTGTAATAAACCCTCTTTACCTCAATGACTGGGTTCTTCATCCTTCCCCCAGCGTAGTATCCCATGAACTCTCCAAAAGGTCCCTCATCAGTTAACTCTCCCGTAATGTACCCCTCTATTGCAATCTCGCTCTCTGCAGGGATAGGTAATCCTGTATCTTCTCCTCTCAAGATCTCAACCCTCTTTCCCGATACAGCACCTGAGAAATTATATTCAGACACACTCTGGGGCACTTCCATTCCCGAGAAGATGAAGAGGTCAAGGGGTGGAGAGAAAGAGATGACTATGGGACACTTCTTTCCCTGTTTAAGATATTTCTCCATGTGTATCCTACCATGGTGAGGAGAGTCAATGAAAATGGCTACTCTATTCTTATCCACTAACATGACTCTATAAGCCCCAACATTTACCCACTCTGACTCAGGGTCCTTTGTTATAACAGCATCAGCTGTGCCTATGTATCTTCCACCGTCATGCTCATGCCATTTAGGGGAAGGGAATTTAAATAGGTCAACCTTTTCGCCAACGTCAACGTTCTCCAACAAGGGGGAGTCGCTCATCTCTCTCGGAGAGTAGTTCATGTACTCCTTTGATGCATAAGCCAGCCTCTCCCTCAACTTCTTGACCAGGTCTATATCACTATTGGCTGAAAGATTCAGGGCTAAGCTCACCCTCCTGTAGTCCAGTAATGCACCTGTGAGAACCCTGTAACCCTTAGGGTAGTCCTTAATTTCGTCAAAGAGTAGGGTGAATTTCCTCCTCTTAGCGTTTAAGTCAGTAATGGCTCCTATCTCTAAGTCCCAACTTGCACCTTTCACCTCTCTGAGGAGACCTAGTTCCCTCACTTTCTCAATAAAATCTCGTATATTCATTGTGTATATATAGTGTGACTTTGAATTTTTAAACAATAGCGTGCCCTTAGTATGATCCATAGCTGAAATGGAGTGGGGAAGTTCTGGTAAAGCTTTACGTTTAGTTACTCTTACGTGGACAAAATACCTTAAGACTACTGTAAGTACAATAGGCTTTAGCAAGGAACAAGGAGCCTTTTACTTTACCTTTTGAGGTAGTCTCTCACCAGCTTTATCTTAAGAGAGCGGTTATTGAAAGAAAGTAGGTGAGAGACATCCCTTATCCTGTTGTGCACGTCGAGATACATGTGGGAAATGACGTTTAAATATCAGGTTTTTTAGTTAAATAATTTTTTAAATACTCTTTATACTTATTAAGTTATGATATATAACTTTGAAGAAGAGTTAAGGAGAGCTCCTAAGAACTGGGGAAGATGGGAGAAAGACGATGAGATCGGGACTCTCAATTTCGTCACAAGAGATCACATACTGAGATCATTGATGGCTGTGAGGACTGGGAAGACTTTCACTTTAGGCTTATGGATTAATAGAAAGGAGGGAGACCCAATCTGGATAGGTAGAAGACCCATAGTGCACTTGATGACAAAGGACGAAGGAACCTATATTTCAGGAAAGGCTGAACCCAGACTAGGGGGAGGAAAGTCTGCATATGATATTGTCATTATGCACTTACAGGGTAGTACACAGGTTGACGCATTGGGTCATTACTGGAAGGATAACACTTTACATAACGGCTTTGACTCCTGGGCGACCATTGGTGGTCTAGCTAAGGACGACGTAAGTAAGTTAGCTGAGAGGGATATTTTAGGTAGGGGTGTCTTATTTGATGTAGCTAAATATAAGGGTAAAGGGAGTTTAGATAAGGGTGAAATGACATCTTTCACTGACTTACTTGACACTGCTAAGGAGGAGGGTGTAAAGATTAACAAGCATGATATAATCCTGGTAAGGACGGGTTTCCTGAAGACTTTCTATGAGAGGGGTCCAAATGAGTTTTACAAGGATTTTAGCGAGCCAGGAATAACCTATGAGCGTAAGCTGGTGAAGTGGTTTTACGAAAATGAGTTCATAGCTTATGGTAGTGACACGATAGCCTCAGAGCAGACATATTCCTCCACACTGGGGATAATGCTCCCCTTACACATATTCTTCCTCAACTACTTGGGGCTAACTATAATGGAAATGCTATGGTTAGAGGATCTAGTTAAGGATTGTGCTGAAGACGGTCAATATGATTTCTTCTTCGTAGCCTCCCCTCTTAAGGTCATAGGTGGAACTGGATCCCTAATAAACCCCATAGTGATCAAGTAGTCCTGTAACTTAAGGGCGTAGAGGCTCTCCCCCTCCCATTAAATGACCTTAAGTACTTGCCGACCACTGACTTTTCCTCTCTCAAGGTTGTCTAAGGCGTCGTTAGCCTCCTCAAGGCTTAAGACCTTTGTTATCATAGGCTTAATCTTACCGCTCTCTGCTAATTCGAGTACCTCCAAGAAATCTTTCCTGTTACCTGTAAGAGTCCCTATGAATTGCCAACCCATGGAGTGGAGTCTCAGACCAGCATCGTGGGGAAGTCCACCGCCATAGGTTCCAACTTTCACGTATTTCCCTAACTTAGCCAATAAAGTGTAGTAGTTACTCGTGGTGAACTCTGAGCCCACGAAATCTATTATTACATCGACTCCCCTACCATTAGTTATTTTTTTCACCTCCTCTTGGTCTACCTTACTGGTGACGTAGTCTGCCCCCAAATTCGTGGCTAACTTTAGACCCTCTTCACTTACGTCCACTCCTATTATTAGGCTTCCGTGAATAGCCTTGGCTATTTGTACTGCAATACTCCCTAGACCTCCCCCTGCTCCTACGATCATTACACTCTTTGAGGGATCTAAATTAGCTAACCTTAAAGCCCTATAGGCTGTAACACCTGAACAGGCTAAAGGCGAGGCTGTTGAAGTTGACAGGTTTCTGAGCTTAAACAGATACCTATAGTCTGGGACTAACACGTATTCACCATAACCCCCATTAACATTTATCCCTAACCATTTGGGATTATCACAGTATTGGTCTTCACCTATTTTACAATAATGACACGACCCATCACCGATCCACGGATCAACGAGTACCTTATCACCTTTCTTAAAGCCCTCTACGTTACCTCCTAGTTCTGCGACCTCTCCTGCTATCTCATGACCAATAACTAAAGGTAGAGTGGGTTTACTTGAGCTAATTCTATTGAATATCGCACCTGACCTTACAGATAGGTCAGTGTGGCACACACCGGTGTATTTTACCTTTACTAACACTTGTCCTACACTGACTTCAGGAACATCCACATCTTCCAAGTGTAAGGGGTCACCGAATTTACGTAATAGCATTGCTTTCATCTAGTGGTCATCTCACTATATAGTGTGTCTGTATATACATATAAATAACGTAGGACATGTTTCATATAACTACACCCTCCTCTCTCTACACTTCTCATATCTAATTCGACCTCAAACTAGGTCTAAATTTCCGTAAAAGTGCATGTCATAACTTTCCTTCTCTGCAATCATTTTCATGTTTTCTGATCTTATTTCCCACATCCTATAAACTCTCCTTTTGAGTCTCATACTCCTCCTTTGATATGGTACCCTTAGTCTCCTTCGTAAGTATTGTACCCACTAATATTATTACAGAGATCACTATTAAGGTGTAAAACATTATGGAAGGGAAAGCAGAGAGACCTGCTGAAGCTACTGCTAGACTGATTATGGTTGGGATTGTCCCTCCTATGGCGAACCCAGTATTCCACGTGAAGCCGACTCCTGTTCCCCTCACGCTAGCTGGATATATCTCATTTAGATAAGTCATTAGCATCCCTCCTCCTATATCAACTAAGAACAAAATTGCAAAAGAGTGAAGAATTACTTGATTTAGGTCGCTGGATTTTAGTGACCCTAGGGAGAGAAAGAGAGGTCCAACTATTGCTAGTATAATAATTGCACCTATTAATGACGTTATCTTCCTCCCTATTATCTGGGATATCTCCCCTCCTATTAGTGGTCCTATTGACATCCCAATTGACCCTATTATCATGACTATTGCTATTTCGGTCTTGGCTAATTTATTTACACTACTTAAAAATGTAGGTAGTATACCATCAGTGACATAGAAACTTGCACCCCAACCAATTGAAAGTAATAATGCAACACCTAACTGGTACTTATATTTTGAAAATATCTCCTTAAGTGGAGATTTCACGACTGAACCTCTCTTTTTAATTTTAGTCCAAACCTCAGACTCAGGGACTAAATAGTTTACAAATCCCAGTACAGCTAAGCTCAGTAGTCCGCCAAAGAACATCACTCTCCATCCCCATTCCAGATAGGAACTTCCAGGGTAAAGTATAGTTGTCAAGAAGAACCAACCAGCCGCTATGAGGTATGCTACTCCAGCTGCTGAAAACCCTAATCCACCTACAATCCCTCTATACCTCTCTGGGACAGACTCAGGTCCTATGACATGACTACCTGCAGTTATGCCTCCTATGAATACCCCTTGAATCAGTCTCACTGCTAATAGTAATACTGGTGCCATAATTCCTACTACTTGATAAGTCGGTAATGCACCCTGTAATGTGGAAGTTATTACAAGACCTATTAGACCGTAAAAAATAGCCCTCTTTCTACCTACCTTATCCGATACCCTAGACCCGAAGACTGTAGCACCTACAGGTCTCATGATCAGTGAGGTAGCAAACCCTGCATATGTTGCTGCTATAGACAAGAAAGTGATACTTGAAGGGAAAAACAGGGAAGAGATATAAGGTGCAATCAGTAGGATAGTGAACAGGTCATACAAGTCGAATGTCCAAGTGAAAAAGGTTGCTAAAGTCCATTTAAAATGATTTGAAGTAAATTTTTCTTCTTTTTTCATATTAATCTGAAAACCCATTAATAGGGTAAATTATAAGCCTTATCTCAAAGTTAATAGAGATATTACGGAGGTTACAGCTGGTTTATATCAATTTAATTATCAGGCAAGACACTAATAACGCACTGAATTCATTAACTTTTTAGACTTCTTTAGTAAATTTTGACAGTAAAGTTTTAATATTATATATAATAAACATGGAGTCAGAAAATTTCATGTTAAATACTGACCTTGATTTAGGCATACCATTGAAGGCAATGAATGACCAGGGTGTATTTAACGAGGAAATAGAAAGGATATTTTCAAACAACTGGATCTTCTTAGGTTTTATGGATGAAGTTTTAAACCCTGGAGACTTTGTGGTGAGGAGAATAGGCTTAAACTCGATAATCGTGGCAAGGGGAGAGGATGGTAAGATAAGAGCTTTTTTCAACGCCTGTAGGCATATGGGGACCGAGTTATGTGAAGCTGAGTTTGGAAGGGTTAGTACATTTACCTGTCCCTATCATGGATGGACATATAATAATATGGGGAAACTTGTAGGTGTCCCCGTAAAGGACATAGCCTATAAGAGGTTTAAATTCAGCGACGTCTCCCTGTATGAGATCAAAATAGATACGTACGAGAACCTCATATTTGGAAATTTAGGATCTTCAACTCAGTCCTTATCAGATTACCTGGGCGAAACAAGGTGGTATCTGGACATCTTCTTTAAGGCAAGTGGGGGTATGAAAATTGTTGGAAAGCCAATCAAGTTCATTGCAGACTTTGACTGGAAGTCAGGGGCGTCTAATTTCGCAGAGGACAGGCTACATACAATTACCACGCACAGGTCTGTTGTGGAGTTGGGATATGCTAGCCCCATTTCCAGGTTTGGGTATGTGACTCCAGGTTTGAGTGAAATAACTGCCTGTTATCTGAATGACAGTCTAGGAAGACCAGTCGGCGCGTTCGGAATGCGATTCCCACCAGACGAAAGTATACCAGGGTTTTTTGGCTTTTATGGAGATCACTTCAGGGAGCACTTGAAACCGGATGGTGTGTCAGAGGACCAGTTTAAGATATTTCAGAGAGTATCTCACTGGGTTGGTACCATATTCCCTAATTTGAGCTTCTTCACTGCTGCAGACCAGACCGACAAGTCTGGTAAACCGAATTCTCCTGTTAGCCTCATTAGGTTATGGCAACCTCTAGGTCCTGGTAAGACTGAAGTATGGACATGGGTGGTGGTACCAAGAGTGTTACCAGATGAAATAGCAAAGAGAGTATATGAAGTCACAACGAGCCACTTTGGTCCCTCTGGAGTTGCAGAAATGGATGATACTTCCATATGGAGGAGGATATCTAAATCAGCCTCAGGGAATTTGGCAAAGAAAATAAGCCAGCTAATTATAGGTGGGCTAGATTCTGTCTCAGATCTACCAGTTCTAAGGGACTGGCGTGGTCCAGGGTTAGTTAGACCAACTCAATTTCATGAAGATGGTCCAAGGACCTTTTGGAGAAGGTGGTTAATGGAAATGGGGTATGAGGTAAAATGGTGAATATTGCCATGGTGGATCCACAGGTTTACATAAACTTATGTGAATTTCTCTACAACGAAGCTGAAATTCTGGACAATGAAATGTATAGGGAATGGTTAGAGATGCTGGGAGAGGATTTTGAGTACCTTATAACTTATGTCCAACCCGAAAAGGGAGCTAAACTTAAGTATTCGGAAGATTCCTTCCTCATGAAGGCAAATAAGCAGAAACTGAGTGAAATGGTTAAGCGTCTGTATCATCCATCAGGATGGGCTCTTCAGGATTCTCTCAGCAGATTTAGGAGAATAGTGGGAAACATAAGGGTTAAGGAGGCTTCAAACAACACTGTGAGGGTGAGGAGTAATATAGCCCTATTTAGGATAGAGATGAATGAAGGGAGCCAGAGTGTAATCACAGGAGAAAGAGAGGACTTACTATCCCTAAACGGAGAAATAAGGCTAAGGAAGAGGGTTGTTGTGTTAGATTCACCATCTCTTTTAACTTACAACTTGTACTTTCCAATATAACATGGTGTTTATGTTATCTCATGGGAAGAAATTTTGAATTAATGTACAAAGGTTTAATTACTAGTTAAAAATATAATCAATCATGGCGACATTCACAAAATACCCCCTGAAGTTCCTTAGACTCAGTCTGATACATGAGAACTGTTGGAGCAGGTATTATGAGGTACCTGAGATCGCTAACATACTGAATTTGACACCCTACCCTGAGAGGAATATTCTCAAGGTCTCCCTACTGATGTCTGAGAAGGGATATAGGGACATAATGAATCTGAAGTCCAGAGGCAAGGTAAAGGATATTTTTAACATTTATAAATGGAGAAACAGGTTTTACGTAGACCTAGTCAGGGATTATGACAACTCCATTTACTCTATCATAAACAGGAACAATGGAATACTCATTAGTACACTGAAGTATGACGGCAAAGAGATATGGAACCTCCTGGTTTATGAATATAAGGTAAACAGGCTCATTAAGGAGTTCCAGGAGTTTGCTGAAATAGTCAAGGTGAACATTGAGGACGACATACCCACAGAAAACCTCACCAATAGGGAGTTGAAAGTGTTGACAACAGCCCTAGATTTAGGTTACTTCGACTACCCGAGAAAGATAAAGTCAAAGGAGTTATCGGAGATCCTGGGTATTTCAGAGCCCACTTTCGTCTTTCACCTTAGGAACGCAGAGAGAAAGATTGTCAATAATTACATTAAAAAGCTCGGAAAGAACATGTTGTCTTAACCTTAAATTCGGTTAGACGGGTTTTTGAACACTTCTCCCTTAACAAGAGGAAGAAATGTCTTGAAGTTAACTCCCTTCAACACCCCACGTTAATGTACTAAAGATGAAAATAATGAATTAATAAATATATTTAAAAATGCTTTAAC
Organism: Sulfolobus acidocaldarius SUSAZ; assembly: GCA_000508305.1. Taxonomy (NCBI): domain Archaea; kingdom Thermoproteati; phylum Thermoproteota; class Thermoprotei; order Sulfolobales; family Sulfolobaceae; genus Sulfolobus; species Sulfolobus acidocaldarius. The sequence continues at coordinate 1,652,768 of CP006977.1, forward strand.
CCCATTTTAATATGTGATAGGATTATGGTTGAAGTAATAAGGGATAAAAAGATAGTAGTGAAACCAAACCTTACAAATTATGACGAAATATACAGGAATTTTAACTGGAATAACGCTAGAAAAACACTGAATTTTGTGGAAAAGGGAAATGTCTCAAAGCTCGTTATGGATCTAAATTCTGATGGCAAAGACAAGAGTGGGTTGATATGGATCAGCGAGAAGGGAGATATCAAGAGTTATACATTCCATGACCTAGAGGTGAAAGCATCACGCTTTGGGGCTGTTTTGAAGGACTCAGGTATTAAACCTGGAGACAGAGTGGTTGTAATGTCTAAAAGGGTACCATCACTGTATTTTTCCCTCATGGCTATTGGCATGATTGGGGCAGTCATAGTCCCTATATACTCCACATTCGGTGAGGAGGCAATTAGATATAGAGTTGAGAACAGTGGCTCTAAGGTGGCAATTTTACATGAATCACTTGCTGATAAGTTTAAGAACATTTCAGGGATAAGGATCTTAAAGACGTCAGAAGAGGGGATAATGAACGAACCGAACGTGCATAACATATCATATGTGGAGAGGTCGATAAATGATCCCACGTTGATATTGTACACTTCAGGGACAACTGGAAGACCAAAGGGAATATGGCACTCACAGGACATTATGACCTTCTATTACTTCTCTGGTAAATACCACTTTGACATGCATGCACAGGATAAGTTTTGGCACACAGGAGATCCCGCGTGGGTTGCCGGGTTTGCAGGAGTGTGGACAGCATGGCTCAACAGCATTCCAATAGTGTCTTACGAGGGGAAATTTGACGCAGAGTGCTGGTATTCTAACATAGAGAGGGTGAAGGTCACTTTAATGTCCACTGCACCAACTGCGATTAGGCTACTGAAAAAGGAGGGTATTGAGCTCGCCAGAAAATTTGATCTCTCCTCAATTAGGTTCATCCACGCAGGAGGGGAGTATGTTGACCCTGACATAATAAGGTGGAGTATGGAGGTTTTTGGGGTACCAATACATGATGGTTATGGTCAGACCGAGACTGCAACTTATGTCATTGCAAACTACATTTCAATGCCCATTAAGATAGGGTCAATGGGCAAACCACTGCCAGGTGTAAAGGCACTTGTAGTGGACGAAAATGGTAATCCCCTACCGCCTAACACTAAGGGAATACTGGCATTAGATCCTGACTTTCCGGCTATGGCTAAAGGTATATGGAACGATGAGGAGAGGTGGAGGAACAGTTTCAAGAATGGTTATTATTTAACAAGTGATATGGGTTATATGGACGAAGACGGTTACTTTTGGTACCTTGGAAGGGCTGATGACATAATAAAGGTTTCAGGGTACAGGATCAGTCCAGTTGAGATCGAAAGCGTTATAATGACACACCCAGCAGTTGCAGAGTCAGCTGTCATAGGAGTTGAGGACCCAATAAGGGGATTCAGAATAAAGGCATATATAGTGCTAAAGAAGGACTATTCTCCGTCAGATGAGTTGAAGAACGAAATAATCAACCACGTAAGAGTTAAGCTAGGAGCTCACGTTGTTCCTAGGGAGGTGGAGATTGTGAAAGAGTTGCCACATACTCTGAGTGGTAAGACCATGAGGAGGGTGTTGAGAGCAATTGAGAGTGGTTCACAACTAGGAGATGTAAGTACACTTGAGAATCCAGAGACGGTGAAGAGGGAATGAACATAATAAATTAATGAGATTAAGGATAAAAATTTAAATCTATAACAAAAATATTTGGTGGTGAAATAAATGATTAAGGTGGAGTTGGATAAAGAAAATAGGATAGGTAAGGTACTAATTGATAGACAAGAGAAAATGAACGCCATAACTGTGAGTATGAGGAGAGAGATAGGAGAGAGAATACTAGAACTAGAGAAGTCACCGGACGTGAGAGTAATTATTGTGAGAGGGTTAGGAGGGAAGGCTTTCAGTTCCGGTGGCGACGTAAGTGAGTTCCTCTCCCTGACTCCAGAAACTCTTATTGACTGGGGAGAAGATCTTTCCAGTTCAGAGAGGATAACCAAACCTGTAATAGCCTCTATTGATGGCTATACATTTGGCGCTGGTTTAGAACTTGCGCTATCATGCGATATAAGGATTGCGACTCCAAGAAGTGAGTTCGGATTACCAGAGATAAGATTGGGCATGGTACCTGCAAGCGGTGGAATAACAAGGTTGGTTAAAGTACTAGGGCTCTCTAGGGCTACGTATATGCTCATGTTAGGGAAGAGGATCGATTCTCAACTTGCCTATCAGTGGGGTATAGTCCACGAGATAGTGGACGTAGAGAAGCTAGACGAAAGGACATATGAAGTTGCTAAGGAATTAGCTGGTCTTTCACCTCTAGCCTTAAAGGCACTGAAGAAAGTGTTACACGAGATAGCTGATTCACCAATGTATGTTGGATACGATATTGAGAGGAAAACCTTCGGATTGTTGAAGTACAGTGGAGATTTCAAAGAGGGGGTAGATGCATTCCTGAATAAGAGGAAGCCAAATTTTGACGGTAAATAGCCATGTTTAAAGAAGGACTGAGGTTCGTCAAGGGAGAGGGAAGTTACATCGATGATATGATAATAAAAGAGTACAAAAATCATCTATACGTTTCAATACTCAGATCTCCGTATGCACATGCGCTTATAAAGAAAATAGATTACAGTGACGCTTCTAGAGCAGGTGTTAAAGTCATCACGTTTAAAGACCTCATGAACTTTTTAAGCCCATTTCCCCTTTCTCTAGATACGAAAGTAGAGTACTATCCCATTGCCAGGGATAAGGCTGTGTATTACGGTGAACCGGTAGCACTGGTAATAGCCAAGGACCAATATGAGGCTGAGGACGCCAAAGAACTCATTCAGGTAGACTATGAGCCTATTAGACCTGTAGTTACCATAGAGGATTCACTGAAAAGCGAACCGATCCATCCTCAAGTAAAATCAAATATAGTGTTAAATAAAACTTTCACTTTTGGTGACTTTCAGTACGAATCAGAGAAGTCAGAGGTAGTTGTTGAAAATAAGTTGAAGTTCCCCAGATATAGCTGTTCACCACTAGAGACATATGAGGTGTTTGCAAGATATGACGGGGATAAATATGAGATATACTCCAACTTTCAAGGACCGTACTCAATTCACTATCTGCTCACAAAGGCGTTGAGAGCTGATATTTTACTGAAAGGACCAAGAGATATCGGAGGTTCTTTCGGTATAAAGAGCGCGATTTACCCTTACATGGCGTTAATTGCATCGGCTAGTCGTGTAATAGGGAGACCATTACTGTGGAGGGAGACGAGGTCAGAACACGTTATTGCGAGCTCTGCAGGAGCTGAAAGGGAGTCTGTGGTAAAAGTTTACGGTAATAGGAGTGGGAAAATAAACGCAATTGAGATCAAAGCCATTGATAACTTGGGTGCCTATCCTAGACCGCCAGAGCCAGGAAACCTGTTGAGGAACCACGGCAACCTAACAGGAGCTTATGACATTAAATCCATGAAGGTGAACTACATGGCAGTTTTAACTAATACTATTCCTACCGGTCTGAATAGAGGCTACGGTGCTCCCCACTTGTATACAGCTATTGAGACAACAATTGATATGTTCGCGGATGAGATAAAGATGGATCCACTAGACGTTAGGATGAAGAATGTTATAAAGGACGAGTACTATGAAACGGCTTCTGGTGGTAAGTATAGGTCGTTCAGCTGTTATAAAGTGTTGAGGAGGATGAAGGAGGTATATGATGAATTTAGTGCTGATGCAGAGATGGAGAGGGCTAAAGGTAAGAGAATTGGAGTAGGAGTCTCCCTGATAATTGAGCCCTCTGGGACAAATATTGGCTACCTGGATTTAGCCAGAGAGTCATCAGACTTCTTACCTAAGTCCTCAGCACAAGACGTTGTAATGGTCTATATTGACCTTTACGGAAAAGTTAAGGTTTTTGTGAACGGGAGTAATGAAGGTCAAGGTCATGAGACTATAATATCGGAACAAGTATCAAGGAGATTAGGTGTAAAACCTCAGGACGTAGACGTGATATATAGGACAGACACAGAGAGACCTTGGGCTGTTTCCTCTGGGACATATTCCAGCAGATTTGCGCCCATAGTCATGGAAGCCTTAAATAGGGCTCTGGAGAGTTTAGAGGACAAGCTGTTGTTGGCTGCCTCTGAGCTCTTAGGAGTCCAAAAGAGCTCCCTAAAGATAAAGGAGGGAAAAGTCACCACTGTGACTGAAGATAAATCCATATCCTTAAGGCAATTGGTTGGAATATTCCACTGGGACCCCATAAAACTCAGAAATACTGAGCAAGGGTTAGTTGCTGTAGGTCACTTCCAATCACCCTATGCCAACGACCTCAAAGAGGGCAAAATAAACTCTTCAATATCATATGGGTGTATGGGTCAGGTGGTGGAGGTTGAAATTGGAGAGACCGAAATGCCATCTATTAGGAGGGCTTATGTTATACATGACGCGGGGAAGATACTTAATGAGAAAATTGCAGAGGGACAAATAGTAGGGGCATCATTTCAAGGTGTCGAGGTCTCACTTTTTTCTTCACTCGAGTATAATGAAGATGGTATTCCTGTATCCCAAAACTTCAGTGACTATCTTGTATTGACAGCCATGGAGTCACCTAACATAGAGGTTCAGCATATTACGAGTGATCCCAATCATGTAGCTGGATTGGGGGAAGGAGGAATAATAAGCATGCCACCTGCAATAATAAACGCACTGAGGAAGGTAATTAAGATCAGCACTATCCCTGCCCTGAGAGAAATCACCGGTTCGAAATAATCTCCTAAGTCTTGATTAGTGGAGAATGACGTTACCCTTAGTGAGTAATCTAGATTATTGTTGTTAGAAAAATAATTTAGGATGTTTTAGTTAGCTGACTTCCTCACCGCCTTGAAAGGCGAGGCTTTCCTTCTTTTGTAATCTCATCTGCACTCTTCATCCTTAAAGGAGGTAAAGCCCTTATAATACACTCAATAGACTCTTGTACTTAGACCTTTCGAAGAGAGATAGACAAGTTATTGTTAAAACGAGGAGTAGATTGGTTTTGATAAGGAGAAAAGTGTTTTTGCTTGAAATCTAAATTATATTAATCTATGGTCCGTCTTGAGGTGATACCCGTTTAACAAAACATTTTTGTAAAATTAAATCTTTATCATATAATATTTATATATTTGATCATTTCGAATTATTTAGGTGATCAAAGTTAAGCTCTGAAAGGACAAAGGTTATAAATGACGCTATAAGTTACCTGGTTGAGAAATATACTCCAAAGGGAAACTATATAGGTTTTTTAATGCTTGCAGCAATATTTGTCGATATTTATGATTTCCTTGCAATATCCTTCGTTCTTCCCTATATAAAGTCTACATTTAATCCGTCACCAATCCTCCTCTCAGTTGTTGCTGCTGGTATACAAATAGGTGCTGTTGTAGGTGCAGCAGTTGGTGGTTGGATAACTGATAAGTTGGGAAGAAGGACAGCATTTATGCTTACTATCTCGATGATGACCATATTAGGAATAGGGCAGGCTTTCTCACCAGACATCATAACACTGACTATACTTAGAGTCTTGATAGGATTTCCATTAGGGATGGACTTCGCAGTAGGCTTTGCATATATCTCGGAATACTTGAAGAGGGGAAGGAGAGAGGTCATAGGGAGCAGCTGGCAAGTCTATGCAGGAGCCTCAGAGGTTGCGGCAATCCTCGTAGTTCTAGCCATGACAGTTGGAGGTCTACCCCATGATCTAATATGGAGGGTTGCATTAGGTTTAGGCGGAGTATTCTCTTTAATAATAGCTATTCTCAGGTCTAGATTACCTGAAACCGCAATATGGCTTATCGCTAATGGTAAATTCACTCAGGCTAAGAAATTAGTTAAAGAGGTCTATGGTGAAGATCTATTAATGTTGCCCGACCAAGACTTAGAAGTGGAGAAGCCTACGCTATCAAAGTTCCTTAATGTAATGAGTAAAGACAGGATAAGATTAAGAGGTATTATATCGTCATGGGTCCAGAATTTCGCCCTTTCAGCTGAATTCTACACCTTTACATTCTATGTTCCTATTATACTTCAGCTTTTAGCTGTCTCTAACCCAGTTCACGTGCAGCTCATAACCTTAGCCATCTACGTTGTAGCTGTAATTTCAGCATTCATTGGCTCATACTATCTTATACCAAGGGTAGGTCTAAGGAAGACGACAGTATACGGTTTTGCATTCACTTTCTCCTCCTTACTTTTAGCAGCATTTGGAGTATACGCAAGAGAGCTCATACTTGTGGCAGTGGCAGCTGCGATAATGCAGTGGGGTCACTACTGGGACTCCCTAGCAGAGCCTGTTGTTGCTAACATAGTAACACCCACAAAATACAGGGGTTTAGCCAGTGGCACTGCTTACGCATTTCTAAAAGCCGCAGCAGTACTAAGTATTTTGGCATTCCCTCTAGTTTCAACATCAATTGGTCTGTTTGGCGCAACATTGATGAGTAGTATGTTTGCACTCTTAGGCTTAATCTCAGCAATATTCATAATGCCTGAGGTATATAATAAAGTATTCCAAGAGGACTGAGTGAGAGTGATAAGGAATTTATACATGTTTTTTATTCACATTTTTATTTACTTGAATGTTTCACTTCCTTACAGGAGATGAGGTTTTAAATGTCGATAGAGATAGACAATTACACGAGGCTCTTTGGTCTCATTGGGGAGAATATCCATTACACCATATCCCCGGCGATTCACAATTACGTATTTCAAAGACTCGGTATTAACGCAGTGTACTTGAGCTTTGATATAAAGAGGGATAAGTTTAATGTCGTAATGCCTGGCTTATTAGGAGTTGCCCAGGGGTTAAATGTTGGTATTCCCTACAAACAGAGAATGGTGAAGTTCTTAAAGGATTTATCAGATGAGGCGAAGACTATAGGAGCTGTTAATGTAATTCATGAGCTTAAGGGCTACAATACTGATTATACAGCGTTTTATACCCTTGTCGAGGAAAGGGCTCCAGAGAGGGTTGAGACTTGTACAGTTTTTGGGGCAGGGGGAGCTGGGAGAAGTAGTATCGTAGCATTAGGTAAGCTCTTTGGCTGTAGGATCAACATTTTAGACATTGTAGATAGGAGTGATACTGAGGCTGAATTTAGGAATGAGGGGTTTAATGTTAAATTTGTGAGCTCTTGTGGTAACTCTGATATTGTTGTGAACGCTACACCAAACCCTGACTTTGTACCTGATCATTGTATTAACAGTAAATTGGTTATTGACTGGGTGTATTCCCCTGTAAATACCTCCTTGATTATTAGGGCTAAAAGGGAAGGAATTAGGACTGTCAATGGTTTAGAGATACTAATTAAACAAGCTGTATTAGGTGAAAGGATATGGTTTGGAAGGTCTATTGAGGAAGAGGAAATAAGTAAGTACCTTTACGAGAAGAAACTGGTGAGAGTGGAATAATTCGCCAACGCTTTTTGGCTTAATTATTGAATTTAATGTCTAAACTTAAACCTAATACCTAACCAAAAAAGCTATTTTTCTAATCTTATCAAGCTAGTGACGTACCCATGTTTGTCATGCATGTATACTATGTTTTCCCTGTCAGATGTTTATTACAGAGATTTGATAAGCCCATATTATTGACAAGATGGACAGTAATGCAATGAAGAGGGAGTCTCGCTTTACTCCTTTCTTACCTAACCTAGCTAACTCTTTCATAGAACCTAATTTTTGTCCTGGTCTGATGAAACGTAAAGACGGTTCTATCAGTGATAATAGCAGTAGTGGAACCTTAAAGACGTATAAGCTTAGGAAAACCAGTATAATTACCGAAATTACCCATGCCTCTTGAACAACTCCTTTACTTAACTTTCTGAAAGGTATCTTGTACTCCACATAAAGTGCACCAACTAAAATGTACAGTATCCAATATAATGATGGGAGCAAGAAGGAGTTGTAGACAAATATGTTCCAAACTATGGACAGTGACGATAAAAATGTAGTACCTAAGACATTCCCCCACATTGTGTTCCTAAAATAATATAACGCAAATGTCAACAATATCAGGGAAATAGGAAGGATAAGGAGAATTGACTGTTTTATGAAGAGATAGGGTATTGACGCCAAGATAATTAAAATATAGTCCACTTTACTGAGTTTAAGTACCATAACCTTAGGTTGTAAATGTTCTAGGATAGGTAATGTATAGGCTAGTATAGGTATCAAGATTATCGTCCTAAAGAAATTTAAATTATAAAAAGGGATTAATGAGACTACATAAGACATGATCCCAACGACATAGAGGGCGTGGTTCCTGACCTTCCTATGAGAACTCATAGCGACATGATAAATCTATAAGGGTAAAAAGATGTAACCTAAATGTTAAGGGAGTGGTAGTTAAAATTCATGAAAAACTTACGAATCAACCATGTTTAATAATATTGGTCTAAGGGGAGCTTGAAAGTTTTTCACTTTCAGTTAAAATTTCACCTATATGACAAAATATACACATGGCTAAGATATTACTTAGAGTTAAGTACCTCACGACATTTCATCATAGTCATTAACATTAGAGACTGAAGAATCAAAATATTTCACCCTTAAAATTTAGGGTTTCTTAATATATACAATTCAACACTAACATAAAGTCATGTGGAAAGAAGAAATAAAGGAGGAACATTCGATAATATTAAAGGCTACTAAGTCCCTTTTGTTCTCCGCTGCTCTAAGTCTTCTATATAAAGACCATAAGTACTTAGACTTCGCACTGGATTTTTATCAAGACTTCTATGAAAACTTTGTGATAAACTGCCATAATAAGAAAGAGGAAAGGATATCCTCACTTATCAACTTTGATGATACTGTAAGGGATCATGCTGAGATAAAGAAGATTGCCCTCAGAGCATTCAGTGATACAGAAAGAATAGGTGAATTCTCAATAGTAATGATGAACCATGTGGTTGAGGAAGAAAACAAATGGTTAAGTAACGTAAATGGTGATTTTGAGGAGGTTATGGAAGAAGTTGAAAAAGATATAGGAGAGGAAGTGCATAAACACTATGTAAAGAGTGTGGAAAAACTTTATAGCAGTATTACGACCAAGTTCCCAATCCTGGACATTTTACAAGTAACTCCCACCACTAGTAAACTTGTCGTGATTACAAGATTTCCTCCAGAGAAAATTTTCAAATTAAGACGTAAGGCTAAGATAGGAAATGAAATATGGGTAGCAGAGGTGTAAAGAAATGAATGGAGTAGTCCAAAAGTTAATAAATGACCACGTAGAGGAGGATAGACTTTTAGATGAACTCAGAGAACATTCTAACGGTGATGAAATGAGAAGAAAGTTCAGTATTTTCTCCAAGAACCTAAAATATCATATATTTGTGGAAGAGGAGATACTCTTTCCAAAGCTAGATCTCAGCGATCCTATGGTTATTGAGTTAATGAACCAACATGTTGCTATGTGGAATCTGATGGCTCAAATCGAGGGATCTTACGATATTAACTCACTTAAGATGCTATCATCACTTCTTAAGGTCCATAATGCCATAGAGGAGACTAACGTCTATCCTAGGCTTAATGAATTGAAGCTAGAGGATGTCAATGAGCAAATTCCTGAGGGATGGGTGCCAAAGTTTATGAGGGGAAAGACCCTGACTTTTTAGGGTGTGTGTTTTAGATAACTCAATCCGAATTAATTGATATGACGCAGAAAGTTTTGGATGTGAGAAAATATTCACCCACTGTAAGGCATAGCCTTATCTTGGAAGAATTTGAGAGACTTAAAGCTGGTGAAGGAATGTACATAATTAACGACCATGAACCAGCACATTTACTTCACTTTTTATCCCATAGAGACGATTTTGATATCAATGCTTATTACGCAAAGGAAGAAGAGGAAGGTAAGTGGATAGCTTTTCTAAAGAAGAAAGAGGTTCAGGGTGAGGCTAGAGCCATTGTCACGAACTTCGATAGTAATAAGAAACTCTCAGAAACGTCATTCACACCCGTCCAGATCTTAAGGACAAACACGTATGCGGTAATATTGGCATACTTCAAGCCTGGACAGTTCATTCCGGTTCATAAACCGAGTATTGATGTAATCCTTCTGATAAGAAAAGGTAAAGGTATAGTCGTAGCTGGAGACGATAAGCACAATGTAAAGGAAGGTGATATAGTGATAGTGCCCAGAGGAGTTAAGAGAGGTGTGCTAGCTGAGACTGAGATGGAAATACTTCATATAGTATCTCCCCCACCAAATGAAAGAGATCATGAGGAAGTTGAAGAGGGTCTTAGAAGAGGTAAATTTGAGGGTTAAAATTGACTGTGAATGTGGATGAGTGGAAAAAGAAGATAATGGAGGGACTAAAGGATGTATATGATCCAGAAATACCCATAGACATCGTTAACCTTGGGTTAATATACGAGCTGAGGATTTCGCAGGAGGGGGAAGTATATATAAGGGTGGGTGTTACTACCCCTTATTGTCCTGTTACTGAGGATATTGCTTACACTGTAGAGCAGGTCATAAAGGAAAGTGTAAATGCTAAGAGCATAGACGTAGAACTAGACCTAGATACTAGATGGACTCCATTAATGATGACTGATGAGGGTAAGGAGACGTTCAAAAAGAGATTTGGATACGATATTGTTGAGATGTGGAAGATGCAACATGGGGAAGAAGAATGAGGGTAGGAATGCTACTTCTCCTTGAAGGCTTTATTATTCTTCTTTTCGGAGGAATCCCTGCAGTTCTAACATTTATGGATATACAAGGATTTCCCTACCCTTTACCCACAACGTTTTTTGAATTTCACTGGTTTGTGATGATTTATGGGTTCTTCCTAACGATTATAGGTAATGAAATACTTGTGGCTTTAAGCATGGAGTGGAAGGGCGAACAGGCACCAGATTATTACGTCATAGGATTTGCCATAACCGTATTGATCTCACTACTCTTGTCCTCAACTCCTTATAGCTTTTACCTAGTTCTCCTTGCCTTAGGAATGCTAATATACCACTCAAGGATTTACCTCAGTCCCTCTAAACTAGGGTTAAGACCAACTACCTATAATTACCTGTTATTTGTGACTCTAATTGTGACAGTTTTTGTCACAGCCTTCCAAATATTCCTGGATTCGCCCTGGATTTCCCTAATCTTTCCCACCTTAACTATCTTTTCGGTAATGAGCAGAGATATAGGTTTAGTCTTTGGGGGAAGGTTAATAAAGGATAAAGAGATAGTGTTTGCTTACGTTTTTCTCTTGATAGGTTTGCTTGTTTACCCGAACTGGATATCCTCACTACTTATATTTGCTGGATGGTTTTTTTCATTCCACGGATCAGGATTAATAAGGGCAAGGGGAAGAGTCTATCCTAAGGTTAGTCTATCCATTGCATGGATCTGGTTACTACTGTCATCAGTATTCTCTATTACTAATTATGATGCATTTATACATACTATTGCAGTTGGCTTCCTATTCAATACAGTGTTTGGGGTCGATGTAGTTCTAATAGACATGCTCATCTCAGCTACAGGTGTCCATGTCAAGGTGAAACCCTCTTATATCCCAATAGTACTCCTCAATTTAGGCTTACTAACTAGGGTCATATTTGATATGGGAGTTACTTTTCCATTATTACTGTTGTCAGCGCCTCTTCAGGGGATAGGAATATTATCCTTCTACCTGAATACCTTCAGACAAGTCTTCAGACAACTGAGAAAAACACCGCAAATAGAAAAACGAGTTCAGTGAACTCGTAAATGGAATATGCAGTATAGAACCCCGAGCCGTAGTTACTCTCCTTTTTTAATATGTAGTAAGAACCACCTATCACATGAGTGGTGAGAAAGAACACGGTAAGGGTGAAAAGTATCAAATTGAATTTCGATAAACTAATAAAGGTAGTCAGATATAGATAATAGAAAATTTCGAACAGCGCTAGTGGTACCCCTAACCTTTTACTTACTGTTTTATTTTTAAGTAATGCTAAGGTACCAATCCAACCATGTTCGATTATCATTATTGTCGAAAGTGAAGTGATTAAGGGATTCATGAGATAGGGAAAGAAACTTTAGTACTAATAATATGGGGCTAAAAGGTAAGGTGAAATACGGTTTCAACATACTTACAGTCAATCGTTATACAAGATCCAACCAAGTTTGATAAGGTGAGGCACAAAGTGTATACTTACTCGAATATAGTTAGAGCATTTTCCCTGAAAATTTGGAGGTGCTTACCCATTCTCCTCTCTATTATGGACTTTGGCAGAGAGCCATTGTATTTAACTGTCAACCTTACTATGCTCCCTAACTCCTTTTTACTAACTAGGAATTCAGTCAGTATTAACATTAGACTTCCCTTGAAGCCTATGTATTTAATTAGGAATTTGTTAGTTCCCTTTACCCTATTCATCACATATGGAACATTTTTCACACTGATAAGCCCTGAGAACTTGAAATCTATTATATAGGAATTTCTCTTGACCCTGTTTACAGACTCTAACTCAGGTATAAAGGTCTTGAAAACAAAGGCATTTGAAAGCCTGTCAACAACCTTTTCCGCTTTATAGGGTAAAGCCACTTCAGTGGAGAGACTAACCTTGAGTTGCTCATTCCTTCTTTGAACGTTAAATATAATTCTTCCGTTCTCATCTCTCTCCTCCCCATGATATCCTATCATTTCAATCAACTTTCTTATCATTTCAACTAGGTCTTTATTGTCAGCCTTAACTTGTACTAAGATTATAGGCTTTGAAGTGAGAAATGCCCTAAGTACTCTAAACTTGCTCTCCTCCTCATCAAGTCTGGTGAGGTCAACGTATTTTGTATTAGGTTTAGACATGTTCTTAACTCTATATTTTCGTATTATAACAATTTAAACTTTTTGTTGTTTTTAAACTTGTATATCAATGTTATGTATCATATTAAAATGGAGATTTTTATCATAACTGGAGTGAGGTTAAGAGGTGAACGCAGGGTATAATATCTGTAATTTAGGACTCTCAGTATTATAGGTCCCTCCTTATCCATTATGAGTGAGACAACTTCTCCCTCGAGTCTTCTTGTTACTCACTCTAATTTAGGACTTTATGATGATTGGAACATTAGCTAATTCTTTACTAAACACTTGAGCTAAAGACAAGCAAGATCTTACACTTTTACACGATAACGCATATTACCCTCTAGATAGTAAAAACTTATCCAACTTAATCACTATACTACAATACTTTTAAGCCTTCTCAGAATGATGTAGTATAGAACTGCAGATGAGAACCCAAAGAGGGAAATTGAGCCCCACAGTCCCAATGGATAATATAGGTAATAGTTCATCAGCTCACTAGACACAGAAGATCCTATAACTCTTCCCAGCCCAGTCACCATACTGTAGAGCCCCATTTGCTTACCTCTTGTGTCATTATTGGCTAAAGTGTTCGCTAGAGCCTGAGAAATAGGGGTAACGATCATTTCGGCAATCGTTATGAATACTACGTCTAGCATTGCAACATATAAGTTTGTAATGAAAGCTATGGCTAGATAAGCTAAGCCATACATGACCATTCCAAAAGAGATTAACCTGACCTTGCTTCCTATTAGTCTACCTGCTAAGTCCTGAAAGGCTACAATAAGTAGTCCATTTATTGCAAACAGTATTCCCACTTCGAATTCAGTAAAGTGCAGTATTGTGTTGTAATAGGTAAGTATAGAGAATCCTAACTGACCTACTATGGCGAATGTTAAGAAAGTAGGTATTAGGAATACTAGAAATTGCTTACTTAGGTTAAAGTTTAAAATACTCCCAACTCCCTTGAAGTCAGGTAGTATCCTGATTACAGGTGTAATGATCAAGACTAGTAATGATGAGATGAGTAATAGTGTCCTAAAGCTAAAAAATGTGAATATATAACCACCTATTAAAGGTCCTAAAGCCCATCCAGCGTTTATGCCTACCCTCTGTCTGCTGTAAGCTCTGATCAGTTGGCTTGTTCCCTTGTACATGTCCCCGACTATGGCTGTGGACGATACGTTATATACTGTGTTGAAGAAACTCTGAAACAAAATAAATACCATTACGTAAAGTGGCATATTTACGACGTATGCGAGAAGTAAGGAGAGTGACGAAAATAAAATTGAAAGAGCCATACTCCTTTTCCTACCCAGATAGTCTGTTATGATACCTCCTGATATTGAGGCTATGATGTTCACAAATGCTTGGATTAAATAGAACAATGACACAACTGATAAGGGCAATCCATACACCTTATAAAGGGCAAACCCCACATACGGCCAAATGATGGACCCACTGAGTGACCTAAACCCGCCTATCAGGGCTAACTTATTTATGTTGTTCATTTCATATCATAAGACCTTTAGACGTAATAAAGTTGTGTCACTTCTTGTTACTGAATATTGACAAGAATTGTTAGGTCTTCAACCTTTATATTAGTAAAGTGATCATGATGTAACATTTCATCGAATAAGAGAGTAATAACCACAGTTAAACCTCCATCAACTTGATGTAGAAATATGTTAGGTCTTTAAGACACATGACCATTATTTAACCGTATTAACACAATTCGGGATAAAATTTCAGAATGTGAACAGCGTTCTTGTTCCCATAATATAGTCCGTAATAAATCTAAATTTTGCTATACCTCCCTTCCACTATCTCCATTTAAATAGAGACTCTAGGAGTATATTACCCAAACATTTCTCTTTATCATATATAGATTTACCTAGAGTTAATTCCTCATGGCTTCAGTGCATTTGCAAACAGTAATTTTAACTCATCCCTGAAAAATTTGAATATTAATAAAGCTATCTCGTTTAAGACATCATAACACATGACGGCTGAAATCTCATTAAGCCGAATATTGGAATAAGGAACCTTAGAGCTTATAGGAATAAATTCCACCAACTTTATTAGGACTTACAAAATGATGAAAGCCTCGCCTCTTAAGGCGGGGATGTAGATTTAGAATAACGAAAAACTAGTCATTTATGGTGTAGTAAAAGTTTTTAAAACTACTTATGCATTCATGCTCTTATGAGTAGTCAGGTTAAGGGGAGTAACTCTAAGCGCCCTCATGAGGGAATCGAGATCCAATCAACAGTCTCGTTCATGGTTTCCCCCTCAGCCGGACTACTCTCCCTCGTTTCTCAGTATGGTAAAGCACTCAATTTCGTAATGGATTGGTTAAAGAAGAATAAGCCTGCGAAGGATATTGTAAAGCAAGTACATCACGCCGTTTATCGACAGTTAAGAGAGAAGTTTAATTTGCCATCTAAAGTTGCTCAAGATTGTTATAGGAACGCTGTCACAATCTATAATGGTTGGAGGAAAAATCCTAAGCAAGGTAATTTTCCAAAAATTAAGCGCTTCTCAGTGTGGGTAACGCCCAAACTATCGTATAGACTTGATCTTGAGAAAATGAAAGTTAACATAACTTCTGTTGGTGAACTTTCCATTATTGGTTATCCTAGAAACTACACACTGTATAAGGATTGGGAAATTAGGGAAGCTAGACTGAAGATAGTAAACGATAAAGTATTTCTTAAAGTGACTTTTCTGAAGCAAATTCAGCCGCCAACCGCGTCTGGTGGTGTTGCAGTTGACGTTAACATGGAGAATCTCACTGTAGGCAATGATAAACAACATGTTATTATACTATGTCAAAAATAAGGACTACGAGGTTGATTTTTACGATGAGATAAATAACAGGCTAATTCAGGTAACGTATGCAACGGATAAGGTAGAGGAAAGGGAGATCAGAGGTCTGATAAAAGCCAATGAAAAGATAAGGGCTAAGGAGTTAATATGGTAACTTATGATATCGAGGGTGAGGAGAAGATCCTTAATGGCAAGACGGTTAAGCTTATCCCCTTATATAATTTTTTGTAGAGAATAGAGCCATAAAGTAGTGATCCTTCCATTCTGTTATGGACATACCTGTGTGCTACTATCTACATGGATTGGACTATTACTGTAGACTGAGGGAAGAGATACGTAATTCTCTTTGTAGAATAACACTCGACCTCATAATGAAATAATTGAAAATGAGATGAATTAGACTTCCTTTGTGTATACGCGAGATTTTAATGCTGTCGCAAGCTTTTAAGTCGACTTCCTATCCACCCCAAAGGCTTTCCTCATTTTATAATCGTGGTTTCATGAATTTTAATGTGAATAATACTATGTAAAAGATGAGGGTATATCCAAACTAATTCATACCTAGACCGAAAACCTAATACTCAGCGAGTTTTTTATTAATATAATTTTAATTTATAATAAGAATATATATACTTACTCTTATAAATATAAATGTTTATATTTGGATTATGGAAGGTAACGGAAACTACACCGCGAGATTAGAAAGACTACCCTGGACATCCCTACACACTAAACTGTTAATTTTACTTGCAATAGGAGAGTTTTTTGACCTATTTGACCTATTCATTGGTGGCTTCGTAGTTCCATCGGTTGCGACTTATTACGGTATTGGTAGAGCAGAGGCTGTCTTCTATACTGTAGCATTATTATTCTTAGGGGCTTTCGTGGGCTGTCTACTATTTACACTAATAGGAGACGCATATGGAAGGAGGACTGCAATAGTACTAAACATGTTTTTACTCTCCATAGGTGAGCTGTTAGTACCCTTGGCGTCTAACGTTGGTTTATACGGTCTGTTCAGGTTTATATCCGGTTTGGGAGTTGGACCAGAGGCAGTTCTAGTACTAGACATCATGAGTACAGAGTTTTTCCCTGCCAGGATAAGAGGAAGAAGACTGGCTCTAGGATACACACTTGCCTGGACTTCTCCAATTATCATAGCTGTTTTATCAATATTTATTATACCTAGAACCTTTATCATACCCGGATGGCAATGGCTTTACGTAATAAGTGGGTTAGGTATATTGAGTATAATACCCTTAAGGTTCCTCATACCTGAATCCCCAAGATGGTTAGAAGTTAAAGGGAAATTTGAAGAGGCTGAGAAAATAGTGAGTAAATTTGAGGAAAGAGCACTAAGGGAGTATGGTTCTCTTCCACCTGTACCAGAAATAAAAGTGGTAAAGGCGGAGAAGATACCCATCTCAACTATATTTAACAAGGAATACAGGAAAAGGACTACAATGCTTTGGATATTCGAGTTCTTTCAAACTGCAGCTTATTATGGTTTCACTAGCTTAGCCGTAACAGTCCTGCTGACTAAGGGTTTTACGATAGTCTCTACTTTACAGTACTCACTGATAATCTACACTGGGTACTTTACAGGGTCATTAATATCTGTATTCATAATTGACAGTAAGAAGTTTGATAGGAAGTGGCAAATAGTGACAATGATCATATTGATAGGCATTGATGGACTAATATTTGGGTATTCCTTAAACGTGCCAATTTTACTTACCTCAGGTTTTATACTGGCAAATATGGCAAATATATTCTCAAATGCATTTCACCAATATGGAGCTGAGTTATACCCAACGAGAATTAGGGGATTTGCCACTGGTGCCCAGTACAGTCTTAGCAGGCTGGGTAATTTCATATGGCAGACATATTTACCTAAGATCCTAGTGGCTTATGGTCCATTTGCCATGTTCTTAGCCATCTTCATTATAGCAATAGTTGTCGCCATAGATGTAGGTATACTAGGTCCAAAAGCCTCACAGATAAAGGTGGAGGATCTATCGCCTTAAAACTGTAATTTAACTGGATTTTGGTGAAGTGAAATATAAGTAAACACTTTTTACTTCCCTGGCTCTGCCGTCATAGAAATCTTACATCAGTGAATAGGAGGACTGTTGGTGAAACTAAAAAAGGTCTCATAATGCAGTAGAGTGTAAAAATAAATAAAAATAAATTCTTTACTTTTTCCCATATTATTTCTTTTTCTCCTTCTTCACTTCTTCCTTAGCCTTCTTAGCCTCTTTCTTAGCCATATCTACTCCTTCTTTTGCAACGTCCTTAGCTTTCTCTCCTGCCTTCTTTGCACCTTCAGCTGCGGACTTAGCCGCATCCTCTATTTTATCCTTCATTTTCTTTGCCATATCATTATATATTTAGAATCTCCTAATATATATTGATTTTGATTTCTTGTAGAGAAAAAACAGAGAGCGACAAAGTAGACCATATTCCCAGAGAATTTCTAAAAGTAGGAAAAGTAAGAATGAAAGAGGGAAAAAAGAATTATAAACATATTTTTATACTGAATCGCTCATATCACGCTGTATCACAGAGGTTATCAAGTAATAATTGTCAAAACTCTTGATTAGGACAGCTTTATTGGCTAGAGAGGTTGATTGCGTCTTAGGTGTATAAATGGGATTATTACTAACTGTTGTGTTACTTACTACCTTCACATATACGTTAATTGAGAGTTGACCATAATAACTTTGGTTAGGAAATTCTATAGTGATGTTGAAGTCGGTAGGTGAAGTGTTTAAATATGTTCCTACTAGTTTAGGAGATATGTTTAATATTTGGAAGATAGAGGGACTCAAGCTTATATTGTAAACTTCTACGAGACTATTCTGAGAATATAAGTCTTTAAATGCCTGTAGATTTATAGTAAAGTTAGATCCACTAATTCCATACACATAGATACCGAAATGATATGGCGTGCCGGTCACATAAGCCAAGGAGTTATTATTTATGTTATAATTAATTGTAAATATACTAAAGTTGTAAATCTTTGAGGGAATAGGAGTAGAGAAGATTGTCTGGTTATTCTCACTTACATAAATTATGTAAAGGGGTTTTGCTCCTAGCGGTATCTGAAAAGCAACTTGTCCTTGAATAATTTGTCCATTTGTTATCTTATCTATATAATCTATAGGATTAGTTACTGCATATAGATAAATAGAGGAAGAAGATCTAGGACTGTATAAATTACCATATATACCTTTATTCGTAACAATATATATATTCCCTGGATCGAACGGAATATTAGCACTACCATTATACTTTATTGATAAGTTTGCCACCAAATATGTGGAATCTAGCTGTCCAGATCCGCCTTGAGAATATTGCAATTTAGCCTCTGCTGTGTCATTCAATACTTGGGTTACAGCTGCATGAAATGATGGTTTATATGTAACGTTCATAAACACGTTTATATTTCCACTGTATGTCTCATTCGGTAACTTGAGTGATATTATGACATTCTCGCTCATGGGAGAAGTCGACCCTGTAGAAATTAAATACAGTCCTGGAGTCAGAGTCGAATTTATTATATTTGGTGAAATTTGAATAATACTGAACATAGAAGGAGAAACTCCTATTTTAGTTACGGTTAAGGGCATCAAGCTCTCGTTGTTTTCAATATTAAATGAAAGAGTTACTGTGTTGTTTAATGTGTAAATTGGTGATAAATTATTTAAGCTTAAACTCACCTCTGAGCTGTTGGTAAATGTACTGACGTTAATAACTTTTAAATACTCAGTTACCACATTCTCTAAACTAACCTGACCAATAATATTACCGTTATCAACTACTCTCAATACTGAGGGAGTTGAATTTAGAGGAATGAGAAAGATTAGGTCTCTATTTTCAGTAACCTGATAACCTAGAGTAATATTTTGTGTTGGGAAGAGAAACAATGGAGCTAGCTGATAGTTAGCATATATCAAAGATTTTAATGAAGGTAAATAGGAATGTTGTAAAAAAAAGTAACTATAAACGCTTCCGTTATTTGTAACTAATTGAAATGATGATGGATTTAACGTGAAATTCTGAGCTTCATTATTGGTTACTGATGCCTTTATTATTACAAAATAACTGTTTTGCAATAAGTTTAGCTCACTTTGAGAATATATACCGCTCTGTATAAGTGAATTTGCCAACTGCATTGCGTCCTGTCGATCTATTATCATATATCTAGGGCTTATTACTACAGTAGATGAGACAGTAGTTGAGGTAGTAACTGAAGAACTCGTGGATGTCATAGTTTTAGTATTTGCCGGTGAGACATTCAAGGATCCATTGAGATACAAGAAAGACACTACAACTGCTATTACAACTACTAGAACGATTAAAGCTAAAACCCACATTCGCATATGGATCAAAATATAATGGTTGAAGGACTTTTATAAAGATTTCTCAGATTAATTGTTAGACGTAAATCTATAAACTACTTACTTACTTTAAACCGATATTCTTTCATGTATATAGGAGAACTTGTTTTATATACCGTAATTATGACATGTCATGATTTAATAATAGTTACTGTAAAATTCCCTAGATAGCCAATAAGAAAGTTCTATGCAGACTGACCTAAATCTATAAAAATCGGAATTTGACTCTTCCAATTTAACATCTCCAGAGACAATTACTTCTACCTCAACTTGTAGTATTTAGCCCGTAGGACTCTTCTTTCATGCTTTACCTATGAAACCCTTAGCTTACCGACAGCTTATCAATAACCTAATGTAAGCCATAACTTTAAAAAAGAAGTTGTTATATTTGTTATATGACAAACACGATTTCATTACTCTACCCGTTAATCTCCATAATAATTGGTGTGATTCCGGTCTTAGTCTTCAAGAAAAGCGTTTATCTCCTTGGCATAGCTGCAGCCTCATACTTCACCGCGATAATACTCAAGGAGATAATACAACTTTCCTTCAGAGGTTTTTTCACCACACCTTCTCTTCCCACCTACTTGAGTTACGGTATATTGACAACAGTCTTAGAGCCAGGTTTCGCTTACTTATATTTAGTTTTAACAAAGGCTAAAGTAAATGGACAATTAGGTCTCTCGTATGGGTCTTACTTAGCCTTTTATGAAAATGCCATATTTTTGGGATTACTTAGCCTTTCAAACTACCTAATACTCAGTGTACCTTTTTCTCCCCTATCGTTTGCCCTTTACGGTTTAGAGAGGACCTCGTCATTTATACTCCATTTATTCTGGGGTTTTGCCTCTGCCCTATCAGTAAGTAAGAAGGACATTAAGTACCTGTTCATCTCCATGCCATACGGAATGACAGACTCTTTTGTAGCCTATTACGATCTATCCCACAGTATTTCCCTTGTGTTAACTGAGCTAATTTTGTTCATAGTGTCCATCAGCTCCTTACCAATTATTAGACTATTGTACAGGATGGAAAATCGAAAATTTGACAAGTGAGAGTTTATACATCTGACTTCCTCCCCGCCCTAAAGGGCGAGGCTTTCATTCTTTTGTAACTGAGTTGTAGAATTAAACCTAATTTTCTGCACTGAACTACATTACATCTACGTAAAGTATTTCACACGTGGATTGTTTTTGTCTTAGAGGAAGAAGTAAAGAAGGTAAAATGAAAAATTGAGAAGGAGGAAACTAGAAATAGCATCAGAGGAGTAGATGAAGGCTAATACAGAGAAAGTAGTTAGCCAGATTTAGGAAATGAGGAGGAAAAGGTAAGATGAAGTGCCTATTCGATTCCTTTGCTATAGACCTATGGGTAATGCATGTTATCGACGTTGAACTGGATTAAGAAATACTTAAGGAAAATACTGACAAGCGACTAACATAGTATGATACTACCAGGTGACAGAGAATCGACAAGCCTCGCCTTTTAAGGCGAGGTGAGGTTTTTATAGTATCGTTAAGATGTTAAATTTGGTTAAAATGATGCGTGAGGAAACCCATGGAAATGGGTATATATTAGTTCAATTAAGTGTCCTCATGCTGAAAAACAATATCCTTGAGTCTCAAGGAGGGTGGAATGAGGGTTCCTCCACGGGTTCCTCCACCAGAGGGATAGGGGTAAAATGGTTGAAGACCCAGCCTTTGGTCTACCGTTGGATGAGTGGAGTGGGGTGGGTAACCCCCACTAGTTATGAGACGATGAGGGTGAAGGCGGTAAATCATAAACCTGTGAACCGCTCTAAAGGAACCCTTTAGGGCGGGGAGGAGGTCAGCTTAGTTAGCCTATACCCTGGCTAGTTAAGGTATGGAGCAGTTACACTAAAGGATAGGTTATACACTAACATAGTTGAGACTATCACAGTAAACGTCTATCATACGTTGAAAGTGAGGTAACTTATCAACATGTACTATCATAATTCGTTTTAAATCAACTAAAAATTGTTAAAAACTATTTAAAAATCCAGATTTTTCTATATCCATAACTTTAAGTTAAGATATATCTATTTATTTATTTGAATTTCCAAAGTATTATCTATGTATGACTGGTTTAATGAGATGAGAAAGAAAGACCCAGTTTATTATGACGGAAACATATGGCAGGTGTTCTCCTATAAATATGCTAAGGAGGTTTTAAACAACTTTTCGAAATTCTCTTCAGACCTCACAGGTTACCATGAGAGACTTGAGGACCTAAGGAACGGCAAAATAAGCTTCGACATCCCTACTAGGTACACCATGCTGACATCAGATCCTCCTCTCCACGATGAGCTTAGATCCATGTCTTCTGACATATTTTCACCACAAAGGCTACAGACAC
Source organism: Sulfolobus acidocaldarius SUSAZ (assembly GCA_000508305.1). Lineage (NCBI taxonomy): Archaea > Thermoproteati > Thermoproteota > Thermoprotei > Sulfolobales > Sulfolobaceae > Sulfolobus > Sulfolobus acidocaldarius. Next base: position 1,675,259 of record CP006977.1, read on the forward strand.
TTGAGACATTTATTAGGGAGACCACCAGGAGTCTGTTAGACTCAATTAACCCTGAAGAGGACGATCTAGTGAAAAAGCTAGCGGTCCCGTTACCAATAATAGTTATTTCAAGGATATTGGGTCTTCCCATTGAAGATAAGGAGAAGTTCAAAGAGTGGTCAGACCTAGTAGCATTCAGGTTGGGTAAACCTGGAGAAATATTTGAGTTGGGTAAGAAGTACCTTGAGTTGATAGGTTACGTGAAAGACCATCTCAATTCTGGGACAGAAGTGGTAAGCAGAGTTGTCAACTCGAATCTCTCAGATATAGAGAAACTAGGTTATATTATTTTGCTCTTAATAGCTGGTAATGAGACTACAACTAATTTAATATCAAATTCTGTTATAGACTTCACAAGGTTTAATTTATGGGAGAGAATAAGAAAGGAGAACCTTTACCTTAAGGCTATTGAGGAGTCATTGAGGTATTCTCCTCCCGTAATGAGGACTGTGAGAAAGACTAAGGAGAGAGTTAAATTGGGTGATCAGACTATTGAGGAGGGAGAGTATGTTAGAGTGTGGATAGCCTCAGCAAACAGAGATGAGGAGGTATTTTATGACGGAGAGAAATTCGTCCCGGACAGGAATCCAAATCCCCACCTAAGCTTTGGGTCTGGAATACACTTATGTTTAGGGGCTCCTTTAGCGAGATTAGAGGCAAGAATAGCGATTGAAGAATTTTCTAAGAGGTTTGGAAGTGTGGTGGTACTTGAGACTGAAAAAGTTCCGAATGAGGTACTGAATGGCTATAAAAGACTAGTTGTCAGGCTGAAGGCTACTGAATAATTCAGATTTTCCCTCTTCATTCAGCATTAAAGGAGTGAACAGTCATAATATTATTTGTCTCTATAAGACTGACTTTTACCCTCAACAGGTAATCAGCTTATGAATTTCAGGCTATATATAGTACATCTTAAAAAGTTATATACCTTTAATGATTTTTAGTCTCATTATTATCCGCAAAGAAATATTTATTAAAGTCTGTATTTCAAATTATATTATGACTCAAAAGGGAGAAGCTGAAGGAATTGGAAGAATAAAGAGCGGTAGTCTATTTTACATTATAGCGGTCTTGATCACGTTAGTTTCAGTCTTTGTCATATTTTCACCCTTAATAGCCTCTATATTCAGTGTATCAAGTAGTTTAAGTAACCCAAGTTCAAGCTCAGCAGCGGCTGGAGGCATTTTTGCAGGTCTTATAGGAGCTATTGTTGTTGCAGTTATAGTCGGTATTATAATCCTTGTGTTCGTAATATTGTCGTTTCTGAGATTTAGGGATGGGTTTTCAATATTACAGGTAATAGGCAGAGATGTGGGAATTGGGAAGACTGGCACTACACTAATACTTGTGGGGGCTATTTTACTAATAATACCTTTTGTAGATATAATCGGAGCCATACTAATATTCATAGGACAGATACTGCTTGGTATTGGGATTTATAGAATAGGAGAGATTTATAACAACTCGTTAACGAAGATAGGAGGAATTCTTGTGGCAATTCCCTTGATAGATATTACGGCTTTCATAGGCATGATAATGACATATGTAGGAGTAGGACAAATACAGAGAGAGTTCGGTATGAGACCCACTTTCCCTCCATCTTCCCAAATGCCATCTCAACAGACTGGTAGTGGAGTCCTAAGAGGAAATGGTACTGCTAACATAAATGTCTACTCACAGACACTAGAGCAAGTAATATCAGCCCAAATATTAGGTACAAACTATATAACCGGCTTAATAGTCCCGAATATGTTACAGCCTGGTTTCAACAATTTGACAGTAAACTTCAATGTTCTGCTTAACCTAATGCCAAATAGTAATTATGTAATTAGGCTCAACTTAGCATCAGGGAGGACTCTAGATATTAACGTAACATTTCAGCCTTAATCAATAACTCCCATACATCGTAAGATAGACCTGGATTACGAATGTGTTATGAAGAGAAAAACAAACAAAAGATAACCTTTTCTATTTTCCTTTATGTCCACACTACAACCTCCTTATCTCTGCCATAACTCTATTATTTCTTTATTATTAAGTACTAGAGATAATTTGGTCATGTTGGCAAGTGATCTCTCATGGGCTTGCTTATCTGCTGAAGACACTGCCTCCTTTGCTATGACAGGGATAAAACCTAGTGCCTGTGCATGCCTTGCAGAGGTTTCGACACCTATTTCAGTAGCTATGCCAGTGAATACTATTGCAATATAACCACCATGTCTTAACATCAATTCAAAGTTTGTCCCAACGAATATACTAGGGGTATTCTTCCTTAATATTACATCACCTTCCCTAGGATAAACCTCTTTGTTTATATCCCCTGGGTTAAATATTCTCCTTAAGTTTACCTTTGATTGAAATCGTTCAGGATAAGGTGTAATCATAGTATACACAATTGGCACTCCAATTGATCTAGCAGCTTCAATAAGCTCCTTAGTCTTAGCGATAAACTCCTCCTTATTAAATGTAGAATTTACTAAAGTGTCCTGAACGTCCCAGACCACTAAAACCGAATTACCCTTATTTATCAATTTCTTTATCTCTTCAGGGTTAAAATAGGACATAGTGAAGATATACTCTTTATCGAATTTAAATCTTACTTTAAAGTGAGGAGTGTATCTACTCCTTTCATTGATCTACGCATATAATGTAAAATTTGATAAAAACTTCCATGACAATAGAAGACATTAGACTATCTGAGAGAATTTACAATAAGACCAAAAACCTGGAAAATTAATCTACTCATTAACTCTTGTCAGCTGAGAGTTGCGCTCTAGCCTCTTTTCCTCTAAGTGCTGATAAGATAAGTGCCACTACCAAAATCCCTATTGAGACATAAAATGCGGACTTTAACCCTATTAGGAAAGAGCTAGCCACACCACCTATGAGGTTAGTTGTACCTAAGAAAACCTCGAATGCAACTTCTCTTGGTATTGTTACAGAGGCTACACTCAACACAATAACATAACTTAACAATGTCCCTATATTGGCTAGCGTCCTTGATAACCCTGAGGCTCCACCGTAAAATCCCCTTGGCGCATTAGCCATTATAGCACTATTATTTGCGGGGAAGAAAAGAGATGACCCTAGACCGCCTATCACCGATGCAATGATCACTACATACAGTGGAGTGTCTAGTCCAATAGAGAGGTAGATAAGCACTGCTATTATCATTAAACCCAAGCCTATTGTTGCAGGTATTCTAGCCCCTATCCTATCTGATAATCTCCCTGTAAATGGAGAGACGATACTGGCTAAAACATAACCAGGGACCAGTAATACTGAAGCATCAAAGGGGGAGAGTCCCCTAATTCCTTGCAGGTACATGATAATTATGAATGCAGTAGCCAAATAACCCGTTGTCTGCAGGAAAGAGGCTAAAAGTGAGTATGTAAACACTCTACTGCCCTTAAACGCTTTAAGATCTATGATCGGAAACTCTTGTCTCCTCTCCAAGAGGAAGAATATGAGCAAGAGAATAATTCCTCCAGAGATAAGGTAAATGTTTAATGACCTCACGCCTGCACCAGCAATATCTGCACTGCCATACGCAATCAACGACAAGGAAACCAAAAGGAATGCCATCCCTAATATATCCAGTTTCACTTTTCGTCTCTCATTGGTCTTTATATATCTTAAACCCAGTAATATCGCTAGTATTCCAATTGGTACATTGATGTAAAATATATACCTCCAACCTATGAATGTTGTAATGAACCCCCCTAGAACTATTCCCAACGTAGCCCCTGCATTCCAGCCTATGGATGTGTAACCATAAGCCCTACCCCTCTTATTAGGAGGAAATAAGTCCGCAATAATAGCACCACTATTCGCCTGCATCATCGCTGCTCCTAGTCCTTGAATCGCCCTAAAGGCAACCAGATCAACTGCTGACAAAGACGCACCGCATAAGGCAGAGCCTATGGTGAAGATCAGAAAACCCATGTTATACAACCTAGACCTACCATATATGTCTCCAATTCGACCTAACTGAGTTGTAAATACTGCTATAATGAGTAAGTATATGATTATGACCCAGATAATTATTGACAGGTCTGCCCTTAATTCTTGTGTTATGGTGGGAATTGCTAAGAGTACTATTGTGGTATCTATTGCAGACATAAGAGTTCCAAGTACCACCACAAATAAGGACAGGTTATCAGAATTCATAAAATAGGATTACACTGAGTTAATATTTATTCCTTTTTTCCGAAAAACCCTTCAACTTGCCTCTTCATCTCGTTCGTCATTATGAGTTTAAATAACATTCCTGGAAAATTTTTTATAACTTGACCTAGAGAATTGTTCATTTGTAAACAGTAAATGTAAGTATATATTCAAAATATTCAAATTCGAACCATATGTGAGAAACTTAAAAAAGTAGACTTAACTTTATATACCCATCTTATTTATTCCACGATAAACTACTAGAAATATAATTGACGCTAATATTAAGTAAGTTGCTGCCATTATAATTGACGTGTTTGAGTTACCTATAGCATTTGAGGACAGGATATTTATGGGGATTGATAATATTATGAAAAAAATTGCAATTATGGACGTTATTAGTACAGCAACAGTCATTCTCTTCAAGTCATCTCACCAATATTGTAATTAGTTTTATTGAGTCCCATAAAAGGTTGTAGGTCATAAATCCTATCATAAATGCAGTTGCACCGAAAATTAGCCCCAAAATTACCAGACCTAATTTGTTCATCTTTCATCACTCCTTAACAAATATTTCATAATGATAGAGCTGAATAGCAGCTCCCCACAACATTAATATCACACCAAGATCCATACCAGCATATGTGGCTTGGGGACCTACACTAGGTAAAGTCCACATTAGACCTAGTAATACGAGCGAAATTATGAACAAAGCAATAATTCCAAAGAAGGCAATCTTCTTCCTTACACTTACTCTTGAATTGGAATTTCCTACTGAAGCGACAGGCTTACCTCCTAGGACGTAGAACGATATCCTCCTTAATGCGTATATTGCAAATAGACCAAGTGGTACCAGAATTATACCGTTTATAAGTGTTGGGAATTGGATGAAATTGAATAGTGTAGCAGCAAATGACAGTGTCCCCACAGCTCCTAGCAATATCTCCATAGGAGTGATATTCATCTTTATTACCCTAGAGTCAGTTGTAGTTGGGCTCACGGTCTTAGTTTTTCTATCAGTGGGCCATAAATACACAATTATACCTATTATCACCAGTGGAGATCCAAGGAACTCAATCTGGGCAGATGTTGGCTCTGGAACGCCAGGTTGGAGGTATCCCCAGATAGATAGCTCCACTAGATAAACTGCTAACGTAGTCATTATCCATGTCCAGAATTTCCTTCTCGTTACGTACAACGAGTCTGATGGGTCCAGGAATGGAAGTAATATTAAGATCAGTAATCCTACGACTAGCAATGCCAAAGTGAGTATCGGAGTTATTGGTATTCCATTAGGCAACAGGAAGTCAACAAGCTTGAACAGAAATAGGAAGAACCACGGTGGATAAGGCTGAACGCTAACTGCCTGAGGAGATCCAGCTTGGGGAGCTGGGTATGGATTAATAACTATAGGCAATCCATTTATGTTAGCTAACAGGTTAGGTACAAACAGAATAATCCCCCAAGTTATCAGTACAATCGACAGCATGTACACAAAGTTTCTTGGCCACCATGGGTTGAACTTCTCTTGCTCCTCCTTAGTGTAGTAGGAAGGAACCTTGGGCTTCTCCCTTGTTGCAGGAGTCATTCCATACCTTTCAGAAAGCATAAAGTGGAACAAGAAGAGTACACCTAACAAGAACACCATAATTACGTGCCAACCTAAAAGTCTGTCAAACAGCTCAGACCTCACCAGTGGACTAGAGGACAACGCAGCACTACCACCAGGTCCAAATAGCCATCCAACTATTGCAGTTGCCCCAGGTATACCCGTACCCACTAAAAGCTGATCACCAATATCAATTGCATTTACTCCTAAGACATCACTGACTAGGCTGTATCCAAAGAAGGAAGCCCCTAGGGTCAAAGTAAGTAGTATAACTCCTGTCACCCACTGTAACTCTCTAGGTTTCTTGTATGCTCCTTTGTAGAAGTTTCTGAACATGTGAATGTAGGCTAGAAGAATCATAATATATGAACCGTACAGGTGACTGAACAGTAAAACTGAACCGTAAGGTACACTGTTAATCAGAGTTTGGGTTGACTGATATGCAAATGCAGGCTGGTAGTAAAGGAGGAGGAAGAGACCGGTTATTATTGTATAGGCAAATGATGCAGCAACCATAGCTCCGAGCCAGTAAGATACATTATACATATAATCTGGAGTCCTGAACAGGGGTGCCTCATTTATTCCTAATCTTTCTAAAATCGAATCTATTATTCCTGCTTTCTTCTCTTCAACCAACATTATTCACCCCTTTCTTACTATCAATTTTCTTTACCAGTTCACCCTTATCAACCTGCATACTAAAATTACTTACAGATGGTGATGAAAAAACAGGTTGCTTTGATGCATAAGCTAAAGCATCGAACATCCCCAGAAATAACGTGAGGAGCAAACCGGGTATGCCTATTTCGGCTAGGAACGATTCCACTAAATTATAGGGCTGGAATATGACAGGATAAGCTATCATTCTTCTTAAAAAACCTAAATAACCTGCGATTGACATAGCGTATCCTACACCCATGAAAGGAGCAGTCCACCATATCATACCTATCCTCATCCACTTAGATGATGTTGCACTAAAGTTAAACCCGGCAAAACTCGTCCTTAACATGTCAAGAAACACTGTCGTGAAACCCATTACTATTAATGTCCATATCATAAGGTGGAAGTGTCCAACCACATAGTATGAGTTGTGGAACAGGGGATTTATTGAGTTCTCAGGTAGAACCAATGCTTGGGCTCCGGCTAGTATAAAACCTATCAAAGATATTAACCCACCCATTCCAACAGGGTCCTTCCAGTCATACTTCCTTGAAGTGAGGATTGTCAGACCTAAGTTAAGTACTGTCAGTCCAGATCCTGTTGCCAATATAAGTGTGGATAAGTTCACCCATTCCCTCAACACAATTGGTAGGGGCCAAGTCTGTAGGTGGTGAACCCAAACTCCCATTGTTCCTATTGCTAGTAAATATATATTCCATCTAGCCCACTTCTCGCTATATAAAGATCTACCAGCATACTGAGGTATGTAATAGTAGAGTGCACCAAATAGAGGGAACGGTACATAATAGACTACGGGATGACCGTAGAACCAGAACAGGATTGCCCAAAGTAAGTTGTTTACAGGCACATTTGCAAAGAAGTATAAGGTATACCAGAGTGTCGCTGCTGCCAACGCAGGAAGGGTAACTGCTATCACAATCGAGAACGCTACACCATAAGCTGCAAATATGTTTAGTCTTTCACCCTTAGGCTTAGTTGCATAGGCATCTGCAATAAGTGTAACAAAGGCTGCAGTCTGCAATATAACTGCTATTGACATTACCAAATAAGCCATTCCCATTAGCTGGGGTGTTGTGTAAAATAGGAAAGCGTGAAACTGACTATTTGACTCGATTGCTAAGGGAGGATACATATACCAGCCCATATCAGGGGAGCCAGCCATAGCGATTGCTAACAGGATATTTGATAACCAGAAGAATATCGCCATCTGTTTAGTGTGAATTATGGACAATTTGCTCTTATACATGGAGAAACCTATTACTGCTGCTGCAGCTAGTGGCACAAAGGCTATCATGCCAGCCCATCCGTGTATTGTCAGAGCACTGTAATACAGTTCGCCTACATTAGGGGAATTCTGGTTATAGGTCAGAAATGTCCTTAAGTTCATTGCAGCTATTCCTAGCACTCCTAACCAAAATATAGAACCTATAGTATATAGCCAAACTACACTTAGAGTGTCTTTTGGCCAAACCACATTTTTTATTCTCTCCGTGAGACTCATCAGCCCACCACCTCTATCGTACCAGTCATGTAAGACGAGTTGTAACCCGCATACTCCGCATCTCTCCACGTGTAGTTACCTGGCTGATTAATTACAAAATACGCATAGCTCGTTATCCCAGCCACATTATTGAGGTTGATCACTCCGTCAGGTGTTCTCAAGTAAAACCCGGTATCAACTTGTGGAGAATTTATGATCAAGATCACTGGTTCGCTCTTGTTCACTACAATTAAATCAGGGGTCCACTTATATTGTGTCACAGTAAGATTGACTACCAACATCCCGTTTATTACTTCCGAGTATTGCCCTGGTGGTGGAGGGTGAGAGTTGAAGTATTGGACTGCTTTTTGGGCTTGTTCAGGTAATCCTGCGTATGTTGGTAAACCATAGTCAAGTGAGAAGCTCTTTCCTGTGGATAAGTAATATACGTTCCAGCTGAAGAATATAACTACTAGAACTAGCATGACGATGAACCAGATCTCTTCAGCATGTTCCTTAATATCCATAAACCCTAAACACCTTATTATACATCTCCTATAGGGTTTATAAGTCTTTGTTATTGAAGAATTACAATATTTTGAGTTTTAATAAATATAGTATTTAAACAATAAAGCCTTTAAGTACTTTATCAACACTGAGAGTATTAATACTTTTTAATAAAAATATATGCTAAAATGAACTTTATTGTTATTCTCAAAAAATTTTGAGTCATGAGGTTTAATTAATATTTACTCCTAGACAGTGTAAAAAATGAATGTTATCACTCTACTCCACTAATATCCAATATTGATGCGGAAAATAATAATTTTCCTTCTTTATTCTTTTAATGAAAATAAATAAGAGAAATGGTTTGAATTCAGTAACTCCACACTCCACTCAGTTTTTTGAATTTTTTACATATTATGATCTAATAATTAAGCTTCTTTATTAATATATGAATATCAACTTGTACTTAAAAATAAAATTAGAATCTCGAGATATAATGAAAACTTTTAATAAAGTTTATAAGGAATAGGTAATATAGGTTAACAATGAGACCTAGATCTGGAGGAATTCCAATTATAAAGCGGGATGATCTTATATTTTCATTGAAATTAGTAAGAAAGATGAGGAATCCAAAAACTAGATTTGATGAGGCTGAATTTGTAAAGAATGGTAGAGATTATCTATTTAACTATGCAGAAAAGAATGTGGGTCCTTTAGATCCCAGTAGGAGAGCCTTTTTAAAGGCTGTTCTAATTGGAATCGGTGTAGCAGCAGTTGCCAGTGCTGTTCCAATCGTGTCTTACCTTAACCAACCTGAAATTTCCTTGAATAGTTTTCCCTGGGTCATTATAGTGGACTCCAGTGGTAATCCCATTAAAGCCTCACAACTGCAAGTAAATAACCCAGAGATCCTTATATTTGAGTACCCCATGGAGGGAGATATAACTTTCCTCTTGAACCTTGGTGACGAGAATGACAATCCAATTCAAGTACCTCCAGCTACAGTCACAATACCCGAAAATGGTGTAACATACTCATTCCCTGGAGGAGTGGGTCCCAACAATTCCATCGTAGCTTATTCAGCTATATGCCAACACCTCGGTTGTGCTCCACCTGAAATACACTTCTACCCTCCAAAATATATGAAAGTTGGGCTTCCAACACCTAACTACTTACCTGATGTAGCTTTACAGGCAGCTCAACAGGCTAATGCACCAGGTATAATCCATTGTGACTGCCACGGTTCTTCTTATGACCCATATCATGGTGCATCTGTGCTTACTGGACCAACAGTTAGACCACTTCCTTATGTTCAGTTATATTGGGATTCAAACACAGACTTCCTATATGCCGTTGGCATGAATCAGAAGGCACCAGTAATAATCGGACATTCGTCTGATCTTTCAGGTTATGCTTACTTATCCTCGTACGACGAGTCCACGGGTTGTAAAAAGTTACTGTTAAATAGTAACCAGACACCTTCAAATTGTTACACAGAAGTACAAAACTATGGAAATACCTTTCAGGGATGAGAGATATGAAGACATCCATATTTGACTACATGTATGAAAAGTACACGCAAACTACTAAGTTAATGTCAAAAATGAATTATATGCCAGCCATTGCAGCTGGCGAAATAGCCTTACTCCTAATACTATACAGTGGAGGCATGGGGTTAGCTATATACAATTTACCACTTGAAGGACCATTACTCATAATGCATTTATATGGTGCCATATTAGTGGCTGTTTTAAGCCTAGGTCTCCTGGCAGCTGCAGTAAACTATAGGGATAAGGGGGCTATTCTAATATCTCTTCTTAATGTCCTTTCCATACTCTATGCAGCATTCGAGGGCTCCTTCTATTTTGGTGGTATTGTTGACGTGTCTTATTTAATGCAAATGGGTATGGGATTTGTGTTTGCAGTTATTACCGCATCAGGTTGTTTAATATATGCCATAAAAAGAGGTGAGTAATGTGGTCACAACAGAAAGTAGGATAAGACCAAGTAGATTAATTTTATACACGTCTCTAGTTGAAACGTTTCTCCTTGCTGGATTGTTCTTTGAGGGGATATCAACAATGTTCTATGTTAATATCCCGCTAACCCAATATAGTGAGGCACTGATACTCTCTGGTCACATAATCTTCGCATTACTTGTTGGATTTTTTGGAGTCGCAATTTTAGCTCAAGCGATCAGAGAAGGATTAAGGAATGTCTACATCCTTTCCATTCTCAACATGATTTTCATAGGAATAGCAGCGGCAGGTGGCTTAGCGTTTTACGGAATACTCAACCCAGACTACTCATACCTCATGGCTCTGGGATTCTTTGGTTCCCTATTTTCTACGTCCTCAATACTGTTTTACTCCCTTTAAAAAGCCAATAACATAATTTTATTTATTTTTTTGAATTTAATAATTTTTATTAGATATTTCCTGTAAAGTCGCATGATACCTTATACAATATGTATTTTTTATTTAATTTATTAAAACTTGTAAAGCCCTTCTCTCCAACAAATTCTTACACGTAACTACGAGGAGACTACATTAACAAAAACTTATATTCATAATGAGTAAATTTACACACATGACGATAATATTTGATATTTTAAATGAAGTTCACGGTTTCTTTGGTGCCTTATGGGCTGGTGCAGCATTCTTGAACTTCCTCATAAAACCACGAGAGAAAGAACAGTTCGCCAGAATGGGAAAATTCTTTCTAATTTCCTCTGTTGTAACAATTATCACCGGCATAATAATATTTGCGTATATATACCTTATACCATATAACGGAAACCTGTTCATAGTAGATGCTGTATTACATGACAGTTTAAACATTAGAGTGAGGGCTTTCCTTAATCTGGTTGGTGGCGCGTTAGGTCTTTTGGCTTTTGGTTCAGGTTTAGTAATTAGTAACAGAATAAGACAGTTAATGAACCTTAAAGAAGGTGATGTACTTGGACTAGAGATAAGGAATTCAATTACAACGCTCTCCAAGCTTAATATAGTGTTCCTATTACTTTCAATTTCCATGATGATTTTAGCAGGGTCTATTGCACAGGTTATTTGAACATAAGTTATGTAAACATTTCCAAAATCCATCACATTAACTGGCTTAAATAGACGATAAAATCCAGTTTTTCTCAGAATAAGGATATTATTCCACTTAATAAAAGTAGAGCTACTGTAATCCAATAAATTACCAGCCTTCTCCTGCTGTAACTGTACTTACCCATTATCTTCTTATCACTAACCAGGAGCCCTACAAAGAGGGAAGGGATGAAGACTATTATAGGTGTTACGGACATTAAAGATAATATAGTGTTAACTATCTGTTCATAATTATGACTGAATACGAACGCAATAAGGACTGCTGGAATAGACTCCGATATATACAGAAGAGTTACGTTCTTGTAGTTATGTTTATTTAGTGCTTCCAATGTACCCCAAGCACTTCCTAAAGATTCAACTATCAGAGCCAATAAGCCTCCACATATTAGACCTATTCCAAACAAGTACGGTGAGTATGAACCACTTATGGCAGATAAGGCATATGACATCTCCCTGTAATTTAAGGGATCAATAGAAGAGGACAACCCTGTAGTCGATACCTCGATAGCTACCATTAACAGCTCTGACACTAAAGCCCCTATAAATGTCTCCAGTGATGACCACTTCACCTTAATGTCTTTGCCCAGATCTGAGTTATCATATTTATATGCAGTAGCAGAGGCTTGATAAAATATCATGAAGGGCATAACAACTGCTCCAATGTTTGCAGCTAAGAAGAATAGGAAGGACCTAGAGGTGGAAAAGTACAATAGTTCTTGGTTTGGGGAAACTCCTCTTAGAAGTGCTTGAACTATAAATGCGACTATAAGAAAAATCGATATGCCTAATAATGTCTTTTCCATCTTTTCATAAGTCCTAGTTAACACAATTGATAAATGGATCACAAAGAATAATGGTAAACTTATATAGACTGGAACACCAATCATTAGAGAGCCAACAGCAATCCCGACATATTCAATAACATAAGTGAAAAGGTCAACTAAAAACATGGGAATTGCAGCGACTAGGGCAAACTTCTGTGAGAACTTTTCCCTCAGAATAGTCCCTAATCCTTTTCCATTGTTTACAGCTCCTACTCTTCCTGCAGCATCCTGAACTATGAAAAGCGGAAGCGTGAGAACTAACAGCAGAATTATCAGCCTGTAACCATATGTTTGTCCATCAGCAACTCCTGTCAATATACTAGCGGCGTCAACATCAGCCATCATTACTATCCATGCAGAACCAAACAGCTTTACGACATCATTAATACTCATAGTGATGTATAGACAGCATGATTTATATTTTTTACGATTTGGCGTAATTCACGTGAAACAGAGATACCAGCTAACACTAAACTCATTTCCCCAGTTCTTAGATGAACGATAAGGATCAAAGAGAGAATCAGAAGAAAAAGAAGTGGAGTTTTGATGAATCTGCCGATTATTATCATTATCTACTACTGTTTTCTTACCTTTACTCTCCAACCTTATAATTTGAACTTTCTTGTTCACGCGCTTAAAATTTTAAGCTCTCCTGAAGTCTCCTCCAAGGACTTATCCTTTGTCTCAGGTATTGAGATCAGTGTAACTATAGCTGATACTATGGCTACGGCACTTAGGAAGCCTATAGCAAATGACTCACCGTATTCTGTGAAGAGCGACGGAAATACAAAGGCAGTCAAGGCAGCACCAATCCTTCCAGAGGCTACGGTCAATGACTGAACAAATCCTCGTATCTTAGTTGGAGCTAACTCGACACCTAAAATTCCAACTGCACTCACTGAACCAGGTCCAGCTTGACTTGCAAAGTTATTGAGACCGTATATTAGGAAAGCTATTATGGGTGAAAAACTCAATGCAAAGCTCTTGTATAACGAGAAACCCAGGAGAGCTAATGCCATTCCAATAAAGCCTATTGTCTGCAATGGTTTCCTACCTATCCTATCAACTAACATAAGGGCAACTATTCCACCTGGGATCACAAACAACCCTTCTATCATTATCTGAAATACTCCAGGGTTAATTCCTAGGCTTGAGGCTATAAGCGAAGGACCGAATAGATTTCCTGCATAAGCTACTATATCGAACAGGAACCATAGAACACAAGCAGCTAAAAACTGCCTCCAAAATTTCATTAGGTAGAATCTGAAGTTGTTTCTGTCTCTTAAATCGGTGTTCACTGAATACTCCTCTCCAGTCACACTCTTTATGACACTGTTCAACTCCTTTAAATCTCCCTTAATTCTCCCCAAGTATCTAGCAGTCTCAGGTATTTTCCTTCTGAGGTAAATTACAGACGCTGCAGGTATTGCTCCTGCTGCTAATACCACTTTCCATACAAGTTGAGGGTTAAGTCCAATACTCGAAAGACCTAAGTATAATAGCGCTGATGTTGTTGCACCAAATCCCCAAAATAGACCAAAGCCTAACGCCAACATCTTCCCTCTGTCCCTAGCATTTGAGTGCTCCGCCATTATCATTGGCGATAGCACATAGTCTGCGCCTATACCTAATCCCAATATGAACCTAGCAATAATTAGTTGTACTGGGTCAACAACTAGGGATTGAAGTAGTGCACCTATCGTCAAAATCACAACATCTACTCCGTAAAAGGTCTTCCTCCCCTTATTAGATAAAAATCCAAAAAGTATAGCTCCAACTGCTGATCCCATGAGGGCTGAACCAGTTATTAAGGAGACATATAATGAATAGTCTGGGTTAGTCTTTGTTATTCCGAAAGTCTGCAACACGGTGAGCAATACTATGCCTATAGAGGATAGATCATAACCATCTGTGAATACTCCCATCCCAGTAGTTATCATTGACTTGAAGTGAAACCAGCTCAGATTCTTCTCATCTAAAGGCTTAAAGGGTTTACTCATATTATCTCTGTGTTATGATTAATTGTGGTAGATATAAATATTTCGTATTATTAACTAAATATATTTATATATTGAAATAAGAACTAAATAGTGGTTTATAAAATATGTAGTTCATGGGACAAAATCTATTTTTATAAGCAGTATTGAAGTTAATTCAATGGATTGAATACTAATTATAAAAAGGCAGTAATTATTAACAATATTTCCTTATAACAACGTACTTAACTGAAATTATTTTAAAATATTACTTATATTTCAGGAAGTTTTTGCTATGATTAAAAACAACAAAACCTTTTTAAGTCATACATATTGAAGAGGTAAGTAAAAGAAAAACTGTGGCTTTATCTTTATACTTTCTCAGAAATAGCTAACTATTCACAATTGCATATGGCACAGTAACGGAATTGGATGCGACTAATACAACCCACATACCAGACTCTGCATGATAATAGTATCCACATGCTATCCAGTAGTAACCGGCTGGAATATTAGGTAGTACTGCTACAGCAGACTGTCCACCGGATATACCATTATCATAGTAGTCTGTAGCATTAACTCCTACATATAGCATGATCTTACCATCAGCTGATATATTTCCGTTGTTGGGAATTGCTGTATTGTTTAGCACTATTAGGGCGTTATGGGGTAAAGATTGAGGGTTAGTTAATTTCACTAACACATTCCATCCTGCAGGTACGTAAATTCTCATTTGACCATTAGAGGTGCCATTATAGTTTAGGGAACTCCCTTGTACAACTAGATAAATAAACACCGTTTTATTGCTGGGGTTATACTGTAGTTGATAGGCTCCTGGGGGTAATGTAGATGTTGTAGTAGTCATAGTAGTGGATGTGGTCGTTGTGGAACTAGTGGTAGATGTAGTAGTGGAAGAGGACGACGTGGAAGATGACGTTGATGAAGTACTCGTTGTTGTGGATGTTGTAGTTGTACTTGAGCTAGCCGATGAGCTACTACTGGTACTACTACTGCTGGACGATGTAGTACTACTAGTGGGTTTTCCATGTTTAAAACTCATTATGGCGAAAACACCTGCAATTATTACGATAATTACTACAACCGCTATTATGACTATAGTTGAGGTCTTCATAGGTTCATGAATACGCACATTCTTTATATACTTTATCCAAAATTTTTTATACATTAAAATTCTTAAAATAAATTCGGTTTAAGTTAGTCTTTTTTATTGTAGCCAGTTCTATTTCACACAAGAGATTCTAATTTCTAACATTCCTGAAGAACAGGAAGAAAAGAACTGTAGCTAGACTATAAAGGGAACAAGTTATTATGAAGGGTAATACATAGTTACCTATATTAAAATAAAAACCCCCTATACTAGGTCCAAAGGCTCTGGGTATAGAGAACATCAAATTAACTATTCCATTCGCCCTACCTCTCTCGTTCTCTGGAACTAACTTCAGCACCATAGCCTGAAATACGGGAGAGGTCATATTCATCAATGCGTTTCTTGTTACAAAAATTATTGCGCCGATAATAAATGATGGAGAAAAAGGGAGTAAGAAGAGAAGAGCAATTGCAGTTGCATGTAGGTATACTATTGTTTTCACTCCTCCAATCTTCTCAGCTATAATTACTGAGAAATATGTGCTAAAAGCTAATGTTAGATCTGCTATTGCAAACACTGGACTCATCTGTGAGCTGGTAACCCCAAATCTGAGGTTAAACCATAGTGACATAAGTGGAACTACTAGTCCTGCCCCTAGACCTATTAGAGCCTCTGTCGAGAACTTTCCTATTGTCCCTAAACTCTTAAGAGCCATGTTTCTGTATCCCTTATAACTCTCCTTGACGGGGAATAACAGTAGTAGGGAAATTAAGTTGATAATGACCTCAATTAGCAATATCTCCTTATAAGTAAGTACTAGGGGGAGTAGACTTCCAGCGACTGATAACAGGATTGTTAGACTTTGCCTAACTCCTAAAAGTCTCTGAAAACTTTCAGATCTTTCTGCCAATAAAGACATTATTAAACTCCCTGATCCCCAAGTCTGATAAAACAGATAAGCTAAGGGATATCCCAGAAACAAGAAGAATAGAGATAGTGTACTTATACCCCTACTTATTATAGAGAACTTTTTCCTCCCATACATATCCCCTAGGAAAGAGAGGGTTAAGGAAATCAATGCACCAATGATTATTGACCCTGATAATAACTCACCAATAGTCAGAGGATTAAGTCCTAATGAAAGGAGATAAAGGGACATAATTATAGTGTTAGCCCCCATGGATATACCGAAAAGCGATGACGATATGACAAGCAAAAAACTCTCGTATTTAGCCATATTTTAGTATAATAATAGTCACTTTATAAAAAATATGTCGATTAAGGTTAACTAAATAAATAACATAAATAGTTTTAATTCAGTTATAGTTTCTCCGTGTAGAGTAGTAAAATAAGAAAGTTTGACCTCTTCCCGACATAGATTCTGTGGCAACAGATAGAGTCCAATTTCATTAATTCTATTTAGAATGTGGTACAGCTGAAGAGAGTGACCCTCTTACGTTATACGTTGATTATTATTATTCCAGTAATAGCTTCGGACTTCCTTGAAAATTACTTACTTTGTTTTTGTAACAGCTTCAGTGAAAATTTCTTTAAGTAACTTCTAACATCATGGAAGACTATATTGTCATGTGGACAAGCCTCTACGCAATCGCCTACACCTATACACTTAAATGACTTAAATTCTCCTTTTTTGATGAAATTTGCCCTCATGTCCGTTAACCCAACAGGGCATGCTAATGCACAGTCTACAGTTTTACAGTTCAGACACTGTTGAGGGTCCTTTACCTTTAGCTTAAAAAGACCTAAATACCCGAAGAATTGGTTAAATGTCCCCCAAGCACATATACCCTCAGTTACACATGCATAGTTGCCTAAAAATGGCATAAACATAAACTGGAAATACCAAATCACATTAAAGTAAAGACTCGCATAGAATTGTACAACGTCATTACCTAAGACTGAAAATGAAATTACTCCCTCGTAGTTGAAATAGGATAAGACAGCAAACACGATCAAAGACACCCACACTGTAATAATTACCCACTTGTACCAATTAGTCATCTTAGAGGTCAATGTCTTTCTTCCCAGCTTAGAACTCCTATTGTATTTCCTCATAGAGCCTTGAAATGTGCCCTGTAACATGAATGGGGCTGTACAAGTGACAGAGCATATTTGCCTACCTCCAAATAGAAATGAGAGAATTGCTGTTACTGCAAAAGTTCCTATTATTCCATCAATCAAGTATGACGGCTCCACAGGACCATAAGTCCCTAAACCATTAAACCACATATAAGGAATATATTGTACACTACTTGATATTGGGGAGAAGTTAGGAAGCCAAATACTATAAAACGCATACGCAAACATCATTAATAAATATCTTATCTTATTCTCCAACTTATTCAGCTCTAATACTCTAAATGAACCTAATAATCCCATCCACACTCCCATATTTATCATAAACCACGGACTTGCTGTTATTGTAGCAAAAACAGACAGAAAATCCATCAAGGCAAACAAAGGGCTAGTCAAAGGGAAGAAACCAAAATTACTATACAAGCCTGTAACATTACTTATCATCCCTGTTTCAAAATTCAGTATTCCACTAGCGAACCAAGAAAGAGAAAATGCCAAGAGGAGAATTAGGAAAGCTACTCTAGAATTGCTAAGGTAACTAACCTTTCTCTGGATATTGAACTTTACCCTATACATTAAATATGCGGAAACCAATAAACCCGAAATCACAGCATAATATGTGGGCAAATTGTAAGCTTTCGAAAAAAATTCAAATGAATACACTACGACGAGAACAGATAAGATATCTATTAACTTATATGGATAATTTGATAGTGACAACCTCTTATAGTATAAACTCTGAAACAGAAATCCAATAAGTACCATAGTTGCAAACGTAACTGGTAAAGTTAAGAAAGGGATTAGTAGGGCTATCATGATTGTAAAAATATATGAATTTCTAAAAATGTATTCCACAAATCTATTTAGGATTTTCACATTATTCACATCTCATCACCACGTTTAATTAAATGTAAATAATGTAAAAGTAAAAAATTTACTACATTTACCTTTAATCAAGTTATTTAATGACATATTTGTTGTTTTATATTGGGTATGGGTATACTGCTGGGTCGCTGAAGTATAATACCATGTTTGAGTTTGTTGCTGACATTAGTTGAGTTGGTGATGTTATCCCTGGGACAACAACCTGTAAGTCTGCATTAACAAGTGTTGTCCATATTGGGTTCTTAGCATTTGCCATTCCAACTGCACTGTCATAAGTCATCATTGCATTCTCAAGTGCCTGAATATTATTTAAACAGTTAGCTGTTGGGTTAGTTGTATTTGATGGTACTATAGCCTGGCATTGGCCTGTAATTGGGTTGGGGAATATGTTTGGATCAAAAACCAAAACAACAACAATATACCATGGTATGCTCTGGTTTGTTGTAAATGTCACCAAATGATCGTGGGCTGGTGTTGGCAAAACACCCTCAGGTAGACCAAATACACCATTCTTAATACCCAAAGCCTGCTCAACAGCAGTAAATGCTGGGGAGTAGATCAAACTCATGTGGTCAGGACAGGCAGTCTTTGTCAAAGCAGCACCACACTGTGTGGTAATAACATAAGTCACGTTATTGTAAGTAAATGTGGGGAAGCCCTGAGATGTTGCACCAAGTTGAGGAACACCAAATATTGACAAACTGGCAAATGCAGGGACTAAGACAAACACAGGGGCAGCGTTCTTGGGGAATGCTGAAATATTACCAGCACCAACCTCACAACCCATTGCAACCTTACTCTGGTTAGTCTCATTGGGGAAGAAAGTAGTAGAAGGTGGAGTACACATGAACTGGGCAGTGTACTGGAATGTTATAACTTGACCATTGTAAAAGGCACCAGAGGAATTAACAGTAACAGGCTGAGTCAAAGTAGAAGTAACTGTAGTAGTTCCAGCTGGTAACGTTGTGGTAACAGTAGTGGCTGGACCAGTGGATTTAGTCGCAAATAGCACAAAACCTACGGCAGCTATTATGATCAATATTACAACCGCTACGGCGAATACAGTATTAGATACGGCTTTTTCTATTTTTCCCTTATCTTTTTTCACAATAGTTCACTTCTTTCATGTATGGCTAAGGCTATTTTAAAAATATATTTAAAAAATTCTAACGGAAAAGGAAAAACAGGTTTGAAAAATTCTAACGGAAATATTTAAACCTGATATTATCACCTTGATCCATGAAAGGATTGACCTAAATTACTGTCCACAGTTCCAACAAATTTAGCCCTCTTTGACATTTGACTATAATCATAGTTGATCCATCTCCCTAAGTTGGCACAAACTGGTCTAAATATGTCTGATCTACCGTCGCTTAACACATCATTAATCCATTCAGGCACCCAGCTCATAATATGTGTCGTCATAAAGTTATACTGGTCCATGACTATTTTAGATATGTCTCCATTATCCTTTGATAAATTTATTTCCTCCCTAATCAAGAATGACATAAACCCTAAGATAGTAGATATATGGTCAGGCTCATGCATAAAACTTCTGCTCTTCATCACTAAACCTCTTGTGGTGTAAAATCTAACTATGTCATTGTATCTAAAGGTTGTTATACCCTCGCCTATAAGTAAGTAATTTCTCTTACTTTCGACCGGAGTTAAAGGTTTATTTCCAAAACCTGTAAGGAACAATGTCGTGTACTCAATCAGGTAGTCCTTCTTTGATTTACTCTTGAACTTCTTCCTTATTTCGAACATATCCACGTTGGCTATCTCCTTTAATACACCTCCTACTTTTTCAGTTACGTCATTCAACTTATCTAACATATCATTAAATTCCTTATCCTCTATTTTATATAGAAAGATTTCAGAAAAAGTGTCGTATATTAAAAATCTTAGAATTGCTTGCTCACTGGACATAGGAAAACATCTTAACTACCAGAGTTATTGCTCTGAGTTGTTGTGCTGTTGGTTCCCTGTGACCCCAATTGGACTACACCTGTTGCAGTCCAGACGTTAAAGTATTCTTCCTGGGATAATAACTCTACATCATCATTGCCTGCATAATCACTTCTCCATGGTAAGTAACCGCTAGCTGGATTTGCTCCAGTCTCAGGTCCCATCACAAATCCACCTTTATCCACAAACAATATAGTTCCTGGATCTGTTGGATCCAATATATTTGCCCAGATTCTAGCCTGAACCATACATCCGTGAATACATGCTGGAATTCTCTCCTCTGGTGGTATGGTTGGATCATATAGTCTATCAAAACAATGCGTACACTTTTTCACCACTCCTTGAACTGGATCAAAGAACCTGTTACCATAAGGGCATCCATAAATGCAGTACTTACAACCTATGCACTTGTTATAGTCGACAAGAACTATACCGTCTTCAACTCTCTTGAAAGTTGCCCCCACTGGACATACAGGTACACAAGGGGCATTCATGCAGTGGAAGCAGTTTATTGGTATATTATAAACCTTGGTTTGAGGCCAATTCCCCACTTCAACGTTTAGCACTCTCAGCCAGAACATTACATCTAGGTCTCCATAGGGGTTAAGATCAGGTAATGGTCCGAACATACCTGATGTGTTCCACTCTTTACACGACATCTGGCAACCTGCACAGCCAAAGCACTTATTTAGATCCGTAATTATTGCAAAGTTCTTAGATGGTTTAAACGGTAACCTATATTCAACTCCGTTTTGATACATGTCTAGGGTTATCTTTTGGGGTTGTGTATTATTTGTGGAGGACATATTACTTCACCTCATGGGGAGACTTGTTCTGATGCATAACCATACCTCAACTTATAATTATCAATCACGTAGCCATTTTGGGCTAAAGAGCCAGGGGATATAAAGCTCCATATTTCTGTGTTCTGCATTGAGTTAGCATTGAAACGTAAGTAGGGTATATCAACTGCTTGTGCAAAGGCAGGTGCAACTGGGGAATTGCTTACACTTATTTGTCCGCCTATCTGAGAGACTATTATGCTTATTATATCCTGGTTACTGAAGTCCTGCCCCATATAAATGAAAGTACTTGCAGACACGCTGACCTTATTTGTACTAGCCTTTCCCACTATCTTTATTCTGGCATCATGCCATGCTGTCTGTCCTGTTATAGGGTCTAAGTTTAATATGGGAAATGCATTGTCCACGTTAGGGTCTAGTGACCCTCCTCTAGAGGGAGGCATGTATGCTACGGAAGCCCAATTGTTTAATATACTGTATTTCACCTGAGGAGAGTCCTGAGTTTGACTCCTGAAACCTGGTAATGCCTGAGAGGATACTATCACCCATGCTGAACCTGGTCTAGTTGCCTCATCCAGGAACACTAATGCAGTGAGCTGAGTTGTTAGTCCCCCACTCTTGGGCTCGTTTACAGCCTGGAAAGTGACAAAATCTCCATTGTTTATACCCATTGAGTTAACATAGGGGTCTGCCGAACTTAGGACCATTGGGGTATAAGGTATAATAGCTGTCAACCATGGAGTAGTGTAAGACCAGGAGTGATATGCTCTGTCATGTCTCCTCACAAAGAATGTCAATGGATATTGGGAGAGGTCTATACCATCTTGAGTAATATCAGACTTCCATGTTGGAGTGGGGTAATACCCTCCAAAAGGTTTGAAGTAATCCAATATGTTCTTCCTAAGAGCATTACCGTAACTATCATTAGGCAGTGTGGATGGAACGAGGAACTTAGAGTTGTTTGTTAACTTGTAATAATAGTAATACGCCGCGTTATAACCTGTCCATTTTCCGGCCGCAGCAAGTCTAAATTTCTGCAAATATTCAAGATATACCCTGTGAATATAGGGTAACCCAATATTACCATAGCCTCCTGGCATGTACGCTCCCCATCCTCTAAAGTAGAACATATTGACATTTCTCATGTATCTTATTGAAGGTGGAAGTACGTATACTGCGCCTCCCTTACCTACCTTTACTACTCCTGGATTTATGTCATTTAATGTCATTTTTCCGTTTGCGAAGTTATTTATTATACTTTGTAACATGTTCTGGAGTAACGGTTGGAACTTTACAGGTAGTCTGAAGTAATCCTCAATTCCACCATTTCTGTTACTTGCACCTATGGTGTAAGTGGTTGCTGTAGAGAACGTTGAACCACTAGGCACTTGAGAGGTAATCTGGCTTATGACTGTATTTTGGTCAGAACCATTTGGAACAAATGAGGCATATAGCTTAAGCTGTTGGGGATTTGGAGTTTGCGCTTCAGCATCATTTTTCAATATATACTCAAAGTTGTTACCATATCCCGCTATTAAAGTCCCTGATTTTAGGATGTAAATTCCTGAGGATATTAAGCCTGGTTGACCTTGAGAAAATATTTGTTGCCCCGTGATAGGGTCATGTATTGTGACTGGGCTAACAAGTGGTAGACCTGTTACTGGATCCTGGGTGGTATAATGTGGGTTGTTAGTGGGACTAATAGATAAGTTGGGATTGGATTTTTGGTTTGGATACCCTCTAACTAACCATAGGAGTGTAAGTAGAAAATCACCCGCACTTAGTACAGGGTATAAAGATGGAAGTGAAGGCCAGTTCAAGGAATCAGAGGGTCCACTTGGTAAAGTAGTAGGTCTATCAAACGTTGAGTGAAAACCATATACCTCTAGGAATGACAAGTCGGGAATAACTAAATCTACAACATTATCGTTCTCGTGCATAAAGAGGTCAATAGTTGCAGTGAATGGTATAATATAGTTTCCGTTCGAATCCGTCTCTGTAACCTTTTGTAATACATCACTTAATGTGTAAGCGTTATTCCAATGTGGCGAGGTTAGGTACCACATCATAGCCTGGACATTATATGGTATTATACCTTTACTAGCATACTTATTCATCATGTACGCAGTGTATGAGACTGCCGAGTAAGATCTCTGCGTAGTAAGTGGTAATTCCCAACTATAACCACGGTCAACCAGTAGAGGTCTACTTGTTTTATAAACTACCAAGTCATCTGGACCATCAGGGAAACCATAGGGACCCGTAGCTATCACTGACACACTGGTGATTTCAACTGTTCCATCGTTATGTATTAATTCGTTCTTGAGAAAACCTGCCCTACCACCTGCCTGTGGTTTTACGCCTAAGGATGCAAGATCAGGATCTATCGATGGGGTATTAGCTAAAGGATGTGGTGGTACTCCGTGACCAGGGAAGTAGTGAGGATATGGATATTTATACCCATTAGCCCCTGGATTGTCCCAAGCACCTAACATTAATACTAAGTAGTAAGCTGAAGCAGCAGATTGGAATCCATTACCATGTGCTGCTAGCCCTCTCATAAAGTAAATGGAAACAGGTCTACCTGTAACTGACTCATGATACCTTCCTAGGTAATCAACCCACTTTACAGGTTGCTGAATAGCCTTCTGAAATGCAACAACTGCTAGTTCATTTGCGATCCTAACTACAGTGTACTCTGGTATTCCAGTAAGATTAGAAACATTTATGGCACCGTATTGAGCCGTTTGATCTGGTGAGGTATAGGGATCATAGTTAATCAACTCAGCTCTCAGAAGTTCAAACCCTGTTGTAACAGTCAAGGTTATGGTATTACTGCTACTGGGTGATGCAGGCACAGTTACCTGAATTGCTGGAATCTTTATTGTTTGACCATTCCTTAATTTATAGGGGACTTGAACTAAATTACTGATCATACTTGAAGGTAACTCGTCTAGGGTCAAGATGGGCATAACACCGTTTTGCCATGGTATATCGACATAAGAGTAAACATTGCCATCACTTCCCAATACAGCCTCTAGCCATTTCGAAGCAGAGAAAGTAAAGGAAACAGTACCGCCTGAGGACGTTGTTGCAGTAATCTTCTGTGAGGTGGAATAGAGGCTGTTTTTCACTGGCATTCTAACATGTAAACCTGTATTATTGCTCGCATTAGGGTCTGAGGGGTCTAATGGGTCTCCATACTGAGGATTGGGATTTAATATTACTAGCCAGGATAAATTTGTATAATACCTCAAGAACTCCTCGTCTATATGAGGGAAATTGGCGGTATCTGGTATTTCGCCAAATTGAGGAAGAGGCACCACTTGACCGTTAGGCGCAACAGTCTGGAAAAGTAGTTGTCCTGTCCCACTGTAATATGAAGAAACTTGTTTTAAGGTAATAGGATTTAAGACTGTCTTCCCATTGGAAACCTTATATACGTAATAGTGGAAATCTAACAAAACCCTTATCCATCCCATGAACAAGGCTCCGTCTGTAGCTGGATTTACATACAGATGCTCATCCGAGACACTGTAGAAGCCAAATCTCTCAGGGGCTATGGTTAAGACTTTGCCGCCATTTTCCCTTATCCTAGCTATAATTCTCCTCATCCAATTAGGGAAGTGATCCCCAGCAAGACCGGCTAAAATGAAGTATTGGGCTCTCGTCTCATCAGGTCCTGCATATTCCCACACTGGCGCACCAGTAACATAAACTCCTGCTGAGTAGACATTCATTGAACAAAATCCTCCGTGTGCACCAGAATTAGCAGTGCCAAAATTAGCAGCGAAGAAACCTGCTGTTATTCCAGGGATCAACTGATCCCTTCCAGTAAATAAGACAAATGAATGGGGATTAGTTTGCCTGATCTTTAATAGACCGGGAAAGTCACCTATACCTAAACTTCCCGGGTTCAAACCTAACTTCGACCAAGAGCTCGCATTGGCACCATTCACAAGGATATCATAAGCAGTATCATAGTCAATGGCAATCCATTTACCTGACCCTCTAGGTCCAGCCCTCAATAGAGGATACCTTAGCCTTGAAGGAACGAAGTAGTAATACACATCAGCTGCTCCTCTAGGACAAACTCCGCCATCATTTATGTGCCATCCAATAGTCCCTGTAACGAACCTAGGATATCCCTCTGGAGTTCTAACTACCTGAATTGCACATCTACCTAAACACTGGAAACAGTTAGTGTACACTACTTCGTCAGATGGATAGTTTAGTGTGTAGCTAGTTGTGTCGGCAAGTGGTCTAAATATTTTATCTACAACTGATGGAGTACCAAGGAAAACTGCAGTACCTAAACCAGCAAATCCACTTATTTTTAGAAAGTCTCTCCTACTTAGCTTTAATTGACTCATTAATTAAATTTTTAATAAAGTTTTTTTAAGTATTCACTTCAATTTGAAGATATGACTGAATGTTCATATTTACTATACTTATTCATTACCACAACCACGATAAACTTTTGAACAAATAAGCTCACATATAATTTATCATTATTTTTTGATGAAATTTATAGTAGTATAAATATTTAAGATTAAGTGCTTACAATTTAAAATAATGATAAGATTAGAACCGAATGACATACTAGTGTTGGAGGAGTTAATTTTATACATTCAGCTCACTTCATATCGTTTCTCCAAGCTTACAGGGGTATCAAATGCGACAGCGTGGAGGACATTCAACAGGCTAGTGGGATTAGGCTTAGTCAAGAGGGAGGATAAAAGGGGGTTTTCAATAACAGCTAGGGGTGCCATAATACTCTACTTAAACACATCTAAGGGCAATGTGAAGAGAAGATGTTTGTCAGTTCTAAAGAAGTTGTGGAACTATGATGGCGATGAGGAGAAACTCAAGTATTTCCTAGAAGATGTAGATAAAGTTTTGAAGAATATGAACCTATCACCGTTTGTCATATGTTTTAATCAGCCTGTAACTATCGCCACAATGTTATACAGTAGACTTGATGAGCTAAAGGAGGAGACGAAAGAGGTTATAGCAAATATTTTGATAAACTTTTTCCCGTCAATAAACCTGAGGAACAGATGTAAGGCAATTATCTCATATGACAATAGTGGAAAACCTTATGTACTTGCAGCAAAGTGCAAGATAGATGGTATAAAATTAAGGTATTATTGTCCCGAGATATCAAAGTATCTCAGTGTCAAAAATGCTGAATTACCTCAATGACTACTTGGCACTAGGTTTTAGTCCTTCTACTATTTTAGGTACATGCGAGCTGAGCGAACAATTTGAGATTTACCATGGAGAGAAAGGTGAAGAAGTAAGCCTATTTTTCATTAAGTCAAGTAAACCAATAGAGAAGAGGAGCAAAATAAACATACATTACTTCTCTCCAAAACTTGAAGTCATAATAGAGAGAAGCGTAAAGTTAAATGGAGAGGCTCTGGTCTCAGCGTCCACACTGCGTATTGTTGATATAACTTTTCCCCCTGAATCTGAAATTTACGACGGTCTGTTGAGAGGTCTAGTGTTAAATCCCATAGTGGTTAAGGGAGCTGTAGATAACCTTTATTTCAAAAGAGAGGACATCTTATTTGGATGGGGCTTAGGTGAGGGCATTGCGAAGCTTGGAAAGTTTGAACCCAGTGACTATTGCATAATACAGCCTCTAGGTGAGTTAGCATTTATCTCTCTCTACAATAGGTTTGTGATGGGGAGACTTACTTTAGATGAGTCCTATGTTAGGAGAGAAAAGGAGAAGATTCTCGAAATTAGTTCAAAAGTTTACAGGGAACTCGGTGAGGTGGTAATAGAGAACGAGAATAACCTTGCATATGTTGAGGATATTGGCATGAGCCAGGACTCTATCGAGAGATTGAAAACGCTGAAGATAAAAACTATCATAGTTCATGATAAAAACATTTTCGAGTTAACAAAAAACTTCACAAAAAATCCTTTTGCGAGTCCATTTTCAGTGGTCATACTGGGAAACAAGATTGGTGTAGACAGGGTAGTTGATAAAGCTCTTAGCCTCGGCTTAAGAGTTTTCAGATCAAATTTTAGTAATTAAGGAAAAATTATTTTTAACTTCATATTGGTGATCATAAATCGTGGACACGGAAGGAGAAGAGGATCCAATATATGAAGCTGAGAGACTAATTGAGAAAGGGAATTACCCTGAGGCATTGAACATCTTAGGTAATTTGAGCTTACCTGAAGCCTACATCTTGAGGAGCAAAGCCTATCTTGAGATGGGAAAAAGTGAAGAGGCTATAAGAGAACTTAAAGAGGGCATAAACAGATTTCCCTATGCCCACTACATGTATTATGAGTTAGCCTTACTTTATTTCACTTATAATGACCTTGTTAATGCATTGGACGAGGTAAATAATGCTCTTTCAATTCTACCTTATTCCTATGATTATAATAAACTAAAGGCTAGGATACTGTTCGAAATGCAGGAATATGAGGAGGCTTTTGAAGTTCTCACCTACGTGATAAAGATGAAGCCTGATGATGTTGAAAGTAGGTTATTACGTGCTCAATGCTTCTACTTGACAGGAAAATTCCTAGATGCACTTAAGGAGATAAATAGGGCTTTAGAGTACAACAACAAGGACGAGACACTACACACCCTCAAGGGTAAGATCTATCTGGAGACCCATTTCTACAAGTTGGCACTAAGCGAGTTCAAAATATCTGTATCCATAAGACCCACCGCTGAAAATTATTATCTTCTTGCCTTCTCAGAGTACATGACAGGAGAGTGTGAAAAAGCCGTAAGTGATTCTGAGAAGGCTTTAAGCCTTGATCCCAATAACGATGTGATAAGGGAGTTCTATGAGTCCTTAAGAAATATGTGTGGACAGAAATAATTTCAGTTTTTTGAAAAGAATCATTATTTTCCGGTTAAGCGTCTCTGAAACTAGATATTGCTTGTCAATAATAAGGCTAAATGTTGGGCTAATAGTGTCTAAGAAGGCTAGAGAAATGCTAGGAGACGAACTTTTAGTTAGTATATTTAATGATGGAGAAATCGCATATGTAGCTGAATATGGTGACTTCATGGAGAAAGACTTGAAAGAGAATGGGGTAAATGCACTAGTGGTAGTTAGTGAGAGCGAAAACAGGGATATTAAGGACTTTTTGAGTAACATAGACGAGTTAACCAATATACACCCTTTGTCAGTGGAAGTGTTAGACATTAACTGGTTACAGTCAAGGGAGCAAGCAAAAGCCCTAATACTAGCTTACCTAAGCAAAGCTTCCCTCTCCTTCCTGGCAAGGAGAGTTCAACCACTACGAAACAAGAACTTAACTAGAAGGTCGCTCTTAAGGAGAAAATTGTATTATTATAAACCTTACCCTGTACTTTCCCAGGAGATATCCTTTGAGAGGGAGATGAAATACCTCTCATCACTTTGTGAATTAGTGGTGAAGACCCCTGAGGGTCCACAAGTTTCTGATCCTGACAAGTGTACTTCCTGTGGATTTTGCTCAGGTATGTCATTTTTAGGTTACCTGGAAATGCCTAACTTCAGTACAGACCAAGTCATTGCATTTATTAACACACTGAGTAATTATGCCCCTAAGGATAAGCCTGGTATAGTCCTGATCACGTGCAACAGGATTACAGATATACCAAAGCTGAGGGAGGCATATATATATCCTCTTATATCTCCCTGTGTCTCATCAGTTCACGACTCTTTTCTAACAGCAATCCTGGTCTCTGGTTTTTACCCCGTACTATACTCCCCTGACAGCTCTTGTGAACTGAGAGATAGGGCAAAAATAAGGGCAGAGGTTGCTATCAAGAGATTCCCCGGAACCGAAATATGGTTCCCTTATGTGGAGGATCTAAATGAATTAGAGGACGTATTGAGAAATATCGTCAGGGATTCCACCATATTGACTAGGAATGAGATACCCCAGGACATAGTTTTATCGAGAAGCAGGAGGAGGAATTTACTATTGTGGTCCATCTCTCAGTTCAGATCACAGTCGAAGCTAAACGAGGAAGACGAGATACCTGGAGTGTTTAAGGTGGTAGTAGATCCTGATAAATGCGTTCTTTGTGGAGTTTGTGTAAGATCTTGTCAAATGTTGGTATTTGACATTAAAAATACCTCCAACAGTACAACACTATATCATGATTTATCATATTGCATAGGTTCGCAGAGGTGTGTCAGAAATTGTCCTGAGGGGGCGATAACACTGATGGGATCAGTTAAAATAAAGGAACTGGGTAACAGATCAGTGGTCTCGGCAACAGTAGGTAAATGCAAATACTGTGGGAAGCCACTAGATTCAATCAAGGTGAAAAACAGAGTAGGTGAGATTTTGATGAGTTCAGGAATAAATGACATTGAAGACTATGTAGACGTGTGTAACGATTGCAAACAGAAGAACATGAGTAAAAAGTGGGTTGAAAGGACATTGGGGTTGAGCAAAAAATGAACTTCGTTATAACTTTGCTTAACACGTTGATAAGAGCCCCTAATCTAAAGGATATCCTGAAGCAGATCGAGGGATCTAATTATTTCAAAGTTGAAATTGATCCTACAAACATGACTGTGAACTCTGATGCTTATCTCCTAGAGGAGCTCTCCTATAGGGGAAGGATATTCATAGCTACAAATGTCCCATCTAAGTTAGCCTATGAGATCTTAAACAGGTTTAACCTAGACAGTTTCATTACCAGAGTGGTCTCTGCTGAAGATGTGGGCGTGTTTACCACAAACCCTAAATTTTTTGAATATTTATACAGAATGACTGGAATACAAAGAGGAACAGGTTATTTCATAACTTCCAATACCATCTCAATTAATAATGCAAAGTCAAATCAATTTAAGGTAGTCATGATAGATCGTGAAGGTGGAAATTCCGTAAACCTGGTGGACGTAATAAGAGTTAGGGACCTTAAGAAGATCGTTGAACTGACAGGAAAGAGTTATGTTGACTCCAAAATTGGTGATTCCTCACTGAGGTGTAAGTGATTTGATATCCGATTCAGAGGTCGTGGAAATATTTAAGGAGTTGGGAATGAAGGTAAAGGAGGAAAAACAGCAAGGGTTACACTTTCACGTAAATATATCTCCACCAACTGCAAATTCCGCCATAGTGTCTATAATAAGACCCACAGCCTTTTCGAAGTACTACATCGTGACCATGGCAATAGAGGTTGACCCACCTAAACTTAATAAGAAAGTGTTGAGGGAGATCGGTGTAGAGTTGGCTAGGCTAAATGTGGAATTTTACGTTATGCCACCAGAGAAACCAACTGCAATTCAGATTGCTAAACTACTATATCAAGAGGACTTAAGTAAAAACGAACTAATAAACACGGTAACACTCGTGAAGAACGCAGGTTTTATCGTATTTAATATACTCAGTGGAGAAAATATGAATGACTAGTAATATCAATAAAATGAAATTAAGGTTTATTTATTATAATAATTATACTTACATACAATGGGTCTGTTCACTGCACCAGCTCCAGGTACTAATTTTGGAATAAACTCACCACTGTTGCAGATTAACCAATATCCTGAATGGGATGTAACAGTTGCAATAGCACTCTATTTCACTGGACTCGCAGGAATGTTGATGGCTATAACTTCAATCCTAGAATTCACAGGGAGATATCCTAATTTGGTAAAGAGGAACTCAATCTTCGTATTTATATTTGCTGTCCTATCTCTGGTTGCGTTTGATATACATTTAGGAGTACCTATAAGAGGGTTCTATGCCCCTGCAAATGCATTCGGAGCTCTTTTGAATTCGTGGATGGCTAGAGGTATTGAATTCGTGGGAGGACTTCTAGTTTTCTCGTTGATTTTTATGGCTATTAAGGTACTTGATGTGAAAAATGTTGTTGCCACATGGGTATTTGCAATTTTAGGGCTCTTGGCAGGCATTTTTTCCACAACTTATAGTGGTTTTGAACTATCTGCAGCAACTGGTGTACCCTTCTGGAATAACGGAGGTCTTCCTGCACTTTTCTTAGCATCAGGTATAGTAGGTGGTAGTGCTTGGAGTTATATAATAAGTCTTGTGACAAAGGGAGAAGAGGGAATTAGGGCTAGAAGGCTCACGGCTAAACTTTTAGCTTATTCTGCAGTAGCTGAGCTAGCAACGTGGTTCCTATTCATGGCAAATGTCAATTTCGTTTACGTATTCGATGAAGTAGCCTATAACTACCTAATATCGGGAGTAACGTTTGTAATAGACCTAGTATTACTCGGATTGACATTTGTAGTGCCTGGTGTAGGTAATCTAATGATGTGGAGAATGTTGAGGAAAACTAACTCACATTCTCCAAGTCCTTCACCTATTGACTTTCCTAACTACTTGAAAATAATAATACTTGTCGTAGCGATATTAGCTTTAGTCTCAGGATTCTTCACTAGGGAGGATATACTTTTCGCTGGTCAGTACGCGTATCAAGTATCCCCACTAACGCCATTCCAATACAGTAGTAATCAGCCTACTCCTATAGGCTCATTTGGATGGAGAAGCTAAAAAGGAAAAAAGAATGATATCTTAAAACACATACTCTTTCATTTTTTCTCTAGTTTTTCCAGTGGAACCCTGTAAGTGTCTACTCCTTTAATATACCAGATTACACTAACTATACCACCCATAAGCCAGAGAGCGAAATTGAGGATCAGATAATCTACGAGTGAAAATGATGATGTAACAACGAGAGAAATCCCATAGGCGGTAATTGGAAATATCCTTATGAGTCCTATCATGAATGCCCTCACATTACTGGGCATTAATACAGGCTCA
Organism: Sulfolobus acidocaldarius SUSAZ; assembly: GCA_000508305.1. Taxonomy (NCBI): domain Archaea; kingdom Thermoproteati; phylum Thermoproteota; class Thermoprotei; order Sulfolobales; family Sulfolobaceae; genus Sulfolobus; species Sulfolobus acidocaldarius. The sequence goes on from CP006977.1 coordinate 1,707,286, forward strand.
TATACAGTTCTCACTGCCCAACTGAACTCACTAAACAACATATTTACAAACAGAAGAACAAAGAAAATTTGAATGTTAAAGTTCATGGTAAGTAATACTATTGGTATCATACTCAATGTACCGCCCAGATAGGATATCATGGAGAACATTCTTGTGTTAATCCTCCTCACAACCAGAGTTGCTAAGAAGCCTGAGACTGATGCGCCTAAATTAGCTATGAATATTATGAAAGGTGTTTGTGAACTCGAGAAGTAATAATCAGCAACAGTAAACGCCATTAGACCGTAAGTGAGATATTGTGCTACACCTAAGACAACCAAAATTATGTACCTGAAGGTCAAGTTGGTGTTATCCTTAACCTGAACTTGAATATCTAATTCCCTAGTTTCTTTAGCTACCTTACTAGCCTCTTTCTCAGCTTTACCCAAATCCCCTTTAGTTACAAGCCACCTAACTGACTCAGGTAAGAGAAACCTTATTACAATAGCAAACACAATACCTAAGACAGCAACTAAGGATACAGCGAGGAGCTCAATCATAAATGAGTTAGAAAGGCTGAATGTCAAGTAACCTATAAGAGCAGCTACAGTAGCCCCGATGTTGTCGAAATTTGGTCCTAATATTAAGATACTGTCTCTATAATTTATGGGCATCATCTCTGCACTATATGACAACATAACAGGAACCTCGCCTTCGACCCCAAATTCACCAAGTATTATGCCTATCACGATCAGTAGAATATATGGAAATTGCGCTAAACTAGTTGTGTTAAATCCAGACAGTACAGAAGCAAGAATAATTAAAATTGTCCCTACTGAGTAAAGAGTCATAGTTATGAAGAATGTTACTTTCCTCCCTAACTTTCTGTCTGAGAAGAAGGATAGGATTAGGTTTCCTGCCAAAGCCGCAAGAGTGGGTGTGAGTAAAAACAGAACGCTGTTTATATTGGGATAAAGTAACGGGGCTATAGAGGATATAACACCCCACATGAAATAACCTACGGCAACTGACGCAAACATTAGAGTGTGAACGGTAGTCCACTTCGAGGCATCAACTGATTTTACTATTTTTTCCATAAATTAGGTTTCATATAAGCGAGTTATAAAGTTAGTTATATTCAAATCCTATAACTTTCAATACCTCATTGATTTACAAAAATAGACGTTCTTAGTTACCTTAAGTTGCCTAAAATACTTAAGAGTTAAATATTTAAACTTTAAATGATTTGGCTTTTACTTATGCAGTATAAGTGGATAGCTCTAAGTAATACCACAATCGGAGTGTTAATGGCTTCCATAAACGGTAGTATAACCATAATTTCGTTACCGGCAATCTTCAGGGGTATCAACGTTAATCCCTTTGATTCCTTTCAGTTTCTCCTGTGGATATTGATGGGATATAACGTAGTCACAGCCACATTCCTCGTTTCCTTCGGAAAACTATCAGACATTTACGGAAGGGTGAGATTATACAACTTAGGTTTCCTAATATTTACCATAGGTTCAATACTCCTTTCAATTACACCAAATCAAGGAAGTTTGGGAGCACTAGAGCTTATAATTTTCAGAGTTATTCAAGGTATAGGTGGTGCCTTTCTATTCTCGAATAGTGCGGCAATAATAACTGATGCCTTTCCTTATAACGAAAGAGGTAAAGCGCTAGGTATTAACCAGATAGCGTTCTTAGGGGGGTCATTGATAGGCTTAATACTAGGAGGCGTACTTTCTGTAATTAACTGGAGATTAGTGTTTCTAGTCAGTGTGCCAGTGGGAATACTGGGAACAATATGGAGTTACACTAAGTTGAAGGAGGTATCAAAGCCTAATAGAAATGAAAGTATTGATTGGGTAGGTAACTTATCTCTAGCTGTAGGTTTAATATCTATACTAGTTGCAGTCACTTATGGTCTATTGCCATATGGTAGTTCTCAGCTAGGCTGGGGAAATCCATATGTGATTACAGGACTAGTCGTTGGATTTGCTCTGATTGGTGCGTTTATATATGTGGAAAGAAAGGTTCAATACCCAATGTTTAGGTTAGAATTGTTCAAAATTAGGATGTTTGCAGCTGGAAATTTCGCTAGCCTACTGAGATCAATAGCTTATGGTGGTCTAACAATTATGTTAGTTATATTTCTCCAAGGGATATGGTTGCCTATACACGGTTATAGTTATGAGGAGACACCCTTCTGGGCTGGAATATATATGATACCACTAATGGTAGGGTTCGTATCAATGGGACCAATAAGTGGTTGGTTGTCTGATAAATACGGTGCGAAACTGTTAGCTACACTTGGGATGGTGATTGTAGGTGTAGGGTTCCTAATGTTAACCACTCTTCCATATAACTTCAGTTATCCTGAGTTCGCTGCAATCATATTCTTCATGGGCTTAGGAAACGGAATGTTTGCCTCTCCAAACACAGCATCTATAATGAACAGTGTACAACCTAAATATAGGGGCGTAGCATCAGGAATGAGGGCAACGATTCAGAATATAGGGCAGACTGTAAGCATAACCATATTCTTCACAATAGTTATAATAGCATTGAGCTCAAGCTTACCATCAGCCTTAGCTAATGCTGTATCTCAAGCAGGAGCACCTCAATTATCTGGTTACGTGCAAAATATACCTGTTACAGGTGCATTATTTTCAGCGTTTCTGGGATATGATCCCGTTAAAACTATATTATCCTCTTTACCTCCCCAGATCTATGCAAGTATACCCCCTCAGGCTGTAGCCATAATGGAACAGCATGCATGGTTCCCAACAGCAATAGCCCCTTCATTCTTATCAGCTTTAAGAGAAGCGTTCTACATAAGTGCTATACTGTGCTTCTTAGCTGCAATAGCCTCAGTCCTGAGGGGAAAGACAACAATAGCTGAGATTGAAAGAGATGGTGGGAAAGTTGATAAGTGAAAAGACACCAAGTATAAATAAGATAGAGATTATGAAGGTTACAAGAAGTTATTCAAGTAAATTCACCTTTTATTGCATTCAAAATAATTTTAGGGGTGGTGGGTAAGAACATGGAGATTACCATGGATGAGAGACTTCAAGTAATTGTTACCATTGCTAAGATAAATAGGGCTTTTCAGAGAGAACTTAACAAAAAGTTAGCTAAGCTAAACATATCCTACCTCGATCACCTCGTGCTAAGAGGAATAAAGGACGGTCCCAAACCTATGGTTGAGCTGGCAAATAAGTACTTGGTTACCCAAGCTTCAATAACTTCTACAGTTGATAAACTGGAGGATATGGGTTTAGTGAGAAGGGAGAGGAGTCAAGATGATAGAAGGTTAGTGTTGATATATATAACAGAGAAAGGAAAAGAAGTGATGGAAGAAGGATTTAAGATATATAGAGAATTATCAGAAGAAATTATGAAAGAGTTAAAGGATAATCAAGTGAAGTCCCTATTGGAGGGTCTTAGCGTCCTCCTCTCTAGATTGGAAAATATAAGAAGCTAGTACTTTTTGGTGAAGACTTTACTGAAAAATAAGACATTTAACTTAAAATTATCCAATTATAGGTTTATCATTATCTTTGTTCTCAACGGTGGCATTTGCATAAATATTATGAAAATATATGAGGGAAAGAAGGCTTAAAGCAGAACAAAGGAAATACTCGGAATTTGGGGACAGTAATTGAAACATTGTATTCCCCAATGGAAAACCTATTAGACTCCCCAATGCAGTTGAAGACTGGGCGAAACCAAATCCGCCACTCCTACTTCCGGGCGGTAAAGTCTTACTAAGTAATGTTAAGATAGAGTTTTGGGCTATACCGTTTCCCATCGCCAATAGGACTAGGCTAACATAAGCTAGGATTTGGTTTGAGGGAAATGAGAGTAAGATATAAGCTATAAATGTTATTGAAAGTCCAATAGTAATCGCTATCCTTTCCCCCACCTTCCCTATTATCCTATATACTAATAAGAATTGGGCTACAGCTTGGACTATTCCCACTAATCCTAATACTAATCCTATTTGGGAGGGACCCCAGTTGTAGAAATATCTCCCGTAAAAAGCAAGTGTCCCTTGAAGTACGGCAAAGCTTAAGGCTATAATAAGTGTTAATGTAAAGAACGAGCTGGACATCCTGAAAATTTCCTTAAGGGAAGCTTGCCTTATGGGAATTTCCTTATTGTCACTACTGACCAATAGGTATACTAAAATCAAGTTAAGGAAAGCCAGACCTGCAACTATCAGGAATGTGTTCCTATATCCAAGAGGAGAGAGGACACCACCAATCACAGGACCAGCTACAAAACCAACCCCAAATGTGCCAGATATTATCCCTATATTACGGGACTTATCCTTACCTAGCTCAGTTGCATAGGAGAGTATAACTGGTAAATTACTTGTCAACGCTCCTGTTATAAATCTAGCTAAAAGTAGAAGATAGAAGTATGGGGATAAGCCTATTATCAAGTAACCTATAATCTCTGAGCCTATTCCGAGAGTCAAAACGTTCTTCCTGCCTCTTATGTCTGAGAGTCTACTGATATAAGGGGAGAAAATCAACTGAGCTATTGAGTACGTTACCGTTAATAAGCTATACTCGATAGGAGTGGCGCCTAGCTGTAAAGAGTAATATGGTAGGATTGGAATTATTATTCCGAATCCTACTGAATCCAAGAATGCCGTTAAGGCTAAGGTAGTTAATGCGATTCTCTCATTCATATAGTGACTTCTCCATGTGACTATATTAAGACTGTTTTAGCTTAAACCTAATGGAGATCGTGATTTTAATTTTTTTATAGCTTTTAAGCTCTAAACTAAAAGTAATAGTGTGGATGAAATTGACAGGCTAATAATATTCAATTTGCTCAGGGATGGAAGAATATCCCAGAACAAACTAGCTAAGATTATAAATCTGGCTCCTCCTTCTCTGAACTCAAGGTTCAGAAGACTAATCGATGAAGGAGTAATAAGAGGCTTCAAGGTTCTCATAAACCCAAACTTAATAAACAAGTACTTCGCTTATTACGCTTTTCCCAATTTGAGAGAGGCTTACTCAGATAAGATATTTGTGAAATTCAATTGCCTTGAGAACTTCAATGTTTATGGCTTTCAGGGTGAAAGCATTGAAGAGATAAAAGAGACTGTAGACGGAATCTCATCAGAGTTAGGAAAACCCATAATGGAGTATATCCCTCCTCAGAATCCCGTAAAGCTTAAAAAGCAACATCTACTACTGATAAAGACACTAGTTGAGAATCCCAGGGCTGAAATAAGTGAAATAGCAAACAAGCTAAACTTTAAGGTATCGAAGGTTAGGAGGTTAATTGGTGAACTGAAGGGATTTGCAGTAATACCAGAGGTTGACCTAATAAAAGCTGACTCCATGCTCCTGGCTGTCTTCACAAAGAAGCTTAATGACGTGATAACAGTCACAAACAGGTTCTCAGTTATAATAATACCTGGGGCATTAGGAGGAATCGATGTGAGCTTTGTTGGTTCGATAAGGAATGCAAAGGCAATGATCGATAATGTGAGGAGGATAGATCCAGACGCGCAGATTATGTTGGTTTATAATTATGAGATAAAGAACGACACTAGGAATTTGGAAATTGAATGAATAATTTAGCTCACAGTCAGTTAGCAAGACAAGTGATAATTATATTGATATTTCTTGAGATAATTAACGTATTTTCGATCTATGGAATTATTGCTCATAATAAGCCTAAAGCCTAATAAGCAATATGTTGTTATACAAAATACATGAAGTATGCTAATTTTTGGATCAAATTCAAAAATTGGGCTATAAACGTGGAAGATAAGGACGTTCCATTACGATTGAGAGAGGTGGTCAGGGTTATCAGGGAAAATCCTGATATTTCTGTAGTTAAGTTAGCTGCATACCTTGACAGTGACGCTTTATTTCTTGCAAGATCTATCTATTTTAATTATAAGAAAATAGTTCAGAACGGGATAACTTAATTCCATTCTTAAAGAAAAACCTTCTACCGGAAATATATTTCTCCTTAACCAAGGTCTATAATTTACTCCGTCATATTTACTATTATATTATGAAAAATGACTTAATGTGACAGAAAGAGTTTTCATCAGAATGTGTTGGAGTTGTCTACGAAAACTTGCATTAATACTTTCCTAATAGCATTCCTTATATGTCTGTCCAAAGCCACCTTTGTTACCCCATACATTTTGGCTAACTCATCGAGCTTAGTCTTCTTGGGATAATCAAAGAACCCCATCTTATACGCTGTGTATAGTATCTGTCTCTCTGTAGGTGTGAGTGATGAGAAAACAATCATCTTACTCTTAACCTCATCCATTTCTACCCTATCGAAATCAAGGTTTTCAATCTCTACGTCGATCCTCTTTAGCTCCTCACTAATCTGGGTTTCTAATTGATCTCTCCTGTTGAATGTGTAGACTTGCCAGTCTTCAATACCATCACTTACAGTAAGATTTGCAACAATAGCGTTACTATTCATCATAGCCTTCGTAATTGAGTTCTCAAAGTTCTTAAAGTAGTATAGTAATGCTGTCTTACTTGATTTATTCCTATCGACCCTTATGATCTTTATGTTATTCCTATACTTTCTACTTAACACATCAATGAAGTCTGTCAGCTGAGTTTTTACATTTGAATACAACTCCACAATTTCGAAAACAGAATTCTTTGCTACTAGAGGAAAGAGGTATTTAACGTTTGCCGTAACATCATAACCTGTGGTCTCCTGTGTCCAACAAGCGTCATGTTTAACTCGCATCCTCACCTTGTAAATTTGCATCATAATTGTTTTTATATAGGGGAAGTTGTATATATATAGTTTATTATTTTCATTGATATTATTTATTTTTTATTTTCAAATGAATGATTATATTCTAAACCTTAACTTAACATTTATTGCCTATAGATAACGTAACACTTCTTGGTTTTTACTTTGAAAGGGTTGCTGATGTCTGATCGGTAGATAGTAATACCCGATATAGAGAGATATAACAGTTTACAGAGGTCATTTAATATAACGTTATTATGGACTCTAATTTTGCTAGATTCTCGTCCTAGTACAAACTTCAATGTAGTCCATAATTATTTATTTACCCCCTGAATAATTTTCCTATAATATTTAAAATTTAAACTCTTTAAACGTAATGTTTATTAAATGATGAGGAGAAAACCACTTTATGCCTAAGTATATAGGTAAACCGCTAAAAAGAATAATAGAAGATCAGCCTCTTGTGACAGGAAGGGCTACCTTTGTATATGACTTAGACCTAAGGGGTACACTTTACGCATCCTTTGTAAGGAGTCAATATGCACATGCTAAAATAAAAAGTGTAAAATGCCCTGAGGGTTCAATGTGCTTTACGTCCTATGATCTACCTAAGGCTATCATAGGAATAGCCAGGGACGAAGCTGTCTATCAAGATCAACCTATAGCTGTAGTATTGGCTAATGATGAGTACAAGGCAAGAGACTTGGCAGACGAGGTCGAAGTTGAATATGAACCATTACCTAGCGTAATAGACGTTGAGGAAGCCTTGAGTAATAAGGAGAAGGCTATGAGTAAATTAGAATCAAATGTCATCTTACATGATGAAGTGAATGTTGGGGATACTCAAAACGACTTCAAAAGAGCTTATAAGATTATTGAGGGAGAACTAATCAATCAAAGGGTTATCCCTTCCGCCATGGAACCCAGAGGAGCCTTTGCACAATTTGACGGTAAGAGGTTAACAGTATGGAGTAGCACACAGACCCCATTTGACCTTAAGAAGTCCTTATCAGAAATCCTATCTGAATACGGCATTAAAGACATAAGAGTTATACAACCTTATGTTGGTGGTGCCTTTGGTAGCAAAATAATAAACTATGCTGAGGAGTTCGTTGTAGCTTATCTCTCAGTAATAACTAAGAGACCTATAAAGTGGTTTAATTCAAGGACTGAGGACATGATGACAACAAATCACGGTAGGGATATGAGATTGAGATTTAGGGCTGCCTTTGACTCAGAGGGAAAGTTACTGGGAATAGAGGGTACACTTATACACGATCTGGGGGCACCATTTGAAGACATAAATAAGGACTCCTTTGGGATGGCAACTATAGCAGCGAGATTGTTAATAGGTAGATACAAGGTCAATTCCCTTAAAATAAAGGTTCTCGGCGTTGCAACAAACAAAGCTTTTATCGGTGCCTACAGGGGTGCAGGGAGACCTGAGGCTACATATTTCATCGAAAGGATATTGACACTAGGTGCTAAAGAACTGGGATTAGATCAATATGAGATAAGAGAGAGAAATGTGATGGACGACGTTAATTTCACTAAATTACCTACAGGCATAACATATGATAGTGGTAGGTACAAAGAGTTACTTAGAATAGCTAAACCGTACTACAATGAACTAATAAAGAGAAGGGACCAGTTGAGGAGTAAGGGTAAACTAGCTGGTGTCGGTGTCGCAATAGTAAGCGAGATAGCATCATTTGGTCCTTATTCTACAGCTAAGGTGAAGGTTCTCCCCAATGGTAGAATTCAAGTTATAACTGGCACAACACCCCACGGTCAAGGAGATGCGACAGCCTTCACACAAATAGCTGCTGAAGTATTTGATGTTGACCCATTAAACGTGGATGTGCTTTGGGGAGATACTGACCTCATATCAGATGGAGATCTAACTGCAGGCAGTAGAACGATAACTGTCGGTGGATCTGCAGTATATGAAGCTGCAGTGAGGCTAAAGGAAAAACTGTTGAAAGTTGTGTCAGAGAAAATGGGTGTGAAGGCTGAAGAGATTGAATACAGAGAGGGTGAGTTTATTCATGGAGACAAGACCATGAGTCTATCAGAGGCTGCAAGGACTTCCATGTTTATGGGAGTATTACCCGAGCAGGACTACTCTTATGTTATGAATCTATACACATCCCCTTATGGCGTACACATGGTTCTAGTAGAGGTTGATAAAGACACAGGCTTTACTAGAGTACTGGACTACAAGGCATTTGATGACGTAGGTGTAGTTGTAAATCCATTATTGGCTGAGGGACAAACACATGGAGGTGCGCTTCAGGGTGTAGGACAAGCCCTGTATGAGGAGGCAATTTACTCTCAAGATGGTAACTTGCTGACCTCTAATTTCTCAGATTACGTTTTACCTACTGCTGTTGAATCATTCAATGTCGAGTGGAGGTCATTTGGATTAACAAAATCTGATACCCCAATTGGGTCTAAGGGTATCGGAGAGTTACCTACGATAGCTGGAACACCTGCTGTGGTGAGTGCTATAGAAGATGCAATAGGCAAGAAGATATACACCATGCCCGTTAAACCAGAACTAGTGCTAAAGTTACTAGGAGAATAAATTCACGATTTTTTGTTCGCAATAAACATACACATTTTATTTCCATATTTCAGTATGTTGACTCTCCTTTCTTTACAGATCCTCATATTTACTCTAATATTCTATAAATATTAAAAATTATCCCCTTAAATTAGTTTCGGAGAGTAGAATGAATATTTACGTAAACAAAGGAATAAAATTTTAATTCTCTATCTTATAATAAAGTTAACTGACCATTATTGAAACCACTTAAAGCGTACACTTTTTTCGCAAACCTAGCTAGCAGTCTCACGAGTCCCTTCATATCATTTTTCGTAGCCTCAAATGGAATAATAGGAAGTGTACTTGCTATAGCTACTTCAGCAGGAACTACTTTCCCTGGTATAGCCCAGTACTTTCTAATAAATCTCTCCATTAAGGCTAAGAAATTATTGTTTTGGGGCACCTTAGCTGAGGGGATAATCTGGCTATTAATAGGCTTGCTAGCACTAACAAATATTTTCTTCGTTGTTCTATATGTGGTAATAACCTTAATTATGGGAGTTACCAATTTTGGATGGCTTTTAATTCTTGATAAGATTAGCGGAACGAGTAAGGGTTTAGTCTTATCCCAATATAATCTATATGTATATTTAGCAGGTCTCTTAGCTACACTATTCACAGGTTTTGTAGCTAGTAGTGATATAGACGTATTGAGATTCTTCTTTATAGCCTCAGGTCTACTGTATATTTATGGTGCTTACGTGAATTCAAAAATTGACGTAGATGTCGAATTTAAGAGTAAGAGTGCATCCCCTGTGAAGGTTTTTAAAAACAGTAGATTAAGGAATTTTCTTCTGGCAAACTCCCTTTTTACGTTCACGTGGGCTATGGCATGGCCATTATTTCCATTAGCTCAAGTTTATAAGTTTCACCTAGACAGTTTTGAAATAGCCATTATTAATGTTATAGGTAACCTGTCCACAGTAATTTTGCAAAGGATTGTGGGTAGATTAATAGATAAGCACAGAGTTGCAACCATGTTTTTCAGCAGATTTGCCCTAGCTACATTCCCCTTAGCCTATGCCTTTTCTACAACTCCTTATGAGATCTATGCATCAAGCTTAGTCTCAGGGTTCACTAATTCCGCATCCGTATCGTTTACTGCATATATCTTAGATGTTTCAGACTATCAGCATAAAAGGACAATAATAGCGTTATACAACATGCTATCAGGATTAGCTGCACTAGGAGGATCCCTATTGACTAGCTTTATCTTTGGATTACTACTAAACTATTTCTCAAATATGGTTACTACAATAGATATAATGTTAGGCTCAATAGGTGGATTAAGGATAATTACCTCTCTCCTCTTTCTGCGAGTAGAGGAGAAAATAGATAAGTTGTAGCTCTCTTATTTTACAAAACTAGAATGTTAATATTAAATTTTTCACCTTAACACAGGAAAATGTTGTAGTCTCTCAAAAATTATATATAATCTTGAAATGAGTAAAATAATATAATGGTAGTTGACGAGAAAAGGGTAAGAGAGATAGTTAGAGAGGAGTTAGAAACTTTCCTTGTTAAGTCATTAGCTGAAGGCCTAAAAGAGCTACACTCAATTACCCAAGATTTCAGAGAACAACAGAAGGATTATGATAGAAAGTTTGAAGAAATTGGAAAGGA